>NZ_JBSGCB010000002.1:0-323646 GCF_053601595.1 Nocardia sp. NPDC004711 | reverse complement strand
ACCCTGAACGTCATCGGCGGTTTCGTCGTGACCGACCGCATGCTGGGCATGTTCAAGGCGAAGAAGCCTGCTGCGGGCGAAGCGAAGCGCAGCGACGAATCTGTGAAGGCGGGCCACTGAGCCATGGACAATCTGGTCAATATCCTCTACATCGTCGCGTTCGCGCTGTTCATCTACGGTCTGATGGGCCTGACCGGTCCCAAGACCGCGGTGCGCGGCAACCAGATCGCCGCGACCGGCATGGTCATCGCGGTCGTCGCGACGCTCATCTCCATCCGGCACACCAATAACTGGATCATCATCGTCGCGGGCCTGGTGGTCGGCGTGGGGTTGGGCGTTCCGCCCGCCCGCTTCACCAAGATGACCGCCATGCCGCAGCTGGTCGCCGCGTTCAACGGCGTCGGCGGTGGCACGGTGGCGCTCATCGCCTGGGCCGAATTCCTCGACACCAAGGGCTTTTCCGCGGTGCACGAGCAGCCCACCGTGCACATCGTGATCGCCTCGCTGTTCGCGGCCATCATCGGCTCGGTCTCGTTCTGGGGCTCGGTGATCGCCTTCGGCAAGCTGCAGGAGATCCTGCCCGGCAAGCCGATCGGCGTGGGCAAGCTGCAGCAGCCGCTGAACCTGCTGCTGCTGGCGGGCTCGATCGCCGCGGCCGTGGTGATCGGCATCGGCGCGACCGACACCGGCGTGCCGCAGTACTGGATGATCGCGGTGCTGGTGCTGGCCGGCATTCTCGGCCTGATGGTGGTGCTGCCCATCGGTGGCGCCGACATGCCGGTCGTCATCTCGCTGCTCAACGCGCTGACCGGTCTGTCCGCGGCCGCCGCGGGTCTGGCTTTGGACAACACCGCCATGATCGTGGCCGGCATGATCGTCGGCGCGTCCGGCACCATCCTGACCAACCTGATGGCCAAGGCCATGAACCGGTCCATCCCCGCCATCGTCGCGGGCGGATTCGGTGGTGGTTCAACGGCTCCCGGCGCATCGGGCAGTGGCGAGCAGAAGCAGGCCAAGGCCACCTCCGCCGCGGACGCCGCGATCCAGATGGCCTACGCCAACCAGGTCATCGTGGTCCCGGGTTACGGCATGGCCGTGGCCCAGGCCCAGCACGCGGTCAAGGAGATGGCGGCCCTGCTCGAGGCCAAGGGCGTCGAGGTCAAGTACGCCATCCACCCGGTCGCCGGTCGCATGCCCGGCCACATGAACGTGCTGCTGGCCGAGGCCGAGGTCTCCTACGACGCCATGAAGGAAATGGACGACATCAACGGCGAGTTCGCCCGCACCGATGTCGCCCTGGTCATCGGCGCCAACGACGTCACCAACCCGGCCGCCCGCGAGGACGCCTCGTCCCCGATCTACGGCATGCCGGTCCTCAACGTCGACCAGGCCAAGAGCGTGATCGTGCTCAAGCGGTCGATGAACTCCGGCTTCGCCGGCATCGACAACCCGCTGTTCTACGCCGACCACACCTCCATGCTCTTCGGCGACGCCAAGAAGTCCGTCGGCGCGGTCACCGAGGAACTGAAGGCGCTGTAGCGGTTTCGTGAAGTACCCCGTTCTTGACCTCCAGGTCCAGAACGGGGTACTTTTGCATTCATGGGCCGACCACGGAACTTCGACGAAGACGCCGTGGTGGAACGTGCAATGGAGACGTTCTGGACCCATGGCTATGCGAACACCTCTCCCGCCCAGCTCGCGGAAGCCTGCGGAGTCGGAAAAGGCAGTCTGTACAACACCTTCGGAAGCAAGCGGGAGTTGTTCGACCAGTGCATGGCGCTCTACGACCGGACCGGGGTGGAACTGGCCCGGGAGGTCTTGTCACAGCCGGGGACGACCCGCGAACGACTGCGCGCCTGGATGCGGTGGACCGTCGACAATGATCTGGCGCAGCCGGTCCGCCGGGGGTGCCTGGTGGTGAATACCGCCATGGAGCTCGGCGGGCATGATGCCGAGGCGACCAAGGCGGTGACGGCCGCGCACACACACCTGGTCGAGGCGTTCACCGAGCGCATCGAGCAGGGGCAGCGCGACGGCGATGTCCCAACGCAACTCGACGTCCTGGCCTACAGCGAGTTCTTGATGAATACCATTGGCGGCCTTCGCATCATGGCCAAGATCGCGGACGCGGAGACGCTGTACCGCATTATCGACACCGCACTGACCACTCTCTGAACGACTCACGGGCCGCATCCGGCGGCCCTTTCCTCTACCCCAGTTTTTGACCTACAGTTCAAGAAAGGTACGAATCATGGATCTCGGACTGAACGGCAAGACCGCCCTCGTCACCGGCGCCAGCCGGGGCATCGGACTGGCCGTCGCCGAAGCGCTGGCCGATGAGGGCGTGCGCGTCGTGGGCGTGGCCCGCAACGTCACCCCGGAGCTCGAAAAGGTCGCGGCAGCAGCGGTTTCCGCCGATCTGAGCACCACCGAGGGCGCGCTGGCCGCGGTCGAGGCGGCGCTGTCCGAGCTCGGCGGCATCGACATCCTGGTCAACAATGTGGGCGGCGGCGACGCCGACCAGCTGACCCTGGGCGGGTTCCTGGACGCCCCGGAAGAGCAGTGGCGAAAGCTGTTCGACCTCAACCTGTTCGGCGTCGTGACCACCACCCGCGCGGCATTGCCGAGCATAATCGAGCGGCGCGGCGCGATCGTGACCGTATCCTCGATCAACGCGCGGATTCCGGCGGCCGGCCCGGCGGGCTACAGCGAGGCCAAGGCCGCGCTCACCAACTTCGGCAAGCGGCTCAGCGAGGAGTTCGGCCCGCAGGGCGTCCGCGTCAACACGGTGTCGCCCGGGCCGGTCGGCACCGACATCTGGCGCGGCCCCGACCACCTCGGCGCGAAACTGGCCGCGGCCAACGGCATGGACCACGAGCAGTTCCTGAACGCCATTCCGGCGCAGTTCAATATCGCCTCCGGCCGCATCGCCGAAGCGAAGGAGGTGGCGGCGCTGGTGACCTTCCTGGCCTCCGAGCAGGCCGCCATCATCACCGGCGCGGACTATGTGATCGACGGCGGCATCATCAAGACGGTCTGACACACGGGTACGACAACGGCCCGCGTTCCCGAAAAGAACGCGGGCCGTTGATATTCGATCGACTACAGGTAGAGGCCGGTGCCGTGCTCGGGGTGTGAGTTGGCGACGGCGTGCAGATCGCGTTCGCGCAGCACGTAATACGCCTGCGCCTGGATCTCCACCTCGAACTGATCGTCGGCGCTGAACAGCACCTGGTCGCCGACGCTCACCGCGCGGACATGGGAACCCACACCACAGACCTCGCCCCACGACAGGCGCTTGGCCACCTGCGCGGTGGCCGGGATGAGAATGCCGCCACTGCTGCGCCGCTCGCCCGCCTCGGGGTTGAGCTTGACCATGACGCGGTCGTGCAGCATTTGGATCTCTAGCTTGGCATCGGACACCGCGGCAGTGTACTGCGCGAGTACGAGCGGTTACGCCCCGGCGCCCGCGTCCGGCCCGGCGACCGACGCCGCGGTCTCGGGCGCGACGATGCGGCGGATGGCGTCCTTGATCCACGCGCGCTGCTCCTCCGGATCGGCGTCCACGCCGATGGTGAAGGCGTTGACCTGCGGGACGGCCAGCGGATAGTTGATCATCGACATGAGCAGCATCAGCACCTGACCGGACGGCATGTCCGCGCGCATCAGGCCCTTGCCCTGCGCCACCTCGACCTTCTCGCGCTTCTCCAGGTAACGGCCGCAGCGCAATTCGCCTGCCGAGGCGTGCTCCCGGCCCAGTTCCAGGGCCTCCCACTGCAGCAGGCGCAGCAATTCGGGATGCTCGCGGTGGTAGTCGATGTGCTGGTCGATCCAGGTGTCGAGGTCCTCGATATCGGTGGTCACCGAGCCGGCCACGGCCAGCATGGTCTTCTCCAGCACCTGATGGAAGAGCTTCTCCTTGTCGCCGAAGTAGGCGTAGATGAGCTGCTTGTTGGCCTTGGCATTGCGCGCGATGCGGTCCACCCGCGCCCCGGCGATCCCGTACTGCGCGAATTCCGCGGTCGCGGCCTCGAAGATGCGCGCCTTCGTGGCCTCGGGATCCCTGATGCCTGCCATGCCCTCGATGGTAACCAACCAACCGGTTGACAAGCCGGGGATCCCCGTGGAATATCTCTAACCAACCGGTTAGTTACAAGACTCGAGTTTCCGGCGCAACGGCGCGCCCGCCACCCCCATTCCCCCTTCACGCTCGGGAGAACGACGTGACCACCCTCGAAAACCGGCCTGCCGCAACGGCTCCCGTCGCGAGCGGCCCCCTCGAGTTCGCCGCCCGCTGGCGCGCGCTACCCGTCATCCTCAGTGCCATGTTCATGGCGATGTTCGACTGGTTCGTCGTCAATGTCGCCGCGTCCTCGCTGGAACACGACCTGCACGCCGGTGAATCGGCACTGGAACTCATCGTCGGCGGCTATGGCTTCGCCTACGCCTCGGGCCTGATCACCGGCGGCCGGCTCGGTGACCTGCACGGACACCGGCGGCTGTTCGTGATCGGCATGCTCGCCTTCACCTTCGCCTCACTGTTGTGCGGGCTCGCGCCCAATGCCTGGGCGCTGGTCGCCTTCCGCATTCTGCAGGGCGGCACCGCGGCGCTCATGGTGCCGCAGATGCTCGCACTCATCAACACGCTCTTCCCGCCGCACGAACGGCCCAGGGCCATGGCCGCTTTCGGCGCCACCATCGGCATCGGCGCGGTATCGGGTCAGGTGCTGGGCGGGGTGCTGCTCGACGCCGACCTGTTCGGGTGGGGCTGGCGCACCATCTTCTACATCAATGTGCCCATCGGGCTGATCGCCGCCGCGCTGGCCGCGCGCTGGCTGCCCCGGCACGAGCCGACCCACCGGCCGAAACTGGACCCGATCGGCGCGCTGGGCATCTCGGCCGCGCTGGCACTGCTGCTGGTCCCGATCACACTGGGGCGTCCCGAGGGCTGGCCGGTGTGGACCTGGGTCAGCATGCTCGCCTCGATCCCGGTGCTGCTGCTCACCCTGCGCTACGAGAACCGGCTGGCCACGCGCGGCGGCGAACCCGTCCTCGACACCGGCATGGTGCGTGAACGCGGGTTCAGCCTCGGACTGGTGATCGCGGGCGGATACCTGACCTTCTTCGCCGGATTCATGCTGTGCCTGACGCTCATGCTGCAGAACGGGCTCGGGCTCGCGCCGCTCACCGCAGGACTGGCCTTCGCGCCGCTGGGACTGTGCTTCGCGGGCAGCTCGTTCTTCCTCGCGCCGCGGGTCGCCGCCCGGATCGGTAATCGGGTCATGGTGGCGGGGACGCTCACCAGCCTCACCGGGCTGGCGCTGACCCTGGCCGTGCTGGCCGCCATGGGCCAGAACGTGACCGTGCTCGCGCTCATCCCCGGCATGATGATCGTCGGCACCGGCAATGGGCTGACCATTCCGTCGGTGGTCGGGGCCGTGCTGTCGTCGGGGATTCCGGCGCGGCAGGCCGGGATGGCGGCCGGGGTGCTGACCACCTCGCAGCAGTTCGGAAACGCCATCGGCGCAACGGTTCTCGGGGTGATCTTCTTCACCGCCCTGGGCGCGCACCACGGGACCGGCGGCTACGTGACCGCCATGGAGATGGCCGCGCTCGGCGGGGCCGCGGTGCTGGGTGTCGTGCTCACCGCCGCACTCGCCCTGCCGAAGGCCGCCGCCGCACACTGAGAACTCCCGATTGTCGTACGGGCTTCCGGACAAATCAGCCGGAAGCCCGTACGTTCCTGAGTGTGGACATCGATCTCGACACACTGCGCGGTCTGCTCCCGACGGGCATGGTGGTGACCGATCCGGACGTGCTGGCCGGATATCGGCAGGATCGGGCGCTGGATCCGGAGGCCGGGACCGCGCTCGCGCTGGTGCGGCCGCTGACCACCGAGCAGGTCGCGGCCACCGTGCGGTGGGCGGCCGAGCATCGGGTGCCGATCGTGCCGCGCGGGGCCGGGACCGGACTGTCCGGCGGGGCCACCGCACAGCCCGGGGCGCTGGTGCTGAGCACCGAGAAGATGCGGGAGATCAGCGTCGACACCGTGACGCGGACCGCGGTGGTGCAGCCGGGACTGCTGAACGCCGAGGTCAAGCGGGCCGTGGCCGAACACGGGCTGTGGTATCCGCCGGACCCGTCCTCCTTCGAGATCTGCTCCATCGGCGGGAACGCGGCCACCAATGCCGGCGGGCTGTGCTGCGTGAAGTACGGCGTCACAACCGATTACGTGCTCGGCATGGAGGTCGTCCTGGCCGACGGGACCGTGGTGCGGCTGGGCGGGCCGCGGCTCAAGGACTCGGCGGGGCTCTCGCTGACCAAACTCTTCGTGGGCAGCGAGGGGACGCTGGGGATCATCACCGAGCTGACCCTGCGGCTGCTGCCCGCGCAGCCGCCGCAGTCCACCGTGGTCGCCACCTTCCCCACGCTCACCGCGGCGACCGACGCGATCCTGGCCATCACCGGCCAATTGCGGCCCTCCATGCTGGAATTCATGGATTCGGTGGCCATCAATGCCGTCGAGGACGAGCTGCGCATGGGACTCGACCGGAACGCGGCGGGGCTGCTGGTGGCGCGGTCCGACGCCCCGGGCGAACACGCTGGGCACGAGGCGGACATCATGCTGGCCGCCTGCGAAAAGGCCGGGGCCACCGAGGCTTTCCGCACCGACGATCCGGACGAGGGCGAAGCCTTCTGCGCGGCACGGCGATTCGCCATCCCGGCCGTGGAACGCAAAGGGCCGCTACTGCTCGAGGACGTGGGCGTGCCGCTGCCGCGGCTCGGCGACCTGGTCACCGGCATCGCCGAGATCGCCGCGCACCGGCGGGTGCTCATCTCCGTCATCGCGCACGCGGGCGACGGCAACACCCATCCCCTGATCGTCCACGACCCCGCCGACCCGGAGGAGTCCGAGCGCGCGCACCTCGCGTTCGGCGAGATCATGGAGCTGGCCATCGGGCTGGGCGGCACCATCACCGGTGAGCACGGCGTCGGCCGGCTCAAGAAGGCCTGGCTACCGGATCAGCTCGGCCCCGATGTGATGGCGCTCACTCGCCGGATCAAGGACGCGCTGGATCCGCACGGGATACTCAATCCGGGCGCGGTCCTCTGACCGGCCCGCCGGAACAATCCGCATCGCAAGGGAGTTCACACCGGTCATGAGCACCAAGCTGGAGCACAATGCCGACGCGACCCGCTACGAGATCTACCTGGACGGCACTCTCGCGGGCTACGCCGACTACGCGGAGCGGGTGGACGGCGACACCAGGGTCCGCGACATCCAGCACACCCTCACCTTTCCCGAGTTCCGGGGCCGCGGCGTGGCCGCGCAGGTGGTGGAGTTCGCGCTGAACGACGCGCGCACGGACGGCTTCTCGATCATTCCCACCTGCTGGTACGTCGAGAAGTACATCGGGGAGCACCCCGAATACGCCGACCTGGTGGCCTAATTCGCGCGGTGGTGCCGACGCTGCCAGACCCGGAAATGCCGGTCGGCGCTGCCCACCATCGCCTCCCCCACCTTCGCGTCGTCGAACCCCGGTAGTGACTGCAGCTTGGCCAGGAACGCGGTGTCGGCGGCCGAGTAGGGCACCACGCACCCCTTACCGGTCGCCCCGATCAGCACGAAGAACACGTCCCCCGCGAACGGGCCGTCGGCCGCCGTAATGATCCGCACCTCTGCCAGTTCCGTCCACGCGACCTCTTCCACCCGTCCGTCGGCCAGTGTGCGCCGGACGAAGGTGTCGTTGATTTCGACTCCGGCCATGGCTCCATAGTGCCCCCGGCATCCCCACTCGAACAGCCCTCAAACCCGCGCTTTACCCGAGGAAGCCGCGAAGAGAAGTTCCGGCGAACCCTCTTGCCGCACATGGGCGGCGAGCCGAGTGCCAGAGCAATCCTTCAGCTACTGAACAGATTTCGCCGCGTCCGCGGCCCGCGCGTCACGCGGCGGTCGAATCCCGCTGATTCACAGGAGATTCCCGGCTAAGTGAAGAACTAACGTTTCAATACTCGGTTAGGGTCCGGAAGTCCCCTGGACACAGGGGTTTTCGACAACAACTGGGGAGAAACAGACCCGATGAAGAAGTCGGTCCTTGCTCGTTCGAGCGCCGGTATCGCCGGAGCCGCTGCCGTGGCCGGGCTCACCCTCGCGATGGCCCCCGCGGCCTCCGCGCAGCTCGCCATCACGACCTCCACGGCCTACTGCGCCGGCACCACCTACACCATCACCTTCCCCGCGGCCGATGCCGCGGCCATGGCCTCCCAGTACGGCGACAACAACTTCGTCCTGGAAGCCACCAACACCACCAGCAACGTCACCTGGTGGTCCGCCGCCGTGGCCTCCACCTCGGGCCAGGACGTGACCTTCCAGTGGACGCCGTCGCAATCGGTGCCCGCGTCCGCCACCGCGACGGGCTCCTGGAACCTGTTCGTCACCGAGGCCCATGTCGCAGCCACCGCCGAGGGCCCGCTGGCGGTCACCGTTGTGCAGACCGCGCCCTCCGGGACCAGCTGCACCCCGTCCACCGGAACCGGCAGCTCCAACTCCATCCCGCTGATCGGCGGCCTGCTCAGCAGCCTGTCCGCGCAGTAGTTCGCAGACGTCCGGCCCGGCACATCCGGGCCGAACGCAACGGAGGCGGCCCCGAGCCCAGCTCGGAGCCGCCTCCCGCGTATCCGCCCGATCGAAAAGCGATCAGCGCAGGATCTGACGCGACATGACGACGCGCTGGATCTGGTTGGTGCCCTCGTAGATCTGGGTGATCTTGGCGTCGCGCATCATGCGCTCCACCGGGAAGTCGGTGGTGTAGCCGGCGCCGCCAAAGAGCTGGACGGCGTTGGTGGTGACCTCCATGGCCACATCCGAGGCGAAGCACTTGGCGGCCGCGGAGATGAAGCCGAGGTTCTTCTCGCCACGCTCGGCGCGGGCGGCCGAGGTGTAGACCATGAGGCGGGCGGCCTCGATCTTCATGGCCATGTCGGCCAGCATGAACTGGGTGTTCTGGAAGTCGGCGATGGCCTTGCCGAACTGCTTGCGGTCCTTGGTGTAGGCGATCGCGGCGTCCAGGGCGCCCTGGGCGATACCGACGGCCTGCGCGCCGATGGTCGGGCGGGTGTGGTCCAGGGTCTGCAGGGCGGTCTTGAAACCGGTGCCGGGCTCGCCGACGATGCGGTCGCCGGGGACCTTGCAGTTCTCGAAGTACAGCTCGGCGGTCGGGGAACCCTTGATGCCCAGCTTGTGCTCCAGCGGGCCGACCACGAAGCCCTCGTCGTCCTTGTGGACCATGAACGAGGAGATGCCGTTGGCGCCCTTGTCGGCGTCGGTGACGGCCATGACGGTGTACCAGTCGGACCGGCCGCCGTTGGTGATCCAGCACTTGGAGCCGTTGATGATCCAGCCGTCGCCGTCGGCCTTGGCGCGGGTGCGCATGGAGGCGGCATCGGAGCCGGCCTCACGCTCGGACAGGGCGTAGGACGCCATCTTGCCCGCGACGATGTCGGACAACACCTTGTGCTTGAGCTCCTCGGAGCCGTTCAGGATCAGGCCCATGGTGCCCAGCTTGTTGACCGCCGGGATGAGCGAGGAGGAACCGCAGACGCGGGCGACCTCTTCGATCACGATGCAGGTGGCGACCGAGTCCGCACCCTGGCCGCCGTAGGCCTCCGGCACGTGCACGGCATTGAAGCCGGCCGCGTTGAGGGCGGTCAGCGCCTCCTCGGGGAAGCGGGCGTTGCCGTCCACGTCCTTCGCGTAGGGGGCGATCTCCTTCTCGGACAGGCCACGGATGGCCTCGCGCAACTCGTGGTGGAAGTCCTCGAGCTGGAACAAGTTGAAATCGGGGTTGCCCGCCATGGGGTTCGTCTCCTGGTCTTCGGGGGATCGCCGCTGGTTGCCCAGCATCGCCAACTTGTACGGCACTCAGTGCCAGTCGAAATCGAGTATACGCCGCGAAATCGCAGTTACGTGCGGGTACCTGCGCACTAATCTGTGGCACGCAGTGTCATTTGCGCCACTGTGGGCGTCTCACAGCGAATCGAGGCGACGGGCCAGCAGGTCCGCGACCTGCCGTGGCGAGAGATCACGGGGAAACACCGCCACCACCATCTCGTCCGAGGCCGGCGCGGGCCCGCGTCCCCCGCGCGGAATCGCCGCCAGCGCCGCCCGCAGATCCGCCGGGCTCGCCGCCGACTCACCCCGGACCATCCGCCGCAGCAGATAGTTGTGGGTAGCCGTCACCGCGGCCGTGAACTGCACCAACTCCAGATCCGCGGTCCCCTGCAATCGCCCGCGCAGATAGTCGGTGAACAACCGCTCGTACCGGAAGACCGTCACGATCTCCCGCTCCCGCAGTGTCGGCACCTGCCGCACCACCCGGTAGCGCCGGGCCGCGATCTCCCGCCACTGCGTGAACCGCTCGAACACCTCGACCACGGCCTCGCACACGGCATCCCACGGATCCCCCTGCGCCGCCTCCGACGGTGTGCTCTCCAAGAATGCCCGCGCCTGCGCCAGCTGCGACTCGTGATCGGCGAAGACCACGTCCTCCTTGGACCGGAACTGCCGGAAGAAGGTCCGCCGCGAAATCCCCGCCGCCTCCGCGATCTCGTCGACCGTCGTTGCCTCGTAACCCTTTTCGGCGAACAGCCGTAGCGCCTGATCCACCACGGTGAGACGGCGCTGGGTCGGATCCGCGTCGGCGCGCGGCCGTGCGGGCTGGTCGGTAGGCATCCGCCAACCGTAGCGACCCCGCCGCCCGCCCCGGCACCGCCTCGCGATGGCACGCCGTTCCACCGATCCGGCGCCACGGTCGCCGACGACGAGCACGCAGTGCGAAGAGGTCCCGGCGCATGTGCGCATCACGCCGAAACAGTTCGAGGCGGCGCTTGCCGCACCGCCTCGTCCCGTCGCCGAATCGCGGCGCTAGCCCAGGAGTTTGGTGCGCAGCGCCTCGTCCTTCTCGAGGACCATCTTTTCCAGGCCGGCCTGGAAAAGCTCCATGCGGGAACGCAATTCGGGGTCGGCGGTGGCGAGAATGCGGACCGCGAGCAGGCCGGCGTTGCGGGCGCCGCCGATGGAGACGGTGGCGACCGGGACGCCGGCCGGCATCTGGACGATCGACAGCAGGGAGTCCATGCCGTCCAGGTACTTCAGCGGCACCGGCACGCCGATGACCGGCAGCGGGGTGGCGGAGGCGACCATGCCGGGCAGGTGGGCCGCGCCGCCCGCGCCCGCGATGATCACCTTGACGCCGCGCTCGGCCGCGTTCTTGGCGTAGTCGAGCATGCGCTGCGGGGTGCGGTGCGCGGAGACCACGCCGACCTCGAAGCGAATGCCGAACTCGGCCAGGGCTTCCGCGGCCGCCTCCATGGTGGGCCAGTCGGAGTCCGACCCCATGATGAGGCCAACCTGTGCGGTGTCAGTCATGGTGCGGATCCCATCCGTCGGTCCAGATCGCGTGCGACATCCAGTGCGCCGCCCGCTCGGCTTTCTCCCGGGTCTCGGCCACGTCGTCGCCGAGGATGTTTATGTGGCCGATCTTGCGGTCGGGGCGTTCGCTCTTGCCGTAGAGGTGCACCTTGGCCTCGGGGATGCGGGCCGAAAGATGGTGCAGCCGTTCGTCCATGGACATCTCGGGGGCCTGCGGCGCGCCCAGGATATTGGCCATGACGGTGACCGGGGCCAGCGGCCTGGTGCTGCCCAGCGGGTAGTCCAGGACCGCACGCAGGTGCTGCTCGAACTGACCGGTGCAGGCGCCGTCCATGCCCCAGTGGCCGGAGTTGTGCGGCCGCATGGCCAGCTCGTTGACCAGCAGCTCGCCGGCGTGGGTCTCGAACAGCTCCACGGCCATGGCGCCGGTCACGCCGAGCTCGGCGGCCAGGCGCAGGGCGAGCGCCTCGGCCTCGGTGGCCCTGGCCTCGGTCAGGTCCTGCGCGGGCGCGATGACCACCGCGCACTGGCCGTTGCGCTGCACGGTCTCCACCACCGGCCAGGCGGCGGCCTGCCCGAACGGGGAGCGCGCCACCATGGCCGACAGCTCCCGCTTCAGGTCCACCTTGGCCTCGGCCATCAGCGAGACCCCGTGGGCCAGCTGGTCTTCGATGATCGGGGCGGCCTCGGCGGCGTCGGCGGGCATCCACACGCCGCGGCCGTCGTAGCCGCCGCGCACCGCCTTGAGCACGAACGGCCAGCCGTGCTCGTCGGCGAAGGCCACCGCGTCGGCGACCGAGGTCACCTCGGTGTAGGCCGGGATCGGCACGCCCAGCTCGGCCAGCTTGCGCCGCATCCGGAGCTTGTCCTGGGCGTAGATCAGCGCCTGCGGCGGCGGCTGCACGTTCACACCCTCGGCGATGAGCGCCTCCAGGTGCGCGGTCGGCACGTGCTCGTGGTCGAAGGTCAGCGCGTAGGAGCCGACGGCGGCCTTGCGCAGCGCGGCCAGATCGTCGTGGCTGCCGAGGACCACGTCCGGCGTCACCTGGGCGGCCGGGTCGTCGGGGCGCTCGGCGAGCACGCGCAGCCGCTGGCCCAGCGCGATGGCCGCCTGATGGGTCATGCGCGCGAGCTGGCCACCGCCGATCATGGTGACGGTGGGCATCGCGGAGGAATCGAAGGAACGGGCGCTCACGCTGCACCATGTTGTCATGACACCCACCGGCTACCGACCCTCGGGTCGCATGACAGGTATCTGCCCCCATTTGTACCGGCCGGACAGCGTGTGGACCAGAGACGTAGACTCGCTCCGTGTCATTTGTCGACAAAGTGGTCAACCGCCTGCCCACCCCCCTGCGGGCCCTCGCGGACCGCCATTACGAACTACTCAAGTTCGCGATAGTCGGTGCGACCACGTTCGTCATCGACCTGGGCATTTTCTACGTCCTCAAATGGACGATCATGGACACCAAGCCGACCGTGGCCCGCATCATGTCGGGCACGATCGCGGTCATCGTGTCCTACATCCTCAACCGGGAATGGACCTTCGACAAGCGCGGTGGGCGCGAGAAGCACCACGAAGCGCTGCTGTTCTTCCTGGTCAGCGGAATCGGCGTCGGACTCGCCGCGCTGCCGCTGTGGGTGTCGAGCTACGTGTTCGACCTCCGGCAGCCCAATGTGAGTTTCACCGTCGAGAACATCGCCGACTTCTTCAGCGCCTTCATCATCGGCAACCTGCTGCAAATGGCATTCCGATTCTGGGCCATGAAGCGGTGGGTGTTCCCCGACGAAATGCAGGAACTGCAAACCGAATTCGAGGACCTCGTCAACGAGGCCGAAGATCTCGTCACCGAGAACGAGGAACAGCTGGGTCACAGCTGAGGGTGACGGTCAGGCGGACGCCGCCCGCCGGACTTTCCCCGATGGTCGCGGTACCGCCGTGTAAGCGGGATTGCTGTGCGACCAGGGCCAGACCCAGGCCGCTGCCCGGCGTCGTGCTCGCCCGGTAGAACCGTTCGAAGACGCGCTCCCGATCCGGTGCCGGGATCCCGCGACCGTCGTCGTCGACGGTGAGGACGACGTGATCGTCGTCGCGCCGCGCCGCGATCTCGATGCGCCGCGCCCCGCCGTGCCGGACGGCATTGGTCACCGCATTGTCGACGATCGAACGCAGCCCCGCGGCCAGCCCGCGCAGCACGATGGGCTCCACCGCCTCGGTGTCGATGAGCACGCCGGGATTCGAGCGCCGGGCGTCGTCCACCACCTGATCGATGAGCTGTCCGAGCTCCAGATCCTCCCGATCGGATTCGGTGGCCAGATCGCCCACCGCCAGCCGTTCCAGGGCCTGCAGGGTGGCCTCGACCGAACTCTGCGCACTCAGGACCTCGTCGAGGATCTCCGCGCGCTCGGCATCCGACAGCGGCATGGACCGCAGCACCTGCAGGTCGGTGCGCATGGCCGTCAGGGGCGTGCGCAGCTCGTGCGCGGCGGTGGCGGCGAAATCGCGTGCCGTGACCAGTGCTTCGCCGGTGTGCCGACGCTCGGTCGCGATGCGCCCCAGCATGGTGTTCATGGCCTCGGCCAATTCCGTCGTCTCGCTGGCCACCGGATGACGCGGGGTCTGCAGGGCCAGCCCCTCGCCCAGCCCGGCCGTCGCCGCGGTCAGCCGCCGCAGCGGGACCACCGCCCGATGCGCGAAGTACCAGCCCAGCACCGCCGCCAGCAGCACCGCGGCCAGTCCGATGAGCACGATCCGGATCCGCTGCTGCGCAGCCGAATCCGAGGCCACGCCGGTCGGCACGGTCACCGCCACCGGATGGCCGTCGAGCGCCACCGTGCGCGAGTACTCCGGCTCCGGACTGCCCGGCTCACCGCGCACGATGAGCACCCCGGGTTTCGTGACGGCGGGCAGGCCCGGCTCGGGAGCAACCGTGCCGCCGGGCACGGGGAGACTCGGCAGCACGGGTTCCGGCAGCGACCGGCCGGGCAGCTGGGCGGGGGCGAGCGCGATCGCGCTGACCACCCGGCCGACCTGATTCGCCGCGTCGTTCGGCGCGAACGCGAACAGCACCACCGACATGGCGGCGACCACCACCGCGGCCGTCGCGGCGCTCGCCAGCGCGACCCGGGCGCGCAGCGACACCGGCCGTCGCGGCAGCCTGGTCACGGCTCGGTCCGCAGCACGAAGCCGACGCCGCGCACGGTGTGCACGAGCCGCGGGGATCCGGCGGCCTCGATCTTGCGGCGGAGGTAGGAGACGAACACATCGACCACCTTGGTCTGGGTTTCGAAGTCGTAGCCCCAGACCCGGTCGAGGAGCTGGGCGCGGGAGAAGACCTGCCCCGGCGCCGCGGCCAGCGCGGCGAGCAGATCGAATTCGCGTTTGGTGAGGTCGAGGGGCGTGCCGTCGACCCATGCGCGCCGCGCGCCGGGTGCGATGGTCAGCGGGCCGACGGTGATGTGATCGTCGGTGACGTGGGCCGGGGCGGGCGCGCGCCGCAGCATGGCGCGCAGCCGGGCCACCAGCTCGCCCAGGTCGAAGGGCTTGGTGAGGTAGTCGTCGGCCCCGGCCTCCAGGGCGTCGATGCGATCGGTGACCTCGGCGCGGGCGCTGAGCACGCAGATCGGGATGTCGTTGCCCAGCGAGCGCAGTGCCGTGACGACCTGCACGCCATCCAGATTCGGCATGTTCAGGTCGAGCAGCATGGCCTGCGGGGCATACGCGGCGATCTGGCGGAGCGCGGCGGCCCCGTCTGCCGCGGTTTCGACGTCGAAACCCGACATCCGGAGCCCCCGCGCCACCGAGGACAGCACCCTGACATCGTCGTCCACAATCAGAATCCGGGGACCCGTCACACGATCAGACGATACTGACGCGAGCTGAGAGCGGAGCCTCAGCGACCCGGGTTCACCACGATGGTCTGCGACGGTTTGCCCGGCAGGACCGCCACGCCCGGATCGCCCGGCGGCACGGTCACCACGCCGGGCACCGGCAGGCCCGGCTGCAACGGGAGGGCCGGCACGGCGCCGGGGCCGGGCGGCACACCCGGCTCGGCCTGGCGCACAGTCACATTGCCGTCACGATCCTTGATGATCAGCACGCCCGGACCGGTGGGGGCGGCCGGGGCGGCGGGCTCGGCACTGCCCGTATCCGCCAGTCCCGCAATCGAATCCGGCGTCGCCGCCTGCGCCACCGCGGGCAGTACCAGCGCCCCGAGGGCGGCGGTCCCGAGGACCGCGGCGGTCATGGTGCGGCGGACGGTGAAGATCGGCATGGCGTCTCCTGTTCTCTCACCGGCGATGGTGCGCCGGCTCCGGTTGACGAATCCGAAGGTAGGAAGCGGATTCTCAGGACCGGCTAACGAACGGTTAGAGAACGGATAGAAGATCAGCGCGGCTCGGTGCCGACCGCGATCGGCCGCGACGCCACCCCCGAGGAGCCGAGGAACACGGCGAACAGGGCGGGGCGGCGGCGCTGGAGTTCCAGTCGCCCGCCGTCGGCTTCGATCAGCGCGCGGGCCAGGGCCAGCCCGACGCCGGTGGAGCCCGCCGCCGAGAAGCCGCGATCGAAGATGTGCGGCGCCAGCTCATCTCGCACGCCGTCGCCCTCGTCGGCGACCTCGACGACCACCAGCGGCTCGTGATCGTCCATGCGGCCGGTCACCGTGCGCACCGACACCGTGCAGGTGCCGCCGCCGTGCATGAGCGCATTGTCGACCAGCACCGCGAGCGCCTCGCGCAGGCGTGAACCCGTCACGGGCGCTTTGAGAGTCGGGTCGCCGAGCAGCACCAGCTTGCGCCCGGCCTCGGCGAAGGGATGCCGCCATTCCGCGACGACACTGCGCAATTCGGCCACCACCGGCAGCGGATCGCGCTCGGCCGCGCCCTCGTCGCGGGAGGCGCGCACCAGTTCGTCGATGGCGTCGGTGAGCCGATCCACCTGCGCCATGGCCTCTTCCGCCTCGTGCACCACCGCCGGGTCGGCGTGCGCGGACAGCTCGTCCAGGCGCAGGCGCACGGCGGTGAGCCGGCTGCGCAGCTGATGCGAGACATCGGCGACCAGGGCGTGCTCACGCTGCAGCCGGCCCGCGATTTCCACTGTGGCCGAATCCAGGACGTCGGACACCCGGTCCAGTTCGGTGATGCCGTGGCGACGCGGATCGGCGCGGAAGTCGCCCATGGCCAGCCGCGCCGCGCGGGCCGCCACGTCCCGCAGCGGGTCGGCCACCCGGCGCGCGGTCACCACCGCCACCGCGATGCCCGCGCCCAGCGAGATGAGCACCAGGCCCAGCACCGCGCCGAGCGCCTGCCGCTGCATGGAATGCATTGGGGCCGAAGGCACTTCCAGCCGCAGCGAGCCGTCGGTGCCCATCGACCAGGACTCCGAGAGCGGATCGCGCACCGTGTTCGCGCCGATGTCGACCTTCTTGTTGGGCTCGGTCGGCGTCGGATAGATGATGGTCAGCTTGCCGTTGGCGGGAATCAGCAGCCGCACCGCCTTGGTGTCCAGCTCGCCGTACAGCACGCCGTCGCGCTCCTGTCGCGTCACCTCCTCGGAGATGCCGTCGAGCCGGTTGCGCAGTTCGTTGCGGTTGATGTCCTCGACCCACTTCCAGGCCGTGAACGCCAGCGGCACACCGAGAACCAGAGTGGTGAGGGTCAAGGCGGCCACCATGGACAGCAGGATCCTGCGTCTCATCGTCGAGATGCCTCGCTTCGCCGGGTTTTCGGGGTTCGGACGCGCGCGGAACAGCACAACAGTAAGGATTTCGAACTGAGCGGCTAGTCGGTATTGAACCGGAAGCCTACGCCGCGGACGGTCACGATACGCCGCTCGGCCACCGGCCCCTCGTCGCCGATCTTGCGGCGCAGCCACGACATGTGCATGTCCAGGGTCTTGGAGCCGCGCAGATCGGCGTCACCCCACACCTCGCGCAGGATCATCTCGCGCGAGACCACCTGCCCGGCCCGGTCGATGAGCACCTTCAGCAGCTCGTACTCCTTGTTCGCCAGGTTCACCTCGATGCCGTTCACCAGCACCCGCCGCGCGGCCGGCTCCAGCCGGATGCCGCCCACCTCCACGGCCTCGTCCCCGATTCCGCTGCGGCGCAACAACGCCCGCACCCGGGCCAGCAGCTCGGCCAGCCGGAACGGCTTGCCCACATAGTCGTCCGCGCCGGCGTCCAGGCCGACCACGAAGTCCACCTCGTCGGTGCGCGCGGTGAGCATGAGCACGGCCAGCTCGGCGCCGCGCGCCCGCACCTGACGGCACACCTCGAGCCCGTCCATACCGGGCAGGCCGAGATCCAGGATCAGCAGGTCGTGACCACCCTCCAGGGCCCGTTCGAGCACGGCGGGACCGTAGCTCTCCACGGTCACCGAATAGCCTTCACGGCCCAGCGCCCGCGACAGCGGGGCGGCGATGGCCTCGTCGTCTTCGGCCAGCAGTACTGCGGTCACGGCACCAGACTACGGGTACGCCCCGGCGGATCCGTAGAAGCCGCCACCGTTCGGATTGTTCTGCACCACATCGAAGACCTGGTGATAGAGCAGCGCGTGCACCTGCTGCACATGCGGAATGTCGTCGTACTCCAGCGGATCCTCCGACGACGAACCGATGATCAGCGTGCCGGTACCCAGCATGCGATCGAACAACCCATGGCGGAACTGCACATTCGAGATCCGGTTCATCGGAATGTCGATGCCGGTGTGGGTGAGCACGCCCTGCCGGATCAGCACCCGCCGATCGGTCACGATGAAATGCGTCGACTTCCACCGGATCAGCGGAGCGAGGCTGCGCCACACCACGATCCCCAGCCACAGCGCCAGAATGGCGAGCAGCAAACCGGTCTGGAGGGTGCCGCCGGTATTGCGCGCCGTCACCCCCGCGGCGAATCCGGCCAACGCGGTGATCAGGATGAAAGTCACAGCAGGCCAGAACAACATCTTCCAGTGCGGATGGCGGTGCAGCAGCAGCACCTCTTCGGGCGCCAATGCCTCCTCCGGATAACCCATACCGAAACCCTATCGCGGCCGGATGCCGGAAGGCCGCACGGCGACCTGCGGGCCGGGGAACAATCGTCCGGTTGCCGGTACCATCAGCAGGCACGAGTTGCCTCTTCCTAGTTGTACCGCGCAAGACCTTCAGGGTTTTCCCGAGCAGGACCATCCGGCTTCGCCGGTGATCGTCGACAGCAGGCTCTACCCGGTTGTGACACAGGAGGCGAGTGTGACCCGAGAGTTGACGCAGTTCCAGATACTTCGCGAGCTCGAACCGGTCGCCGAGGCGAATCTGAATCGGCATCTGTCGATGGCCAAGGAATGGCACCCGCACGATTACGTGCCGTGGGAGCAGGGCCGCAATTTCGCCGCCATGGGTGGCGAGGACTGGGATCCCGCGCAGTCGCGGCTGACCGAGGTCGCCAAGATCGCGATGATCACCAATCTGCTCACCGAGGACAATCTGCCCTCGTACCACCGCGAGATCGCCGAGAACTTCTCCCAGGACGGCGCCTGGGGCACCTGGGTGGGCCGATGGACCGCCGAGGAGAACCGGCACGGCATCGTCATGCGGGACTACCTGGTGGTCACCCGTGGCGTGGATCCGGTGGCGCTGGAACAGGCGCGCTTGATCCACATGACCAATGGCGTGCGATCGCCCGGTGATTGGGGCGGCTTCCTGCAGAATGTCGCGTACGTGACCTTCCAGGAGCTGGCCACCCGGGTGAGTCACCGTAATACCGGCCGGGTCTGCAACGACCCCGTCGCGGACCGCATGCTGCAGCGCATCGCCGCCGACGAGAACCTGCACATGATCTTCTACCGCACCCTGTGCGCGGCCGGCCTGGACCTGGCGCCCGACCAGGCGGTCGCGGCCATCACCAAGGTGCTCACCCATTTCGTGATGCCCGGCCACGGTATGCCGAACTTCCGCCGCAACGGGGTCATGATGGCCAAGCACGGCATCTACGACCTGCGCCAGCACCTGGAGGAAGTGGTCGGTCCGGTGCTGAACAATTGGAATATCTTCGAGCGCAACGACTTCGGGCCGCGCGGCGAGAAAGCGCGCGAGGAGCTGGCCGCCTATCTGGACAAACTGGGCCAGGACGTCGTCAAGTTCGAGGAACAGCGCGACCGCATGCTCGCCCGGGAGGCCGCCCGCGGCGAATTGCAAAGGGTCTGACACCGGGGGGACGTTGTGTGCGATTGAAATAAATTCGGTTCGCTAAGGTGTCCCCCAGTGTGACGAGAGGAAATCCGTTGGGGGATGGCTACCTGGGCCGATACCGCCTCGACGAACTGCTCGGCAGCGGCGGGTCGGCGGAGGTGTGGCGTGCACACGACACCGTGGCGGATCGCACCGTCGCGCTCAAAATGCTGGCACCCGTCCTGACCGCCGATCCCGAATACCGGCGGCGCTTCGAGCGGGAGGCCCGGGCCGCCGCACTGCTGCACGGACCGCACGTGGTGCCCGTGCACAGCTACGGCGAGCTCGAGGGCCGGCTGTACATCGATTCGGAATTCGTGGACGGCCTCGATATCGAGGCCCTGCTCGAATGGGAGGGCCCGATGGCCGCGGACGCGGCCGTCGACCTCATCTCCCAGGTCGCCTCCGCGCTCGACGACGCCCACGCCGCCGGGCTGATCCACCGGGACGTCAAGCCGCAGAACATCATCGTCGCCCCCGACGACGTCGCCTACCTCATCGACTTCGGCACCGCCCTGCAGGACGGCCAGAGCGCCATCACCCGGAGCGGCATGCTGGTCGGCACCCCCGCCTACATGGCGCCGGAGCGGTTCGAGGGCGCCGCCTCACCGAGCTCCGACATCTACTCCCTGGGCTGCGTCCTCTACGAATGCCTCACCGGGCAGCGGCCCTTCCGGGTGCGCAATCCGGCGCAGCTCATGCGCGCCCACCTCGACCTCGCGCCCAAGCCGCCGTCCACCCTCGACGAGACCGTTCCGGCCGCCCTCGACGCCGTCGTCCTGCGCGCCCTGGCCAAGAACGCCGGCGAACGGTATTCCACCGCAGGCGAATTCGCCGCCGCCGCCAAGGCCGCCCTCAGCGCGCCCGCCGTCCCGGCCGAGTCGGCTGCCGAGGCACAGGTGACCGTGGCCATCCCCAACCCGGCCGGCACCGACGCGCGCACCACCGCCCTCCCGCGCCCGGCGCCCGCCGCGGGAATCCCGGCCGGAATGGATGTGCGTACGGTCGCACTGTCGAAGGAACCCGATCTGGGTCTGCCCACTCGCCGCTGGACCCGGCGACGACTGCTCGCCGCCGCGGGCTTCGCGGGCGCCGCCACCGCCATCGGGATCGGCGCCGCGTTGTTCACGAGCCGGGCCGCGGAACCGCAGCCCGAGCAACGCGCCCGGACCTCGGCCGTACCGACCACGAAAATTCCTGTCCAGGAGGCGCTTCCACCGACCACCGAACCGACGACCGAGCCTCCCGAGGACCCCGCCGCCGAATCCGTCACACCGACGCCGGACGACACACTGGCCCCCGCCGAACCGCCGACCGTCGACGCCCCGGCCGGCCCGAGGCTGCCCGGGCTCGAGATCCCCGGCCCCGGTCTTCCCGCTCCCGGCTTCACCCTTCCGGGCTTCCCCGGGCCCGCCGGCGGCAACCGCCACGGCGGCCGCCCGCACGGACAGAACAGCCAATAGTCCGCGCGCCGAACCTGTTCGGGGACCGGCGCGAATCAGGTTGCGGGAAACGCGTTTCTGTCAGTACTCGGCGCGCAGGTGGGTGACATCGCCCGCCGAGACGGCGCGATCGCCGATCAGCAGCCTGCCGTATTCGTCGATGCCCGTGGCAATCCCGGTGAGAACCTCCCCGCCGGGCAGCTCCGCGCGGACCTGCGCGCCGAGGGTGGCACACCGTTCGCGATAGGCCGCGGACAGCTCGGTGATATCCCAGCCGGACGCCTCCCAGGCGGTGAAGCGGCGGGCGAACTCGCGCAGCATCGCCTGCACCAGCACCGTGCGATCGATCTCGGGAGCCCCGGCCAGCAGCAGGGACGTGGCGTGCGGGACAGGCAGTTCGGCCTCGGTGAGGGACACGTTCAGCCCGACCCCGACCACCACCGCCGGGTCCGCACCCGCGGCGGCGATCTCGGCCAGGATCCCGGCCAGCTTGCGGCCGTCGACCAGCACGTCATTGGGCCACTTGAGCACCGCCTTCACCCCGGCCACCGCGCGCACCGCGTCCACCACGGCCACGCCGGTGAGCAGCGGCAGCCAGCCCAGCACGGCGGGATCGATCCCGCGCGCCCGCACCAGCAGCGACATGGCGATCTGCGCCCGCGCGGGGCTCACCCACCGCCGGTCGTGGCGGCCGCGGCCGTGCTCCTGCGACTCGGCGATCAGCACCAGCCGATCGGCACTCGAATCCGCGGCCCGCGCAACCAGATCCGCATTGGTCGACCCGGTCGACTCGACCACCTCGACGGCCGAGAAGAAACCCAGCTCGGGCACCTCGGCAACACTCCGGCCCAGCACGTCAACATCCAGCGGCGACCTGTCCATGCACCGCACGCTACTCCCCCGCCCGCATCCACACGGCAACGACAAGGGGCGGGTCCGGATCGGACCCGCCCCTTCGCGCCCGGCGCGCTACCGCGGCGCGGACACCGCCTGCAACATGCTCGCGAGGGCCTCGAACAGGCCCGTGAGCACCTGCTCGGAAATGTCCCCGCGCGCAGGCTCGGCCGCGCCGGACTCGGCGTCGGCGGACACGAGTACCGGGGTACCCGCGCCCGCCACCGGGGTGCCCGGGACCGGCATCACCCGACCCGCACACGGCATCTCCGCGTACTCAGGGGCGGCGGCGTCCCCCGTCGATTCGCCGCCACCCCCGGTACGGCCGTCGCACGCGAGCGGGGCGGTGCGCCCGCCGCCGCTCGCGCCGTCGTCGTCCGAGGTTTCACTGAATTCCGGATCGGTCACTGTCGGCTCCGGATCACGGATCCGCCACGCGGTGAACGATGCCGCCGCTGCCCGATCTGCTTGGTGTTCACTCCAGCTCCACATAACCGCCTCCCCAGGTCGTCGGTTTCGGATGCGACTCCAGAGTGACCCACGACCGGGGCCGAGCACGACCGGTTTTTCGGGTGCGGACGGCATCAAGGCTGGTAGATAAGGACTTTCACGACGAAGATCGGTGTCCGGACCGGACAGCGGGACGGGTCCGGCGGCTCGGATTCAGGCGTCGACCGGTTCCAGGCCGAGGGCGCCCGCGGTGAATCGGCGCACGGTCACCAGGCCGTCCGCAAGCGCGGCGTCGTATCCCGCACGGGCCCAGCCGGTCACGGTCGCGGTGCCGTCGGCATTGGGCCGCACACCGATCTCGGCGACCATCTCCGCGGTGGTGGGGATGCACACCGCCCACGAGAAGTGGGTCTCCTCAGCCCATTCGGCGCTGCGCCGAGCCACATAGCCGGGCTCGGTGATGCCGGCGTCGGCCAGGGCGGGCCGGTCGTCGATGCGCTCGTCCGCACGCAGGGCCCGCAGATACCAACTGCCCGCATTGATCTCGATGGGCTCCATCAGTCCTCCGATCCCCGATCCAGTCGCCGCTGCCGCCGGCGCTCCCGGTGCTCCCGCCGCTGCCCCGGATTGCCGCCGCCGTACAGCACCGCGCCCGCCAGCGGGATCAACAGGAACATCCACCACTGGTGGGTCACGAAGAACAGGATCAGCGCGATGATCGGGACGACCGGCATCACTCGATCACGCCAGTGCGCACCGAACCGCGACTCCCGTTGCGCCGGAACGCTCTTCTCCGCCACCGGCTCCGGCAGATCGGTGAACACCCGCTCGAGGTCACCGCGCGTCAGGGCGGCGGCCACGACCCCACTGCGCTCGTCGAACTCCGCGACGCTGAGCCGCCCCGCCGCGAAATGATCGGACAGCCGCTTCATCGCGTCCTCACGCTCGGCGGTGCCAATACGGATCTCGGGTGGTTCAGCCATGCCATGACATTAGCGCGAGTGGCCGCCCACCTGCAGGTGAGCGGCCACTCGGCGACTTGCGTTGCGCTAATTCATGCGAATCGTGTTGCGCTACTTGATCTCGGCCAGGACGGTGCCCTGGGTGATGGCGGCGCCCGCCTCCACCGAGAGACCCGTGATGACACCGGCCTTGTGGGCGGTGACCGGGTTCTCCATCTTCATAGCCTCGAGCACGACCACCAGGTCGCCCGCCTCGACGGACTGACCCTCTTCGACCGCGACCTTGACGACGGTGCCCTGCATCGGGGCGGTCACGGCGTCACCGGAGGCGGCACCGGCGCCCGCGCCACCGCGCTTGCGCGGCTTCGGCTTCTTGCGCACCACACCCGCGCCATTGGCGGACGCGGCCGTGCCGACCGAGAACTGGCCCGGCAGCGACACCTCGAGGCGACGGCCGCCGACCTCGACGACCACCTTCTGGCGCGGAGCCTCGTCCTCGTCCTCGATGGGCTGGGCACCGGCGTAGGGCTCGATGTGGTTGTCCCACTCGTTCTCGATCCACTTGGTGTAGACGTCGAACTTGGTGCCGTCACCGACGAACGCCGGGTTCTCGACAATGTGGCGGTGGAACGGGATGACCGTGGCCAGGCCCTCGATCTGGTACTCGTCGAGCGCGCGGGCGGCACGCTGCAGCGCCTGCTCGCGGTTCTCGCCGGTGACGATCAGCTTGGCGAGCATGGAGTCGAACTGGCCGCCGATGACCGAGCCCTCGACCACACCGGAATCGACACGCACACCCGGGCCCGCGGGCTCGGAGTACACGACGACCGGACCGGGCGCGGGCAGGAAGCCGCGGCCGGCGTCCTCACCATTGATGCGGAACTCGAAGGAGTGGCCACGCGGGGTCGGGTCCTCGGTGATGGACAGCTCGTGGCCCTCGGCGATACGGAACTGCTGGCGCACCAAGTCGATACCCGCGGTCTCCTCGGTGACCGGGTGCTCGACCTGCAGGCGGGTGTTCACCTCGAGGAACGAGACGGTCTCGCCCTGCACCAGGTACTCCACGGTGCCGGCGCCGTAGTAACCGGCCTCGCGGCAGATCCGCTTGGCGGACTCGTGGATCTTGGAACGCACTTCGTCGGACAGGAACGGCGCGGGGGCCTCCTCGACGAGCTTCTGGAAGCGACGCTGCAGCGAGCAGTCACGGGTGCCGGCGACCACGACATTGCCGTGCTTGTCGGCGATGACCTGCGCCTCGACGTGGCGGGCCTTGTCCAGGTACTGCTCCACGAAGCACTCACCGCGACCGAAGGCGGCGATGGCCTCACGGGTGGCGGACTCGAACAGCTCGGGGATCTCCTCGATGGTGTGCGCGACCTTCATGCCGCGACCGCCACCACCGAAGGCGGCCTTGATGGCCACCGGAACGCCGAACTCCTTGGCGAACGCCACGACCTCGTCGGCGTTCTTGACCGGGTCCTTGGTGCCCGCGGCCATCGGCGCGTTGGCGCGCTCGGCGATGTGGCGGGCGGTGACCTTGTCACCCAGATCGCGGATCGACTGCGGCGAGGGGCCGATCCAGATCAGCCCGGCGTCGATCACGGCCTGCGCGAAATCGGCGTTCTCGGAGAGGAAGCCGTAGCCGGGGTGGATCGCGTCCGCGCCGGCCTTGGCGGCGGCGTCGAGGATCTTGTCGAACACCAGGTACGACTCGGCCGAGGTCTGGCCGCCCAGGGCGAAGGCCTCGTCGGCGAGCTTGACGAACGGCGCATCGGCGTCCGGTTCGGCGTATACGGCCACACTGGCGATACCGGCGTCCTTGGCGGCCCGGATCACGCGCACGGCGATCTCGCCTCGGTTGGCTACGAGGACCTTTGTGATCTGCGCGTTGGCATGGTTGGGCACTGAGCCTCCTGTGCTCTGGATACTTTCGTCTGTCGGCAGTGTAGGCATCGTGCCAACAATCACCGAACCGAGGATAGGGCTACCGAAGAGTAGGCCCGAAGAGTGAGCAATGCGACTCTTCGAACGGTCCTTTTTAGAACCTGTTCTACCAGACCCTCCCGCGACCTTCCCTGTGCATACCCGGGGAGGGGGGCGGGCGTTACGAGCTTGCCACGACCGCGGGCGGCTCGCCGGGTTCTTCGCCGATCACGATGGGCGCGCCGACCGCATTGGCCCACTCGGTCCAGGAGCCGTCGTAGTTGCGCACACCGGGCACGCCCAGCAGATACGTCAGCACGAACCAGGTCAGCGCCGACCGTTCGCCGACCCGCGAGTAGACCAGCGGCGCGACGCCGGTGACCACCGCGCCGTAGATGACATCGAGCTCGGCCCGCGGCCGGAAGCGGGCGTCCGCGCCGACCGAGGAGGTCCACGGAATATTGACCGCGGTGGGAATGTGGCCCGCGCGCAGCGCCTGTTCCTCGGGGCGATCGAGAACGACCAGCTCCCCGGTGTACTCGTCGAACCCGCGCGCATCGATGAGCGGGCCGCCGAAGTGCGCGAGCACGTCCTGACGGAACGCGCGGGCGGACTTGTCGTCACGATCGGCCACCGGATAGTCGCCCAGCCCGGCCGCGGGCACCTCGAAGGTGGTGTCGCGGGCCTCGGAGATCCAGGCGTCGCGGCCGCCGTCCAGCAGGCGCACGTCCTCATGTCCGAAGAGGGAGAACACCCACAGGGTGGCGGCCGCGGTGCCATTGGATTTGTCGCCGTAGATGACCACGGTGTCATCGCGCTCGATGCCCTTGACCCGCATCAGGTCGGCGAAGGCCACGCCGTCGACGACGTCACGGGTGCGGGGATCGATCAGCTCGGTGCGCCAGTCGATCTTGATGGCGCCGGGCACATGCCCGATGTCGTATAGCAATATGTCTTCGTTGGACTCGATGATCTTGAGTCCCGGCGTGCCGATGTTTGCCGATAGCCACTCTGTGGTTACTAGTCGGTGAGGATGTGCGTAGGAGCCGAACGAGTGATGCGGATCCGGAGCGACGGGCACGTTGTGGTCCTTCACGCGTGGTGGGTTAGGTATTGGCGGTTCGAATCTCGACACCGATCGTAGGCATGTGGCGGTTACGTAACTCGTTTCAGATCACGAATCGGATGATTGAGCGAATTAAGCGCAGCTTCATCCGATAAAGTCTCTCGAGAGGAGGGGTGAGCTATGTCCGATTCTTGGCCGCGACGGCGACTGCTTGCGATCCTACGTGGCGCCAGCGAGCCTCTCGACGCCCAGGAACTGGCGCGCGTCACCGGACAACATGTGACAACGGTGCGTTTTCATTTGGACGTCCTAACCAGGGAATCGCTGGTCCGCCAATTTCAGCAGCCGCCGCGCGGCCGCGGTCGCCCGCGCATCGGCTATACCGCGGTACAGCGATCGGTGGGTTATCAGGAATTGGCGCAGGTGCTCGCCGATCAGCTCGGCAGCGATCCGCGCCGCCGCTCCGAGGCCGCCATCGCGGCCGGGCGCGCCTGGGGCTCGAAACTGGAGGCGGCGGACCAGCCCGTCGAAACGCTGGAAGACGCCAAGGACCTCACCGTCACGCTGATGTCGGAGCTCGGCTTCGCCCCCGAACGCGACCAGGCCGGCGAGACCGAAGAGCCGGCCCTGATCCGCATGACCGCCTGCCCGCTACGCGAACTGGCCCGCACCCACTCCGAGGTGGTGTGCGGGGTGCACCTGGGACTCATGCGAGAAGTACTGGACCGCAACGGCGGCCGCGAGAGCGTGACCGTGCGCCTACACCCGTTCGTGGAACCCGAACTGTGTGTCGCCCGCCTGGAACTACTGCAGGGACGCCCCGGCGAGGCCGGGCGCGAGGAGGGTCGGGCCGAGTCCGGCGAGCCTCGGCTAGCGCCCTCGACCGGCCGTATCGCACCGCAACTGCGGACCGCCACCGAACCGCAGCTACGCGCGGCCACCGACCCACAGCTGCGCAATACCGACGCCTACTTCGGCCAGTAGCCGGCGCACGAGCGGCAGGCCGATACCGATCACACTCGACGGATCACCGTCGATCTTGTCCACGAACCAGCCGCCCAGGCCGTCCAGGGTGAAGGATCCGGCCACCTGCAGCGGCTCCCCCGTCGCGATGTACGCGTCGAGTTCATCGGGTTCGGGCTTGGCGAAATGCACCGTGGTGGAACTACAGTCGGCCGCCTCGGCGGTGATCTCACCGGCACGCAGCCGCAGCACGCAATGCCCGGTGAGCAGATCGGCGCTCCGCCCGGCCATCTCGGCCCAGCGCGCGCGGGCGACCTCGGGGGTCAGGGGTTTGCCCTGGAGTACGCCGTCCACGAGCAGCATCGAATCGCAGCCCACCACAACGGAATCGGCGAAGGCGGGATCGGCCGCCAGCTGACCGGCGATCTCACGCGCCTTGGCGCGGGCCAGTTCGATGACGACACGATCGGGTGCGGTATCCGCGGGCAGCGCCGCGGCCACCGCGTCCTCGTCCACATGGGACACCCGGACGACCGGCTCGACGCCCGCATTGCGCAGGACGCCGAGCCGGGCCGGAGATTGAGACGCTAGTACGAAGACGGTCACAGGCCGTCAGTCGCGCGAGTGCGACAGCGCCGGAAAAGCGTAGGGCGAGAAGGGCGAAGAGCCGCGGTGCATCAGGGTCGGCACACCCCAGTTGTCGGCCGAGCCGGTCTCGGCCGGTGCGGCCGCGGCGCTCGCGGACGCGGCGGCGAACACGGTGAGCAGGGCGGCGAGCTCGAGGTCGGTCGGGTTGCCCTTCAGGACCCGGATGACCGGGTCGGTGCTCGACGGTGCGACCTCGGTGACGGCCGTGTCGACGGCGTCCGCCAGTTCATCGACGGTTGCTAGATCCAGTTCGGCGGCGCGCAGTACTTCTTCATCGGCCATGGTCGTCACAGCGCCAGTCCTCCTGTCCGTTCGCCGCAGGGTGTGCGGCGCGTTCGTGGCCCGTGTTTGTCCGGGCCGCAAACGGTATTCGATACAACCCTCGACGGCGAGGGCCATTCCTGAACATCTTCGCTCGGATGAGGCGATCGTGCGCGGTACGAGACCTTTGTCCCATTCGACAGTGTGCGCCCCACACACCGCGCATATCGCATTATCAGAGCGGAATGTTGCCGTGCTTCTTCGGCGGCAGGGACACCATCTTGCGTTCCAGCAGCCGCAGCGCCGACACGATCTGGCCGCGGGTGTGCGAGGGCGGGATGACCGCGTCGACGTAGCCGCGCTCGGCCGCCACGTACGGGTTCACCAGGGTGTCCTCGTACTCGTTCTGCAGCTCCAGGCGCAGTGCGTCGACGTCGTTGCCCTCGGCGGCCGCGGTCTGCAGCTGCTTGCGGTAGACGAAACCGACGGCGCCCGAGGCGCCCATGACGGCGATCTGCGCGGTCGGCCACGCCAGGTTCACGTCGGCGCCCATGTGCTTGGAACCCATGACGTCGTAGGCGCCGCCGTAGGCCTTGCGGGTGATGATTGTGATCTTGCCCACAGTGGCCTCACCGTAGGCATAGAGCAGCTTGGCGCCGCGCCGGATGATGCCGTTGTACTCCTGGCCGGTGCCGGGCAGGAAGCCGGGCACGTCGACCAGGGTGATGATCGGGACGTTGAAGGCGTCGCAGGTGCGCACGAAGCGCGCGGCCTTCTCCGAGGCGTCGATGTCGAGGCAGCCCGCGAACTGGGAGGGCTGGTTGGCGACGAAACCGACACTGCGGCCGTCGATCCGGGCGAAGCCGACGATCACGTTCATCGCGCGCTCGGCCTGGACCTCGAGGAACTCCTCGTCGTCCACCAGGCGCTTGATGACCTCGTGCATGTCGTAGGGCTGGTTCGGCGAGTCCGGGACGATGGTGTCCAGCTCGAGGTCGGCCTCGGTGAGGTTCTCCTCGATGGCGCCCGCGGCGGCGGTGGCCGGGAAGCGCGGAGCCTCGGCGCGGTTGTTGCTGGGCAGGTAGCTCAGCAGGTCGCGGACGTAGTCCAGGGCGTCCTGCTCGCCGGAGGCGACGTAGTGCGCCACACCGGACTTCACCATGTGGGTGTGGGCGCCGCCCAGCTCCTCCATGGTGACCTCTTCACCGGTGACGGTCTTGATGACGTCGGGACCGGTGACGAACATCTGCGAGGTCTGGTCGACCATGACCACGAAGTCGGTCAGCGCGGGCGAGTAGACGTGACCGCCGGCGGCCGGGCCCATGATCAGCGAGATCTGCGGGATGACACCCGAGGCCTGGATGTTGCGGTGGAAGATCTCACCGTAGAGGCCCAGGGAGACAACGCCTTCCTGGATGCGCGCGCCGGCGCCCTCGTTGATGCCGACCAGCGGGCGGCCGGTCTTGAGCGCCAGGTCCATGACCTTGACGATCTTCTCGCCGTAGACCTCACCGAGGGAACCACCGAAGACGGTGACGTCCTGGGAGAAGATGCAGACGTCGCGGCCGTCGATGGTGCCGTAGCCGGTGACCACGCCGTCGCCCAGCGGACGCTGGTTCTCCAGGCCGAAGTTCACGCTGCGGTGGCGGGCCAGAGCGTCGAGTTCGACGAACGAGCCTTCGTCCAGCAGGGCGAGGATGCGCTCGCGCGCGGTCATCTTGCCCTTGGCGTGGACCTTGTCGACCGCGGCCTCACCCATCGGGTGCTTGGCCTCTTCCAGCCGATTGCGCAGGTCAGCCAGCTTGCCGGCGGTGGTGTGGATATCAGGGGCGCCCGCCGACCCCGGCGAAGGCTGCTGCTGGACACTCGTCATGACGGGGAGTGTAACCAGTACCAGACCCCCTTCGTAATCCAGACGGGGCTACTCGCGAGTACGGTTATTGGCTACCCGCCAGTAGAAAGCCGCAGGTAGAGAGCGCGATTCGAGCACCGCACCGACTCGACTCGAACGCTGTTCAATAGCAAATTCCCCCAGTCATCCCGGCCCGGTTTTGGCCGGGTCCACACACTGCGGGCCGGCGGGATTCCGGCCCGCGCGCGCCCCGGAAAGCCGAGGGGCTCAACGCATGACGCCGGTGTGGCCGGTCGAGTATCTGCCCGGCTGGGGCCAGATGGTGAGACCGTGCGGGCCGCGGCCGACGGGGATGCGCGCGAGCAGCTTCCACTCGACGATGTCGATGGCGTAGACCTCGCTGTTGTTGCGGCCGGAGACCCAGAAGACGCGGCCGTCGGCGGAGAGATTTCCCATATCCGGGCTGCCGCCGCCGGGGATGCGCCACTTGCTCGCCAGCTGTCCGGTCGCGAAGTCCAGGACCGAGATGCTGCCCTCCTTGCGGTTGGTGATGAGCATCTGCTTGGAGTCGCGGGTGACGTAGAGACCGTGGGTGCCCGCGCCGGTTGCGATGAAGCCGGTGTTGTCGAAGGTCTTGGCGTCGAAGACGTAAATGCCATTGGCCATCATGTCGGCCACGTAGAAGGTGCGGCCGTCGGGCGCGAGCTTGACGTCCTGCGGCATGCCGGAGCGGCCGCCGGGCAGATCGATCATGCGCAGCAGGCGCAGGCCCGCGATGTCGACCACGGCCAGGCGCCCGCCGAATTCGCAGCTGACCAGGGCGGTGCGGCCGTCGGCGGTGAAGTCCATGTGGTTGACGCCCGGGCAGTCGGGGACCGCGATGTCATGCTGCTTCTCCCAGCTGTGCGGGTCGTAGAAGTCCAGGGAGCGGTCGGCCTCGGCGACGACGAGGGCGTACTTGCCGTCCGGGGTGAAGTACATGTTGTACGGATCGCGGACCGGGATGGGGTCGCCCGCCTCGCCGGTGCGGGGGTCGATGGGCAGCAGGCTGCCGCTGCCGATGGGGAGATCGTTGTTGGCGTAGAGCATCTGCATGTCGTAGGAGGGGACGACGTGCTGGGGTTCGCGGCCACCGGCCGGATAGGTGTCGATGACCTGGAAGGTGTCCGGGTCGATGACGGTGATGGTGTTGGATTCGCTGTTGGGGACGTAGACGCGGGTGGGCTGATCGGCCACGGCGGGACTGAGTTCGCGGGTGGCGGCGTAGACGTCGTCGGGCGAGAGCGGCGGCGGCATGCCGGGTAGCAGGTCCGGCGCCACCGCCGCGCCGGGTGGGATGGCCGGGGGCGCGGAAGGGCGCGGCACGGTGACCGCACCACCACTCGAGCAACCGGCCAGCATTGCGATGGAAATGACCAGACCCAGACGTGCACGGCGCGCGATCACAGGGCGCACCGTGCCATGGCGGCATTGCGGTGAGCTGACATGTCGTCGAATAGTAGGCGGCGACATGGAGGTTCGCGGCGCGATCACGGAGTGTCGCTCCGCGCCACGCGGTTCGGGCAAAAGCGACTATTCAGCAAACGCAGACAACTCGGACCCAACCGGTCGGGTTGCGGCTCAGGCCAATACGCGTCCGAGGGCGTCCACGGCCTCATCCAGCTCCGCCTCGGTTACCGTCAGCGGCGGCCGGAAACGAATGCCACGCTCGCCGGTGCCGAGGATCAGGATGCGCTCCTGCTCGCGCAGCCGCTTCACCACCTCGTTACGCAGCTCCGGGGTCGCCAGGGTGATGGCGCACATCAGGCCGCGGCCGCGCGGATCGGTGACTTCCGCATGGGCCATGGACAATTCGGTCAACCGGGTGAGCAGGTACGGGCCCAGCTCCCGGGCCCGGCCCACCAGATCCTCGTGCTCCATCACCTCGAAAACCCGCCGGGCCCTGACCATGTCGGCCAGATTGCCGCCCCAGGTGGAGTTCAGGCGCGAGCTGACATGGAAGACATTGTCGGGCACCTCGTCCACCCGGCCGCCCGCCATGATGCCGCAGACCTGGGTCTTCTTGCCGAAGGCCACGACATCCGGTTCGAGGCCGAGCTGCTGGTAGGCCCACACGCTGCCGGTCATACCGACACCGGTCTGCACCTCGTCGAGGATGAACAGCGCGTCGTGTTCGTGGCACAGCTGCTGCATCGCACGCAGGAACTCCGGGCGCAGATGCCGGTCGCCGCCCTCTCCCTGAATCGGCTCGGCGATGAAACATGCTATGTCGTAGGGGTTTTCGGCGAAGGCGCGGCGCGCCTGGTCGAGCGCGTGCCGCTCGGCGGCCTCGATGTCGGGATGATCGGGTCCGACGTACGGAGTGTCGATCCGGGGCCAGTCGAACTTGGGGAAGCGCGCGGTCTTGACCGGGTCGGTGTTGGTGAGCGAGAGCGTGTAGCCGGTGCGGCCGTGGAAGGCTCCGGTCAGGTGCAGCACCTTGGTGCCGAGTTCGCCTGGGCGACCGTGCATTTCGTTGTGGCGCGACTTCCAGTCGAAGGCGGTCTTGAGGGCGTTCTCGACGGCGAGGCCGCCGCCGTCGATGAAGAACAGGTGCGGCAGCCGCGGATCACCGAGCACCCGCACGAAAGTGTCCACGAAGCGCGCCATTTCGACGGTGTAGACGTCGGAGTTGCTGGGCTTGTTGAGCGCGGCCGCGCTGAGGCCGGCCAGAAAGGGCTTGTCACCCAGCAGGGCGGGATGGTTCATGCCCAGCGTCGAGGACGCGAAGAAGCCGAACATGTCGAGGTACGCGGTGCCGTCGCGGGCGTCCACGAGCCGGCGGCCATGGGACTCGCGCAGGTCCAGTACCAGGTCGAAGCCGTCGGCGAGAATGCTCCCGGCGAGAATCTCATGCACCCGGGCGGGGGTGACAAGGGTGGTTTCGGCGGCCGCCCCGAGCCGATCGAGTTCGAGGGTCACGCCACCCAGCGTAAATGAACTTTTACGGCTATGCCGGTAAGTTCCGGAATAATTACGCCCGTGACCGGCGCGAAACCTGAATGTCTGCGGCCGCCGCGGCCTTACTTGTCATAGAATGTCTGCAAAATGATGGTGCTTCTCGTCCGGACGTTGGCCGTCGCTCGGATCTCCTGCAGCAGCTGCTCCAAGTGCCTGGGCGAGGCCACCCGCACCATGAGCATGTAGCTCTCATCGCCGGCGACCGAGTGACACGCTTCGATACCCGGAATGTGCTGGAGCAGTGCGGGTGCGTCATCAGGTTGAGATGGGTCGAGAGGAGTTATCGCGACGAAAGCCGACAGCATCTGGCCCAGCGCCTCGGGATCGACATTCGCCGTGTAGCCGCGAATCACGCCCCGCGCCTCGAGCCGCCGCACCCGCGACTGCACCGCGGACACCGAAAGGTTGGCCTTCTCTGCCAGATTGGACAGGGTGGCGCGACCATCGGCAATCAGCTCACGGATCAGCAGTCGATCGATGTCGTCGAGTACAAGTTTCGCCGGTGTATCCGCCATCAGCGAAGGCTAACGCAGCGAACCGAACTCGGTGCCGGAACCCAACCTGGAGCATGTAATGAGTCACGCACTGTCAGACGGGGTGACCCGTGAGCTCCGTGAGCAGACGGAGAAGTTGCTGCAACGCCTCGGTGTCGAAACGCCCCAGCCGGGTGAACTCTCGGCCCGCACCCCGATCACCGGCGACGAGCTGATCACCCTGCGCGCGAGCGATTCCGCGGCGGTCGACGCCGCCATCGCCCGCGCCGAGACCGCCTTCCGGAGCTGGCGCACGGTACCGGCGCCGCAGCGGGCCGCGGTGGTGCGGCGGCTGGCGGCGCTGCTCACCGTGCACCGGGACGAGCTGGGCGAACTGGTCACCGTGGAGGCGGGCAAGATCGGCGCCGAGGCGCGCGGCGAGGTCCAGGAGATGATCGATATCTGCGAGTTCGCCATCGGGCTGTCGCGGCAGCTGTACGGGCGGACCATGCCGTCGGAGCGGCCCGGGCACCGGCTCATGGAAACCTGGCATCCGCTCGGGGTGGTCGGGGTCATCTCGGCGTTCAACTTCCCGGTCGCGGTGTGGGCCTGGAATACCGCGGTCGCGCTGGTGTGCGGGGACACCGTGGTGTGGAAGCCGTCGGACGCGACGCCGCTGACCGCGCTGGCCTGTCACACCCTGCTGCGCCGGGCGGCGCGGGAGGTGGGCGTGGATCCCGAAGTGCATCAGCTGATCCAGGGCCCGGCGGCGATCGGCGAGCAGCTCGTGGACGATCCGCGGGTGGCGCTGGTGAGCGCGACGGGTTCGGTGCGGATGGGGCAGCAGGTCGCGCCGCGGGTGGCGGCGCGGTTCGGTCGCTGCCTGCTGGAGCTGGGCGGAAACAACGCGGCGATCGTCACCCCCTCGGCGGATCTCGACCTGGCCACGCGGGGAATCGTTTTCGCGGCTGCGGGCACCGCAGGCCAGCGGTGCACGACGCTGCGGCGGCTGATCGTGCACGTGGATGTGGCCGGGCCGCTGCTGGATCGGATCTCGGCGGCGTATCGCCAACTGCGCGTGGGTAACCCGCTCGAGGAGGGCGTTCTCGTCGGGCCGCTCATCACCGAGCGGGCCTACGACGGCATGCGGGCGGCGCTGGAGCGCGCGCTGGCCGACGGCGGTGAATTGATCTGCGGTGGTGAGCGTATCGAGGGGCCGGGCGAGAACGCCTTCTACGTCCGGCCGGCCCTGGTGCGCATGCCCGCGCAGACCGAGGTGGTCCGGGAGGAGACCTTCGCGCCGATCCTGTACGCGCTCACCTACCACCGCCTGGACACCGCCATCGAGCTGCACAACGGTGTGCCGCAGGGACTTTCGTCGTCGATCTTCACCCGGGACCAGCGCGAGGCGGAACGGTTCCTGGCCGCCGACGGGTCGGACTGCGGCATCGCCAATGTCAATATCGGCACCTCGGGGGCCGAGATCGGCGGCGCGTTCGGCGGCGAGAAGCAGACGGGCGGCGGCCGGGAGTCCGGGTCGGACTCCTGGAAGGCGTACATGCGCCGAGCCACCAACACCGTCAACTACTCTGCCGAATTGCCGCTGGCGCAAGGCATTCGGTTCGAATAGCACCCCCCGGCCTGCTCGCCGGACCGCCTAGGCCTCGGGCCGGTCTTCCTCGGCGGCGATCGCGCGCACCTGCTCCTCGTATCGGGCGCGCACCTGCTCGTCGGCCGGGTGCAGCGCCCGGTCGCCGTTGAAGAGCCTGCGCACCAAGCGGACCGCGGGCTCGGGTGCAGCCGCCAGCGCAACGTCGATGGGGCCCAGGTAGTTCGGGACGGCGACCTCGGCGCGGCGGGTGCGCACGGTCCCGAGCACGGCCTCGGCCACGTCCTCCGGGTCGACGGTCGGCATGCCACCGCCCAGCGCCAGGCCCGAGGACAGGCGGGTGCGCACGGCCGATGGCATGACGCAGCTGACGCTGACGCCGTGCGGCGCGAACTCCAGGCGCGTGGCGGCCGACAGGCCCACGGCGGCGAACTTGCTGGCGTTGTAGACGGCCAGGCCCGGAATCGGGATCTTGCCGGCCAGCGAGGCGACGTTCACCACGTGGCCGTGGCCGCGCTCGATCATGCCGGGGACGACCGCGCGCATGCCGTGGATGAGGCCCCAGACATTGACGTCCATGGTGGTGTGGCCCACCGCGTCCGGTTCGTCGAGGAAGGCGCCCGCGGGCATCACGCCCGCATTGTTGACCAGGATGTCGACCGGCCCGAAGTCGGCGACGACCTTGTCCCACTGGGTCCGGTCGCGCACGTCGAGCTCGAAAGCCCTGGCGTCCAGGGCGGCCGCGGCCGTCTGCGCGGCGGCGGTGTCCACATCGGCGATGGCGACCTGCGCACCCTTGCTCGCGAAGAGCCCGGCGGTGCACTGACCGATGCCGCGGCCCGCGCCGGTGATCAGAACCCGGGCGCCGGTCAATTCGATGGCGGGATAGCCGTTTCCGAAGATGCTCATCTGAACTCTCCCTGTTCGACCTGGCGGCGGGTGCTGCCCAGGCTGTGTTCGAAGGTGTCGAGACGGCGGCGGCCGTCCATGAAGTTGGGACCCATGACCGCGAGATCCCCGGCCGTGGCGTCGATGCGCAGCACCCGCACGCCACTGGCGCGCAGCAGGGTGATCTCGGCATCGAGCTTCTCGCTCATACGGTTTCGCAGCTGGCGCTCCAGGAAGTGGCCGGGGCCGGTGACCGGCAGGCGGCCGGTGGAGGCCATCGGGGCGATCACCACGACCTCGTCGAGGCCGGCCGGGATGAGCAGGTCGGCGGACGCGGTGGAGGCCGCGCCGCCGTCGATGAACCGGCGGCCCGCGATCGGGACGGCCGGGAACCAGCCGGGCACCGCCCACGAAGCACGCAGGGCCGCACCGAGATTCGCGTCGGGTGCAGACGGGGACCCGAAGGCCACCCGCTGGCCGCCGGCATTGTCCATGGCCACCAGCCAGGTCGCCGGGTGCTGGACCCAGTCCCGGCCGGGGTTCAGCCGCTCGGCCAGTCGCTGGAGCCAGGCCGGGTCGCCGCCCCCCTGCGGCAGCAACCCACTGCCCGCGGTGAGCAGGGCGTGACCGTTTCCGGGACGGGCCAGCAGTTCCCGGACCGCGCGGCCGGGCGCGCCCAGGCGTGGGCGCGGCAGCGGCGGGAATCGTCCGGGCTCCGAGCGCATGTGGTCGGTGAGGATCGGGTTGGTGGCGGTGCCGCGCTGCATGGCGACCAGGTCGTCGACCCCGATGCCACTGCCCAGCATGGTCAGCGCCTCCGCGCCCGCCGAGGTGCCGATCATGACGTCGGCGGTGCGCGGGTCCCAGTCGAGCACGTCCCGTACCGCGGCCAGCGCGGCGACGATCCAGGCCATGCCGACCGTGCCGCCGCACCCGATGGCCAGGCCACGTCGCTGTGACCCGTTCCTGTTACTCATGGTTTCGCAGACTAGCAGTTTTCACATACCGTCGGTATCCCAAATCCTGGAGTACATAGAATCGTGGCCATGGCACGACTCACCAGGACCGAGAGCCAGGCGCGCACCCGCGCGGACCTGCTCGCCACCGCGCGCGAGATGTTCCTGACGGACGGGTATGCCAAGACCAGCCTGGAACGGGTCGCCGAGGAGGCCGGGTACTCCAAGGGCGCGGTCTACTCGAACTTCCGGACCAAATCCGCGCTCTGCCTCGAGGTGCTGGCGCTCATTCACGAGACCAAGTTCACCGAGCTGAGCGACCTGCTCGCCGGCGAGGACGACCTGGAGGCGCGGATGGAACGCTTCCAGGGCTGGGCCGAGCGCACACTCGGCGATGTCGGCTGGACCCTGCTGGAATTCGAGTTCGCCATCGTGGCCCGCGACAACCCTGATCTGCAGGCCGCGCTGGTCTCCAGCCTGAGCATGATGCGCGGCGCGGTCGCGGTTCAGCTGCAGGCGCTGGCCGACTCCATGCACCTGACCCTGCCCATGTCGGCCGAGGACGCCGCGACCACGCTACTGAGTCTCGGCCTGGGCCTTGGCATTCAACGCGCCGTGGACCCCGGGATCTCGGCCCGCCTGATCACCGACGCCGTGCGGGCCATGCTGGCCGCCGCGCAGCGCATTCCGCAGCGCTAGCTGGTCACGGGCGGAAGTGGAGCGTCCATTCGCCCCGATAGTGCAGCCGGGTGACGGTGACGGGCGGAACATCGATGCGCCAGAAGGACTTTGCGGGCGCATCGAGGGTGACCAGCAGCGCGGCGCGGATCACCGCGGGATGCGTGACGGCAATGGTGGGTTCGCCGTCGAGGGCGATATCGGCGAGCCATTCGCCGGTGCGCTCGATGACGTCGACCACCGCCTCGCCGCCGTGACCGCGGAAGCCCGGGTCGGTGAGCCAGAGATAGAGGTCTTCCTTGGGCACGGACATGAGTTCGCCACCGCGCCAGGCCCCGGCGTCGAGATCGCGTAGTCGATCGTCCTCGTCGCCCGTGAGTCCCATGAGGGTGGCGGTTTCGACGGTGCGGCGCTCGGGGGCGGTGATCACCCGGGCGGCGGTCAGGCGGCCGCAGGCGGAGACCGCCCGGCGGCCCGCGTCCGTGAGGGGTTCATCGACCGGGAATCGTGCTCTGCGCATCGCCTCGGTCATACCGTGACTGACCAGGTCGAGTCGGAGCACCTTCTGCACGGTCCGAAGCCTACGCGCGGGATCTGGAGGCGTATCGCGATGCCGTGTATGACGGGGTTGCCCCCACAGATTGGCGGAGTCTGTCGGTGCGCGGGTGCAGACTGGGGCAATGCATCGGTTCTCACCCGCGACCAGAGAGTGGTTCGACGGTGCGTTCCCCGCGCCGACGGCCGCGCAACTGGGGGCGTGGGAATCGATCGCGGCGGGGCAGCACACGCTGGTGATCGCGCCCACGGGGTCGGGCAAGACGCTGTCCGCGTTCCTGTGGGCCATCGACCAGCTGGCCACCCGGGAACGGGTCGAGGGGCCGCGCAAGACATCGGTGCTCTATATCTCTCCGCTCAAGGCGCTGGCCGTGGATGTGGAGCGGAATCTGCGGGCGCCGCTGGTCGGGATCACGCAGACGGCCCAGCGTTTGGGTGTGGCAGCACCGGAGATTCGCGTGGGGGTGCGCTCCGGTGACACCAGCGCCGCGGATCGGCGCACCATGCAGCGCACGCCGCCGGACATTCTGATCACCACGCCGGAATCGCTGTTCCTCATGCTGACCTCGGCGGCGCGGGAGACGCTGAGCGGGGTGCACACGGTGATCGTGGACGAGGTGCACGCCATCGCGGGGTCGAAACGCGGTGCGCACCTGGCGCTTTCACTGGCGCGACTGGACCTGCTCCGCTCCGCTTCCCCGGGCTTCGAACGTCCGGCACAGCGGATCGGGCTGTCGGCGACGGTGCGGCCGCCGGAGGAGGTGGGGCGGTTCCTGGTCGGGAGCGCGCCCATCACCATTGTCGCGCCGCCCGCGCCCAAGACCTTCGACCTGTCGGTACGGGTGCCGGTGCCCGATATGACCGAACCCGATGCGGGCGCCGAGGATTCGGATCAACCGGGCTCGATCTGGCCGCACGTGGACGAGGCCATTGTGGATCTGGTGCTCGAGCACCGGTCGTCGATCGTGTTCGCGAATTCGCGGCGGCTGTCGGAGCGGCTCACGGCGCGCCTGAACGAGGCGTATGCGGCGCGCATCGGCGAGACGGTGGACACCGAGCACGCGCCGCCCGCCCAACTGGGCGCGTCCACGGAGGTGATCCACGGCGCCACAACGCTTCTCGCGCGCGCCCATCACGGGTCGGTGAGCAAGGAGCAGCGGGCGCTCATCGAGGACGACCTCAAGAGTGGGCGGCTGCGCTGCGTGGTCGCCACCAGCAGCCTCGAACTCGGCATCGACATGGGTGCGGTCGAGTTGGTGGTACAGGTGGAGGCGCCGCCGTCGGTAGCCTCCGGGTTGCAGCGGGTGGGCCGGGCCGGGCACCAGGTGGGTGAGATCTCGCGGGGCGTGATCTTTCCCAAGCACCGCACCGATGTCATCCACTGCGCGGTGGCGTCCCTGCGCATGACGGCGGGGCAGATCGAGCAGCTCCAGGTCCCCGCCCACCCGCTCGACATCCTCGCCCAGCAGACCGTGGCGGCCTGCGCCCTGGAGCCGATCGACGCCGACGCCTGGTTCGACACCGTCCGCGGCACGGGAAGCTATGCGGCGCTGCCCCGTTCGGCCTACGAGTCGGTCCTGGACCTGCTGGCGGGACGCTACCCCTCCGACGAGTTCGCCGAACTCCGGCCGCGCATCGTCTGGGACCGCGACGCGGGCACCCTCACCGGCCGCCCCGGCGCGCAACGGCTGGCGGTGACCTCGGGCGGGGCAATTCCGGACCGCGGCCTGTTCCCGGTCTTCATGGTCGGCGAAAAAGCGTCCCGCGTAGGCGAACTCGACGAGGAGATGGTCTACGAGTCGCGGGTGGGCGATGTCTTCGCCCTGGGTGCGACGAGCTGGCGGATCGAGGAGATCACCTTCGATCGAGTGCTGGTGACACCCGCCTTCGGGCTCCCCGGCCGGCTTCCCTTCTGGCACGGCGATTCCCTGGGCCGCCCCGCCGAATTGGGCGCGGCGCTGGGTGAATTCGTGCGCCTCGCCGGACAGGCCGTCGAACAACACCGCGCGGCCGGCCGGGGCACGGCCGAGCCCCCGGCGGCCGGACCGAAGGCAACCGGGAAATCCAAGGGGCGAGCTCCCGTCGAATTGGCACAGGCTCTGGCCGAATTCGCCGCGGGTCACGATCCCGAAGCCGAGGCGGCGGACTCGACGAAAGCCGCTGCTTCGAAAGCACGCGCCTCGAAAACCGCCGGGCGCAAGCCCACGCCGGAATCCGAACTCGAGCGGGTCTCCCGGACAGCGGGCCTGGACGAGAACGCGACCGGGAATCTGGTGGCGCTGCTCGCCGAACAACGGGAGTCCACCGGGCAGCTGCCGACGGACAAGACACTGGTGGTGGAGCGGTTCCGGGACGAACTGGGCGACTGGCGGGTGGTGCTGCACTCGCCGTACGGGCTGCCCGTGCACGCGCCGTGGGCACTGGCCGTCGCGGCCCGGCTGCGGGAGCGGTTCGGGGTGGATGCCGCGCCGACCCCGTCGGACGACGGGATCGTGGTGCGCCTGCCGGATACCACCGACGATCCGCCGGGGGCCGAGCTGTTCGTGTTCGAGACCGACGAGATCGACGATCTGGTGACCGAACAGGTCGGCGGCTCCGCGCTTTTCGCGTCGCGATTCCGGGAGTGCGCGGCGCGGGCGCTGCTGCTGCCGCGCCGGGATCCGGGCAAACGCGCGCCGCTGTGGCAGCAGCGCCAGCGGGCGGCGCAGCTGCTGGACGTGGCGCGCAAGTTCCCCGAGTTCCCGATCCTGCTGGAGACCGTGCGGGAGTGCCTCCAGGACGTCTACGACCTGCCCTCGCTGCGGGACCTGCTGGGCCGGGTGGCGCGGCGGCAGATCCGGCTGGTCGAGGTGGAGACGGCCGCGCCGTCGCCGTTCGCGAATTCCCTGCTGTTCGACTACATCGGGCAGTTCATGTACGAGGGCGACAGCCCGCTGGCCGAGCGGCGGGCGGCGGCGCTGTCGCTGGATTCCAGCCTGCTGGCGGAGCTGCTGGGCCGGGTCGAGCTGCGGGAGCTGCTGGATGCCGGGGTGCTGGAGCAGACCGAGCGGGAATTGCAGCGACTCACGCCCGAGCGGCAGGCGCGGGATCTGGAGGGGCTGGCCGATCTGCTGCGACTGCTGGGCCCGCTGACGGCCGCGGAGGCGGCCGAGCGGTGCGTGGCGGAGCCGCGCGAATGGTTCGCGGAGCTGGTGAAATCGCGCCGGGCACTGGAGGTTTCCTTCGCGGGGTCGCAGTGGTGGGTGGCCATCGAGGACGCGTCGCGGCTGCGGGACGCGCTCGGCGTGCCACTGCCCATCGGGGTCCCGGCGGCCTTCATCGAGCCGGTCGCCGATCCGCTGGGCGATCTGATCGGCCGCTACGCGCGCACGCACGGGCCGTTCACCCTGACGCAGGCGGCGCATCGTTTCGGGCTGGGCCCGGCCGTGGCGGCCACCGCGCTGCACCGCCTCGGGCTCGAGAAGCGGGTGGTGGAGGGCGAATTCACGCCCGGTGCGGCGGGCGCGGAGTGGTGTGACAGCGAGGTGCTGCGCCGCCTGCGCCGGCGCTCGCTGGCCGCCGCCCGCAAGGAGGTGGAACCGGTGGCGACCGCCGCGCTGGGCCGCTTCCTGCCGTCCTGGCAGCATGTCGGCTCCGGGGAGCTGCGCGGCGTCGACGGCGTCGCCGCGGTGGTGGAACAGCTTGCGGGCGTGCCGATTCCGGCCTCGGCGTGGGAATCGCTGATCCTGCCGCTGCGGGTGCGCGACTACTCTCCCGCCATGCTGGACGAGCTCATGGCCACCGGCGAGGTGATCTGGTCGGGGCACGGGTCGATCACCGCCAAGGACGGCTGGATCGCCCTGCATCCGGCCGAACAGGCGGGGCTGACGCTGCCGCCGCCCGATGACATCGATCTCACCGAACGGCACATCGGGCTGCTGACGACCCTGGGGGCCACCGTGATCGGCGGCACCGTCGATGCGGCCGCGCGGGTCGCGGGGGCGGAGGGCGAGGAGCCGGTCGGCACCACCCTGCCGAAGGGCGAATACCAGGTGGTCGCGGGCAATACCGGGGGCGCGTACTTCTTCCGGCAGCTGGTGGACAGTGCCGGCTCCGACGACGAGGCCACCGTGACGACCGCACTGTGGGATCTGGTGTGGGCCGGGCACATCGGCGGCGACACCTTCGCGCCCGTGCGCGCCCTGCTGGCGGGCACCACCCGCACCACCACCGCGCACCGGACGCCGCGCCGCGCCCCGCGCGGTCGAATGTACCTGCCGCGCACCGGAATGCCCGCCCGCACCGCCTCGCCACAGGTGTCGGGCCGCTGGTCGCTGCTGCCGGAACGGGTGGCCGACACCACGATTCGCGCCCACGCCACCGCCGATGTGCTGCTGGAGCGGTACGGCGTGCTGACCCGCGGCTCGGTGCAGAGCGAAGGCGTGCCGGGCGGGTTCGCACTCATGTACCGGGTGCTCACCGAGTTCGAGGATCGCGGCCGCTGCCGTCGCGGATACTTCGTGGATTCGCTGGGCGGCGCGCAGTTCTCGACCACCGACGTGGTGGACCGCCTGCGCTCCTTCGACACCGATCGCACCCGCACGGCGAGCGATGGCTTCGCACCCGGGCCGGTCGGCATCGCGGTGGCCTTGGCGGCCTGCGATCCGGCGAATCCGTACGGCGCGGCGCTCCCCTGGCCCAAGGCGGCGGCCGAGGGGGCGGGACACCGTCCCGGTCGCAAGGCGGGTGCGCTGGTGGTCCTGGTCGACGGCGAACTCGCGCTGTATCTGGAGCGCGGCGGCAAGACCCTGCTCACTTTCACCGAGGACCCGGCGGTGCGCACCGCCGCGGCCACCGCCCTGGCCGCCCTGGTCCACGACCGCCGGGTGGACTCCCTGGTCATCGACCGGGTGAACGGGGAATCGGTGCACGGCAACACCTTCGCCGGCTTCCTCACCGAGGCCGGTTTCGCGACGACCCCGAAGGGCTTCCGGCTACGGAGCCGCCCGTGAGCGCGCATGCCTGAGGGCGACGCGGTCTTCCTCACCGCCAACCGGCTCCGAAAGGCCCTGGCGGGCAAGGTGCTGACCCGCAGCGACTTCCGGGTGCCCAGATACGCGACCCTCGACCTGAGGGGCCGGGAGATCGAGAGCGTCGGGACCTACGGCAAGCACCTGTTCGTCCGCACCCCGGACCTGAGCATCCACACCCATCTCAGGATGGAAGGCGAGTGGCGGGTCTATGCGCCCGGACAGCGGTGGACCAGACCGGGTTTCACCGCGCGCCTGATCCTCGCCACCGCGGACGCCGAAGCCGTCGGCTTCTCCCTCGGCCTGGTCGAAGTCCTGCGCCGCCCCGACGAACACACCGCGACCGACCATCTCGGCCCCGATCTGCTGGGCCCGGACTGGGATCCCGCCGAGGCGGTCCGCCGCCTGTCCGGCGACCCCGGCCGCCCGATCGGCCTGGCCCTGCTCGATCAGACCAACCTGGCCGGGATCGGCAATATCTACCGCAGCGAAGTCTGTTTCCTCCGCCGCGTCCATCCCGCCACCCCGGTCGGCGAGATCGAGGACCTGCCCGCCCTGGTCGACGAGGCCCACCGTGTCCTGGTCCAGGCCGCCCACGAACCACCTTGGCGCGCACAGGCATACGGCCGCCAGCACCGCCCCTGCCCGCGCTGCGGCACGGCCCTGGTCGTCCATCTGCTCGGCGACGACGCGAACGCCACCCGCGCCGAACGCGGCATCTACTTCTGCCCCCGCTGCCAGCCGCCCCACCGCTGACCGCTCTCGGCGGCCGGGCCGTGGTGCGATATTTCACGCGACAGGCACAATTCGTCGCTGCCGAAATGCGTTCCCGGGCCCGGTTTCCGGGCCTAGGGTCATCGACCTGGGCGATATCAGCACCGCCCGCGGCACCGAGATGATGCTGCCGCTGTGGGTGCGGCTCATGGGCGCACTGGGCACCACCGAGTTCAACTACAAGTTGGTGCGCTGAGCGTCCAGCACTTCCCGGCGCGCCTCCGGGGCCACCAGGCGCAGCGCGTCGGCGGAGGCGTCGTCGGGCTGGGTCTGGGAGTCGATCTCGGCTCGGACCCGGGCGGTGTAGATCGCCACCTCGCGCTCGATATCGGCCTCCGACCAGCCCAGCACCGGGGCCACCAGCCGCGCCACCTCGTCGGCGGAATCGATACCGCGGTGGGCGTATTCGATGGAGATGCGGGTGCGCCGGGCCATGATGTCGTCCAGGTGCAGGGCGGCCTCGGCGACGGCCGCGTAGACGGCCTCCACCCGCAGGTAGCCGGGTGAGTCCGTGATCGGTTGCAGCAGATCGGGTTTGCCGTCGGCGAGACCGAGCACCTCGTCGATGAGGGAGCCGTAGCGGTTGAGCAGGTGCTGGATCCGGTACGGGTGGACGCCGTACTTCTCGGCCAGGTGCGGGGTCTGGTTCATCAGCGCGTGATAGCCGTCCGCGCCCAGCAGAGGCACCTTCTCGGTGATGGTGGGCGGTACCCGCTGCGGAATGTACTGTGCCGCTTCGTCGACCGCGTCGTAGGCCATGACCCGGTAGGTGGTGTACTTGCCGCCGGCGATGGCGACCAGGCCGGGGGCGATGCGGGCCACCGCGTGTTCGCGGGACAGCTTGGAGGTCTGGTCGCTCTCCCCCGCCAGCAGCGGCCGCAGACCCGCGTAGACGCCGGTGATATCGGCCTGGGTGAGCGGGGTGACCAGCACCTTGTTGACTTGTTCGAGCAGGTAGTCGATGTCGGATTTGGTGGCGGCCGGGTGCGCGAGGTCGAGGTTCCAGTCGGTGTCGGTGGTGCCGATGATCCAGTGGTCGGTGTTCCAGGCGATGACGAAGAGCACGGACTTCTCGGTGCGCAGGATGAGCGAGGTATCGCTGGCGATGCGGTCGCGCGGCACCACGATGTGCACACCCTTGGACGCGCGCACATGGAATCGGCCGCGTTGCTGTGCGAGCGACTGGATTTCGTCGGTCCAGACGCCGGTGGCATTGATGACGACATTGCCGCGCACCTCCGTGGTGCGGCCGTCCTCGGTGTCACGCACCTTGATGCCGACCACCCGGTCCGCCTCCTTGAGGAAGCCGACCACCTGCGTGGAGGTGCGGATGACCGCGCCGTAGTGGGCGGCGGTGCGGGCGACGGTCATGGTGTGGCGGGCATCGTCGACGACGGTGTCGTAGTAGTTGACCCCGCCGGTGAGGGCGTCGCGCTTCAGGCCGGGGGCCTGCCGCAGCGCGGCCGAGCGGGTCAGATGATGCTGTCCGGGAACGGATTTCGCGCCGCCCATGGTGTCGTAGAGCACCAGGCCGGCGGTCACGTAGGGACGCTCCCAGCCGAGGTGGGTGAGCGGGTAGAGGAATTTCAGCGGCTTCACCAGGTGCGGCGCCAGCGTGGACAGCGCCAGCTCGCGCTCCCTGAGAGCCTCACGGACCAGCCCGAATTCCATCATCTCCAGGTAGCGCAGGCCGCCGTGGAACATCTTGGATGAGCGGCTGGAGGTACCGGAGGCCAGGTCGCGGGCCTCGACCAGGGCGACCTCCAGGCCCCGGGTGGCGGCGTCCAGCGCGATTCCGGCGCCGACCACGCCGCCGCCGATGACGATGACGTCGAAGGTGTCCTTGCCGAGCCGCCCCCAGGCAGCCTCACGCCACTCGGGGCCGAGGAACTGCGATCGCGATTGATTCGTCATGCGAGTCTCCTCCGGGCTAATTTTCGGCTACCCAGCGCTACCGTAGCCCACAGTAGTAGGTCCGTTCGGTTAGCCTCGATCAATGCGTCGCTATGTGGCCGCCATCGATCAGGGCACGACGTCGAGTCGGTGCATCGTCTTCGATCATCAGGGCCGAATCGCCGGAGTCGCTCAGCGGGAACACGAACAGATCTTCCCGCGACCCGGATGGGTCGAACACGATCCCGAATCCATTTGGCGCAACACCGAATCGGTGATCGCCGAGGCATTGCGGACTTGCGGCATCGGGGCCGCGGAGGTGGCGGCCGCCGGTGTCACCAATCAGCGTGAGACCACCGTGGTCTGGGAACGCGCCACCGGCAAGCCCATCCACAACGCCATCGTCTGGCAGGACACCCGCACCGCCGACCTCACCACGGAACTCGCCGGCGACCAGGGCCCCAACCGCTACGCCGACCGCACCGGCCTGCCGCTGTCCACCTATTTCGCCGGGCCGAAACTGCGCTGGATCCTCGACGCCGTGCCGGGCGCGCGGCAGCGCGCCGAATCCGGGGAACTGTGCTTCGGCACCATGGACAGCTGGATCCTGTGGAACCTGACCGGCCTGCACATCACCGACGTCACCAATGCCTCGCGCACCATGCTGATGGATCTGCGCACGCTGCAATGGGATCCGCAGATCTGCGCCGAATTCGGCGTGCCCATGGCCATGCTGCCCGAAATCCGCAGCAGCTCCGAGGTTTACGCGCCCATCACCGTCGGCGCCCTGGCCGGCGTCCCGGTGGCCGGCATTCTCGGCGACCAGCAGGCCGCCACCTTCGGCCAGGCCTGCCTGTCCCCCGGCGACACCAAGAACACCTACGGCACCGGCAATTTCATGCTCATGAACACCGGCACCACCCCGGTCTTCAGCGAGCACGGGCTGCTCACCACCGTCTGCTATCGGCTCGGCGATCAGCCCGCGGTCTACGCCCTGGAGGGCTCGATCGCGGTCACCGGCTCGCTGGTGCAGTGGCTGCGCGACAATCTGGGCATCATCTCCGCCGCCGAGGAGATCGAACCGCTGGCCCGCACGGTCGCCGACAATGGCGGCGCGTACGTGGTTCCCGCCTTCTCCGGCCTGTTCGCCCCGCGCTGGCGGCCCGACGCGCGCGGCGTGGTGGCCGGCCTGACCCGCTTCGTCACCAAGGGGCACCTGGCCCGAGCCGTGCTGGAGGCCACCGCTTTCCAGACCCGTGAGGTCATCGACGCCATGCGCGCCGATGCCGACGCGCAGCGCCTGGATGTCGAGAAGGTCACCCTCAAGGTGGACGGCGGCATGGTGGTCAACGAACTGCTCATGCAGTTCCAGTCCGACATCCTCGACGCCACCGTGGTCCGGCCGGTCGTCACCGAGACCACCGCCCTGGGCGCCGCCTACGCAGCCGGTCTCGCGGTGGACTACTGGTCCTCCACCGACGACATCCGCGCCAACTGGGCCGAGGACAAACGCTGGACCCCGGCCATGCCGGCCGCCGAGCGCGACCACCTCATGGGCGAGTGGAACAAGGCGGTGGAACGCACCTACGACTGGGTGTGAGCACTACTCGCGAGCACTACGCCGATGCGTGCGCCTTGGCCAGCCGGTCGACGGCTTCCGCGAGCGTCGCCTCGTCGGAGGTGGTGAAGCACAGCCGCATCGACTGGGTGTAGTCCGTGGAGACGGCGAAGGCATTGCCGGGGACGTACGCGACGCCCACGTCGAGCGCCCGGGACAGCAGGGCGGTGGTGTCGGTGCCGTCGGTGAAGTCGACCCACACGAACATGCCACCGGCGGCGTCGGTGCTGGAGACGCGGTCGCCGAAGCGGCCGCGCACGGCGTCGACGAGGGCCTTGGCGCGGGTGCCGTAGACCTGGCGGACCGAATCCACGTGGCCGGCAAGCCATTCGGTGTCGGCGAGCAGGTCCGCGGTGATCTGCTGGGTCAGCGCCGAACCGCACAGGTCCGCACCCTGCTTGAGCAGCTCCACGGCGCGGCACACCGGGGCGGGGGCGATCATCCAGCCCGCGCGCAACGTGGGGGCGAGGATCTTGGAGGCGCTGGAGAGGCGGATCACGTTGGGCGAGTGGGTCGCCACCGGCGCGGGCGAGGGCCGGTCGAACCAGAGCTCGCCGTACGGGTCGTCCTCGATGATCCAGAAGCCGTACTGCTCGGCAAGATTCGCCAGCTCGCGGCGGCGCTCGGGGCTCAGGGTGACCCCGCCCGGATTGTGGAAGTTGCTGACCGTGTGGACCACGGCCGGGCGCTCCCCCGCCGCCAGCAGCTCACGCAGGGCGTCCAGGCGCATGCCCTCGGAGTCCAGGGGCACGGCCATGATGCGCGCCCCGGCGGCCCGGAAGACCTGCAGCGCACCGACATACGCGGGATCCTCCACCACGACCAGCGCGCCCGGGTCCAGCAACACCTCCGACAGCAGCGAGAGCGCCTGCTGCGAGCCGTGGGTCACGAAGATCTCCTCGACCGGGACCGCGCGGCCCAGCCGGCCGGACTCGCGGGCGGCCAGCACCTCGCGCAGTGGGCCCCAGCCCGGGGACTCGGTGTACTGGAGCCGGGAGCGGTCGGACAGCGCCGCGTCGGCGGCTACCGCGATGCGGTCGCGGGGCATGAGTTCGGCGTCCGGCAAACCTCCGGCCAAGCTGATGATGTCCGCGCGCGAGGTGAGCTTGAGCAGGTCACGAATCGCCGAGCTCTGCAGGCCGTCGAGACGCCGCGCGAGGGGCGGGAAGGTCGCGGACATGGAAACACCTCCGAAGGCGATGCCGGGGTATGCGAAATTCCACCATGTCACACGGCTACCAGGATATGAAATCCCATTCCCGAATCATGGGACGATAGGTCCACTTCGGCGCCGGTGGACCGGCCCCGGCCCGCACAAGACGCCCAGGTCCGGCTACTCGATCGACATGATCAGGTGTTTACCGTCACGCACCGTGCTCATGATGTGCTCGGTGTAGACATCGGTGGTGCCGTCCGCGTGATGCTCGGTGATGTCCACGTCGTAGGACTCCGGGGCGACCTCGACGATCTTCAGGCAGTAGGTGGTGCCCGGCTTGAGCAGATCGATGCCCTTGTGCTGGATGACGTCGGCCGGCTGGACCGTCGTCGCCTCCGGCACCACGAACGTGCGCGCCTTCGCGCCGTTGCGGTCCACGTAGAAGGCGTGCTCGAAGCCGAGAATCGCGTCGACACCGCTGCCGGTGCCGCCCGCGCCGTTGCCGATGGTGAGCTTGCCGTCCCGCTTGGCCGGGCAGCTCAGTGCGGCGTCGGTCGCGGTGGGCGCGGCCGCGCCGGTGGTGGTGGCCCCGCCGGCCGCCGTGTCGTCCTTGCCGCGGGTGACCGCGAAGACCGCGGCGCCCGCCACCGCCAGCACCAGCACCGCCGCGCCAGCGATCAGGCCGATCCGGCGCCACGGCGGGCCCTCGGACTCCGGTTTGCGTTCCGGCACAGGAGTTTTCGGCGCCAGCGCCTTGGCGATCGGATCGTCCGCCCAGGACAGCGATTCCGCTTGGGCCGCAGCCGATTCCGATGGCGGCGCGGGCGGGAAGCCGCTGGGCGCGGAGCGCCACCAGGAATCCGCGGGCCCGTCCGGCTCGGCGGTCTCATCGCCGCCCGCCGAATTCCGTTCGGCGGCCGACGGATCGGCGGCGCGGGGCGTCGCCGCGTCCGTGGCTGCCGCTTGCGACCCGCCAGGCGGGATTCTCACGGTCTGTTCGACATCGGTGGTAATCGCGGGCTGCCCGGCGCCGTCCACAGCCGGATACTGGCCCGTGGACATGCCGGTGACGGGCGGGTACTGACCGGTGACCGGCTGCCACGCGTCGGGCGCGGGAAACTGCGGCGGCGCGCCCGCGGGCCGCCAGGACAGATCGGGACCCTGCGGAGCGGGCGCGGGACTCCAGCCCGGGGCGGCGGCGGTGGGCGCGGGACCGAAGTCGTTCAGCGACGGACCGAAATCATTGAGCGACGGACCGAAGTCATTGAGCGAGGGCCCGAACCCGGAATCCGGCGGCCCGGCCGATTCCGGCTGTCGGCCCTCGGATACCTGACGGTCGGCGGATTCGTCCTTGCCCGAAGCCATCACCCGTCCTTTCGCCACAGACGCGTGGGGCGGTCGCTCCCGACCGCCCCACGCGACAACGCTGCTCCCGCCGGCACCGTATCCGGTCCCTGAGGGACCTGTCAGTACTGAACCGAACCGCCCACCTGCGCGGTCACCCCGGCGACGTCGACCGATTGCGACGGCCGATCACCCTCGGGGAGCTTACCAATCTGGGCCGCGGCCTCCAGGACGGTAGCGCCGCCCGGCAGCAGGCGGATGAAGTTCTCGGCATCGGCCTTGGCCGCATTGGCCGCGGCGGTGTCGAGCACGAACTCCATCTTCTGGTCGTTGTCGGGACCATTGCCCGCGAACGCGGTCACCTTGATCTGGTTGACCTTGGTGAAGTCCAGCGACATGCCGGCCTCACCGAGGCCGCCCGGCGTGGTGTAGCCGATGGTGCCGACGTAACCGTCCAGGTTGCTGAAGTGGTGGGTGTTGGCGGCCCAGCCCGGCAGCACCGCGCCGCCGTCGAGGTTGACGCCGAGCTCGGTGTGCGGACCGGTCATCTCGACCACCGGCGCGGCCGGGGCGGTGTCCACCGCGGGCGACTGCCAGTGCGGCTGCTGCTGCGGGGTGACGGTCGGCTGGCCGGTCATGGTGTCCACGGCCGGGTCCTGGCTCGGGGTGGTGACGGCCGGCTGCGCGTTCTGGTCGTTCGGCTTCACCGGCTGGGCGCCCTGCTGCCCCGGCTGGGTCTGCTGGCCCGGTTGGGTCGGCTGCGGGGTGGTGACCGCGGGCTGGGCCTGGGTCGACTGACCCGGCACCGGCAGCGGCGCCACGCGCGGCACGGTCACACCCGGCTGCGAGGGCCGCAGCGACTTGGGCTGCGCGGGCTGCGGGTCGGTACCGGCCGGCTGCACGTTCGGATCGCTCTTGGGCGCGTTGGCGTCCGGCTTCGGGGTGGTGCCGTCCGGCTGGGTGGCGCCCTGCGGCTGACCCGAATCCGGCTTGGCCGCACCGTTGTCCGGTGCCGGGGTGTTCGGCGTGGTCGGGGTGGTGACGCCCGGCTGGCTCTGCTGCGGCTTGGTGGTGCCCGGCTGCACGTTCTCCGGCTTGGGCGCGGGCACGACCTGTGCCTTCGCGTCCGGGGCGGGCGACTCGGTGGGCGGCTGGGTGCCGTCGGGCTGTTGCTGATCGGCCGGGACCGCGCCCGGGTCGGCGGGGGCGGCGTTGGCGGGCGCGGACAGCAGCGACACCACCGCGGCCGCACCGGCCAGCGTCAGGGAGGTGCTCGCCTTGATCCGACTCGGCTTGCGGTGCTTCACGTTTCGCTCAATTCCTTCGTCCCTCGGCGGCACGATCGCTCCGGGCATCGAAGAGCCTCGCATCGGAGGGGAATTGAGAACCCCCCGTACGTAACGCTCGCGACCGCCCTGCCGATCGCTTCCGCCGCGAACTTAATCACAAGGGAGACAAGGCAGCAAGACGGGCCGGTAACAAAGGGGTCCGAAACGTATTGCGGCTAGTCCAGATCGTCGTGCCGCATGAGCTGACGCGCGGCCTCGGTGACCGATCCGGTGAGCGACGGATACACCGAAAACGTCTGGGCCAGATCATTCACCGTGAGGTTGTTCTGCACCGCCAGCGCGATCGGCAAGATCAGTTCGGAGGCGATGGGGGCCACGACGACACCACCGATCACCACGCCGGTGGCGGGGCGGCAGAAGATCTTCACGAAACCCCGTCGCAGGCCCGACATCTTGGCGCGCGGGTTGGTGTTCAGGGGCAGCATGACCGTACGGGCCGGGACCTCGCCATTGTCGATGGCGGTCTGCGAGACGCCGACGGTCGCGATCTCCGGGCGCGTGAACACGGCGGAGGCAACGGTCTTCAGGCGAATCGGCTGCACGCCCTCACCCAGCGCGTGGTACATGGCGATGCGGCCCTGCATGGCGGCCACCGATGCCAGCGGCAGCAGGCCGGTGCAGTCGCCGGCCGCGTAGACGCCGGGCGCGGTGGTCCGCGAAACCCGGTCCACCCGCAGGTATCCGCCCTTGTCCAGCTCGATCCCGAGCCGTTCCAGACCCAGCCCGGTGGTGTTCGGAATGGAACCGACGGTCATCAGCGCGTGGGTGCCGCTGATATTGCGGCCGTCGGACAGCTTCACCACGATGCCCTCGGCGGTGCGCTCCACCGCGTCGGCGCGGGCGTGCTTGACCAGCTCCACACCGCGCTCCGCCAGCGCATCCTCCAGCACCAGGGCGGCGTCGGCGTCCTCGCCGGGCAGCACGCGGTCGCGGCTCGAGACGAGTTTCACCTGCACGCCCATCTCGGTATAGGCGGAGACGAATTCGGCGCCGGTCACACCGGAACCGACGACCACCAGGGTCTCGGGCAGCTCCTTCAGGTCGTAGAGCTGACGCCAGTTCAGGATTCGCTCGCCGTCCGGTTCCGCGCCGGGCAGCACGCGCGGGCTGGCGCCGGTGGCGATGAGCACCACCTCGGCCTCGATGACCCGTTCCTGGCCGTCGGCGAGGGTGGCCTTGACCAGGTGGGTGGCCAGACCCTGGGCCTGGTCGATGAGTTCCCCGTAGCCGGACAGCACAGTCACGCCGGCGGTCTGCAGCTTGACGCGGATATCGGAGGACTGGGCCTGCGCGAGCGCCTTGACGCGGGAGTTCACCTCGGCCAGGCGCACCTGCGCCTGCGAGGGATGCACGGTGATGCCCAGGTCACGGGCGCGGCGCAGATCGGTGCGCACGCCGGTGGAAGCGATGAAGGTCTTGGACGGCACGCAGTCCCACAGCACGCACGCGCCGCCGATGCCGTCACTGTCGATCAATGTGACCGGCGCCCCGTGCTGTGCCGCCACCAGCGCCGCTTCATATCCGGCGGGGCCGCCACCGATGATCGCAATGCGGGTCATTGTTCCTCCGCTTTCAGGTCGGCACCCGGGATCTCCGGTGCCGGTCTCTAACGTTATCCCCGCAGCTACCTACAGCTTTAACCGCGTCTCCGGACAATTTTCACACTGTGGCGCATTCCATTCGGGGAGGCGGCGTGTCATGACGGGCGGACGCGCGAACTCGCCGTCACCCCAGGCAGAACCGGCATCGAGCGGGGCGAACGCGGCTTCCGGCGATTCCGCGGCAATCGATCGGGCCCGCGCGAACCGCCTTGTGATCGGGATCGGGGATGGTCTTCCGGGTTTGTTCGATAGGCTTTCCTGGTGCCGATTTACGCCGCCTATGGGTCCAACATGGATCCCGAGCAGATGCTCAAGCGCTGTCCGCACTCTCCGGTGTACGGAACCGGCTGGCTGGAGGGGTGGCGACTCACCTTCGCCGGCGACGACATCGGCTGGGAGGGACCGCTGGCGACGGTGGTCGAAGAAGCCGGGCAACGGGTCTTCGTGGTGCTCTACGACGTCCCCGGTGAGGACGAGCTGAGCCTCGACCGCTGGGAGGGGTCGGACTTCGGCATCCACAAGAAGATCCGCCTGCGCGTCACCCCGAACGCGGGCACCGGCAGCGAGCCGGTGCTGGCGTGGTTGTACGTCCTGGATGCCTACGAGGGCGGGCTACCCTCCGCGCGCTACCTGGGCGTCATCGCCGACGCCGCCGAGAAGGCCGGTGCGCCAAACGATTACACGCACGCGCTACGCACCCGCAACAGCAAGAACGTCGGCCCCGGCACCTTCGGGCCGTAGCGCGCGGCGCATCGGACGCGGTGCGACGGATCAGCGGGGCGGGGCCGGAAGATTCGGCGCGGCGCCGCTGTTACGGGAACCGGAAACGATCTCCGAACCGTCGAAAGAGTGAAGCCGATGCCCGCCACCCCCGTACCCGCCCCGATCGCCGAATTCCTGTCCCGCCCCAACCCGGCGATCTTCGCCTCGAATCGCCCGGACGGCCAGCCGGTTTCGGTCGCCACCTGGTATCTGTACGAGAACGGCCGAATCCTGGTGAACCTGGCCGACTTCCGTAAGCGCCTGGACTACCTGCGCGAGGATCCCCGCATCAGCCTCACCGTTCTCGACGGCGACAACTGGTACAGCCACGTCAGCATCCAGGGCCGCATCGTCTCCCTGGAGAACGACCCCGACTCCTCGGTCATCGACCGCATCGCCCAGCACTACATCGGCAGCGACTACGCCGTCCGCGACCAGAAGCGCGTCTCCGCCTGGATCGAGATCGACCGCTGGCACGCCTGGGGCGACATCGCCGGCAAGGTGAAGTAATTCCGCCGCAAGGCGAAGCAATTCCCCGAAACGTGAAGCCGGGCCGCACTTTTCAGTGCGGCCCGGCCTCGTTGTCTCTGGTCAGCCGGCGTTCAGCACGATGTTGGTGAAGACCCGGACTCCGGCGGCGAGGGCGCGCTCGTCGAGGTCGAAGGTGGCCTGGTGCAGGTCGAGTTGCTCGCCCTGACCGGACCAGACGCCGAGCCGGGCCATGGCGCCGGGAACCTCCTCCAGATACCAGGAGAAGTCCTCGCCGCCGCCGGACTGCGGGGTGTCGGCGAGGGCGTCGGGGTCGAGACCGCGGATGGCGTCCTCGAACATGCGCACGGCCTGCTCGTCGTTGACCACCGGCGGCACGCCGCGCTTGTAGTTGAGCTGGTAGCGGACGCCGGTGGGGGCCAGCAGGCCCTCGACGATCTCGCGGACCATGGGCTCGAGCAGCGACCAGGTGGCGTGATCGCCGGTGCGGACGGTGCCGGTGAGCATGCCGGTCTGCGGAATCGCATTGGGCGCCTTGCCCGCCGACACCGCGCCCCACACCATGACCGTGCTGGTGCGCGGGTCGATGCGGCGGGAGAGCAGGCCGGGCAGGCCGGTGATGACCGTGCCGATGGCGTAGACCAGGTCGCTGGTCAGGTGCGGGCGGGAGGTGTGGCCGCCGGGCGAGTCCAGCACCAGCTCCACGGTGTCGGCGGCGGAGGTGATCGGACCGACCCGGATGCCGACCCGGCCCACCTCCAGCCGCGGGTCGCAGTGCAGCGCGAACATGCGCGAGACGTCCTCCATGGCGCCCGCGGCGACCATGTCGATGGCGCCGCCGGGCATGACCTCCTCGGCGTGCTGGAACACCAGCCGCACGCCGACCGGCAAGTCCTCGATCTCGGCCAGCGCCAGCGCGGTGCCGAGCAGGATCGCGGTGTGCGCGTCGTGCCCGCAGGCGTGCGAGACGCCCGGCACGGTGGAGGCGAACGGCAGCCCGGTGTACTCCTGCAGCGGCAGCGCGTCCATGTCGGCGCGCAGGCCGATGCGCGGGCCGTCGGGGCCGATGTCACAGATCAGGCCGGTGCCGCTCGGCAGCGTGCGCGGCTCGAGCCCGGCCTTGACCAGCCATGACTCCACGAATTCGGTGGTACCGAACTCGGTCCGGGACAGCTCCGGGTTGGCGTGGATATGGCGACGCCACGTCGTGAGGTCGTCCATGTGCTCCGCGAGCCACGACTCCACTACCTCGTGCCCGGTCGCCGATTCCGTCGCGGCGCCGGCCGGCGTCTGCGTGTTGTTCACGCACGACGCCGCCAGTGGTCCGTTGACGCGCGCCGCGGACCGGCCGGTTGTGCTCACCGAATGTCCTCCTGTCGCTGAAACTGCCGTTGTATGACTCGTTCCGACAACCTGTCCCTGTGCAATTTGTCGCCTGCGATGTGTATCGCGGTGCGAGCCAGTGCCGTTGCCCCGTCCAGGACGGCGCGATCGGCCGACGCGTTCACGGCGGCAGCCGCGAACGCGGGCTGGTGGGTCACCGCACCGCCTGCATCGATGCCGATGACCGGGTGGATACCGGCGATGACATTGGTGACATTGCCCATATCGGTGCTGCCCAGCGGCCGTGCCGCCTCGAACTCCGGGGCGATCGGCTCGCGGCCGAGTGCGGTGATCTGCTCGCGATAGGCGCACAGCAGTGCGCTATCGGGAGTGAGCTCGGTGTATGTCGGCGCAAGCTTCCGGATTTCGTGTGTGCACCCGGTCGCCAGGGCACCTGCCTCGAAACATGCTGATGCTCGTTGCATCAGATCATCGAGGGTCGCGGAGTCGACCGCACGTAGGTAATACAGCAGTTCCGCGTGTCCGGGCACGATATTCGGGGCGACGCCGCCCGATCCGACTATACCGTGGAGTTGTTGTCCGGGCAGGAGATGTTGTCGTAGCAAACCTAGAGCAACTTGCGCGACGGTCACGGCATCGAGGGCGTTTCGCCCGTACTGCGGCGCGGCGCTGGCATGCGATTCCCGGCCGTGGAAAACCACCGACAAATCGGCGAGGGCCAGCGAATGCGCACCGGCGATATCCTCCGGACCCGGGTGCACCATCATGACCATGGCGACATCGTCGAAGACACCGCGCTCGAGCATGAGCACCTTGCCGCCGCCGGACTCCTCGGCGGGCGTGCCCAGCACCTTCACCGTGATGCCGCAGGCGTCGGCGACCGCGGCCAGGCCCAGCGCCGCGCCGACCCCGGCGGCGGCGATGATGTTGTGGCCGCAGGCGTGGCCGATTTCGGGGAGGGCGTCATATTCGGCACAAATGCCGACTACCAGGTCTCCGCTGCCGTATTCGGCGGTGAATGCGGTCGGCAGTTCCGCCACGCCCGATTCGATGCGAAATCCGCGTTCCCGCAACGGCTCGATTGTCTTTGCGACACTGCGGAATTCCTCGAAGGCCAGCTCGGGTTCCGCATGAATGTCGTGGGAGAGTGCGATCAGCTGATCGCGGTACCCGGCGACGGCCGCATCGGCCGCGGCGAGCAGGGCCGGATCCGCCGATGCCACGGCAGCATTCGAGGACGGCACAGACAAGTCGTGCCGACCGATCGGTACGCAGGATCTCCGGTCATCGCCGTTGCGCGATGGTGACATCCCAACAGTCTCGCACTGCCGCGCAACTCTGTCGCAGCAGGTAAGCCGGAAAATCTCCGGCAGAGTGCGGGACACGCAAAAATCATCGCGGCACGCTCAGCAATCAGTGGTTCGAGGGCGAGCCCTCGAACCCCCGCACAGCGGACGGAACGGACCTCTACGGATTGAAGGCCAGGTTCTCCGGGGTCGTCTCCACGGCCAGCCCGGCCAGCGCCTGCTGGTGCAGCGCGCGCTTGATGACCGGCAGGTTCGGCTTGCGGTTGCCCTTGAGCATGTCGGCCCGCGCGACTGCGGTGGCCAGCAACACATCCGCATCCGCCTTGGCGTCCACGATGCCCGCGGCGATGGCGTCATCGGCGGCGTAGCGGCGGCCGGTGGTCATGGCCTCCACCGCGACCTGATTGACCAGGCGATTGGTCAGCAGCGCGTTCATGGCGACGGTGAACGGCATGCCCAGGTGCACCTCGGGCAGGCACCAGAAGCCGCGGTCGGCGCGCATGATCCGGAAGTCGCAGGAGGTGGCGAGCATGGCGCCGGCGCCGAAGGCGTGGCCGTTCACCGCGGCGACCGTGGGCAGGCCGAAGGCCAGCAGGCGGCTGTAGAGCGAGTGCACGCGGTCGAGGTACCAGCAGTTCTTGTCGAAGTTGCCGAACAGCCAGTCGGTGTCGAGGCCGTTGGAGAAGAACTTGCCGTCGGCGGTGACCACCAGGGCGGCCGGGCCCTCGGACGCCTCGACCTCGTCGAGCAGCGCGTGGACCTCGGTGATCCAGTCGGGGTGGAAGCGGTTCTCGTTGTCGATGGCCTGTCCCTCGGTCCCGAGGTACAGCACGAACACATCCCCATCACGCTTCAAGTACGGCATGCGTGCAGCGTAGCGGGGGCGGGGCAGATACCTACCGACGGGTATTTATGCCGACGCGACGACTGATTTCGCGAGGATCGGGGTAATTCATCGGGTACGTCCGAAATCGGGTCGGCACCCGACCGCCGGCACGACTGCCGGCGGCACCCGAGCCGGGCGCAGAAATTGCGGGGAGGCGGTTCCGACAAAGGGGATGAAAAAGGCAGGTCGGGGACACACCCGGGGCGTACGAGATCACCTGGTACTAGGGTGGGCGACATGCTAGCCGAGAAGGCCATGGGCGGGGTTTCCGAACTAGCCGCCGAAGCCATTGCGCAACGAACGGGAGTGCAGCAGCACCGGATTGCCGTGGTGCTGGGGTCCGGCTGGCAGGAAGCTGCCGCCGAGATCGGCGAACCGGCCGCCTCCATTCCGATGGCCGAGGTGCCGGGATTCGGATCGCCCACCGCCCAGGGGCATCAGGGCACCATTCATTCCGTCACGGTCGGTGACGCGCCGGTGCTGCTGCTCATGGGCCGCCAGCATCTCTACGAGGGCCACGCGCCCGGCCAGGTCGTGCACAATGTGCGCACCGCACTGGCCGCCGGCGCGCAGACCGTGCTGCTCACCAATGCCGCGGGCGGGATTCGCGACGGGCTGTCGGTCGGCGAGGCGGTACTCATCTCCGACCACATCAACCTGACCGGGCGCACCCCCATCGAGGGCGCGAACTTCGTCGACCTGGTCGACGCCTGGGATCCCGAATTGCGGGCGCTGGCAAAGGAAATCGAGCCCGGCCTGACCGAGGGCGTGTACGCGGGCCTGACCGGGCCGCAGTACGAGACCCCCGCCGAGATCCGCATGCTGCGCACCATGGGCGCGGACCTGGTCGGCATGTCCACCGTGCTGGAGGCCATCGCCTGCCGCGAGGGCGGGGCCAAGGTGCTCGGCATCTCGCTGGTCACCAACCTGGCCGCCGGGGTCACCGGCGCGCACCTCTCGCACGCCGAGGTGCTGGCCGAAGGCCACGCCGCCGCACCGCGATTGGGCAAACTGCTGCGCGGCGTGCTGGAACGCCTCTAGGCGCGCGGGGATGCTGCGCTTCGGAACCGCCGGGCTGCGCGGTCCGCTCCAGGACGGCCCGGACGGCATGAACGTGGACACCGTCTCGCGGGCCTCCGCCGGGATCGCCGCCTGGCTGCGCGACCGCTGCCTGGGCGGCGGACTGGTGATCGTGGGTCGCGACGCCCGGCACGGCTCCGCCGAATTCGCCGCCGCGACGGCGGAAGTCTTTGCGGCGGCCGGTTTCTCGGTGCTGACACTCCCCTGCCCGCTGCCCACACCGGTGGTGGCCTTCGCGGTCCGCGAGCTGAAAGCCGTTGCCGGAGTACAGATAACCGCCTCCCACAACCCCGCCACCGACAACGGCTACAAGGTCTACCTCGACGGCGGCTCCCAGCTCATCCCACCCGCCGACGCCGAGATCGAGCGCTGCATCGACGCCGTCACCGGGCAGATCCCCCGCACCGATCCCGGACCGGCCGCCCCGGACCCGAGCATTCTCGGACTACCCGCGGGCACTCCCGCCGAAGAGTTGGGCGAGGAGATCGTCCGCCGCTATCTGGCCCGAGTCACCCTGCTGCCCAGCCTGATCGGCGGCGAGGCCCCGACCCGGCGGCGCAGTGAGATTCGAATCGCGCTGACCGCCATGCACGGGGTCGGCGGGGAGTTGGCGGTGGCCGCGCTCCGAGGTGCGGGGTTCGGCGACGTGCTGGTGGTCACCGAGCAGTTCGCGCCGGATCCGGATTTTCCGACGGTCGCGTTTCCGAATCCCGAGGAGCCGGGCGCGGCTGATCTGCTGCTGGGGCTGGCCGAACGACTGGACGCGGATATCGCCATCGCGCTCGATCCGGATGCGGATCGGTGCGCGCTCGGGGTGCGGGGACCGCACGGGTGGCGGATGCTGCGGGGCGACGAAACCGGGGTGCTGCTGGGCGATTTCGTGCTGCGGACGGCCGCGCCGGACTCCCTGGTGGCCACGACCATCGTGTCGTCGCGGCTGTTGAGCAAGCTGGCTCCGGCGCGCGGGGCGCGGTACGCGGAGACGCTGACCGGCTTCAAGTGGCTGGCCCGCGCGGGTGCGGGCCTGGTGTACGCGTACGAGGAGGCGATCGGCCACTGCGTGGACCCGGCCGCGGTGCGCGACAAGGACGGTATCTCCGCGGCGGTCGTCGCGGCGGATCTGGTGGCACAGGTGAAGGCGGAAGGGCGGACGCTGTTCGACGTCCTCGACGACTTCGCGGTCGAATTCGGTGTGCACGCCGGGGATCAGGTGTCGCTGCGACTGCCGGATGTGAGCGAGGCTGCGGCCGTGGTGGCCCGGCTGCGTGAGATGCCACCGACCGAGATCGCCGGGGAAGCGGTGGGCTGCACCGATATGGCGCGGCTGCGCGGGCAGATGCGTACCGACGCACTGGTTTTCGAGGGCCCGACACTACGCGTGGTGATCCGGCCGTCGGGTACCGAGCCGAAGCTCAAGTGCTATCTGGAGACGGTCGTGCCCGTGGCCGATCGGGACGGTCTCGCCGAAGCCAAGGCCGCTGCGGCGCAGCGGCTCTCCGAGATCCGGATGTTCTGCGAGAAGCTCTGAGCCCGGAAGCGGTTCAGCGCGGTCCGAATTGGCGATCGCCGGCGTCGCCGAGACCGGGGACGATATAGGCGTCGGAGTTGAGGCCGCGGTCCACCGAGGCGGTGACCAGGCGCACGGGATGACCCGACTTCTCCAGGGCGGCAATGCCTTCCGGCGCGGTGACCACGCACAGCACGGTGATGTCGCGAGCATTGCGGGTGGCCAGCAGGTCCAGGGTGTAGACCATGGAGCCGCCGGTGGCGAGCATGGGGTCGAGCACCATGACCGGGGTGCCGGACAGGTCGTCGGGTAGCGACTCCATGTACGGGGTCGGCTGATGCGTCTCTTCGTCGCGGGCCAGGCCCACGAACCCGATCCGGGCGTCCGGAATCAGGTTCTCCGCGGTCTCCACCATGCCCAGCCCCGCGCGCAGCACCGGAACCAGCAATGGCGGAGCATTCAGCCGCGTCCCCTCCGCCGCGGCCACCGGCGTGGCGATCGGGAATCGCTCCACCGAGGCGTCTCGCATGGCCTCATAGACCAGAATCCCGGTCAGGTCCCGGAGCGCGGCCCGGAATGTCGGATTGGTCGTCCGGGCATCTCGCATGGTGGTCAGCAAAGCGGCAGCGAGCGGATGGTCCACGACGAGTGTGCGCATACGAAAACCATAGGTCAGCACCGCCGTCCGCGATCCCCGCCCACCGGAATTCTTCCGCCCCGGGAACCGCCCGGCCCCGCCCCGCGTCCAACCCCGTGCAGCACACATCCATCCCGCGACCCGCATGAAGGGGGCATTCATGCACCGCCTCTCGATCCATCCCGACGGCCTCACCGCCTACGCGACGACCACCACCGTCCTCGGCGCAGATCTCGCGGCCGCCGCCGCGCATGCCGCCACCGCCGCCCCCGAACTACTCGTGCCCGCCTTCGGCCTCATCGGCGCCGACTTCCTCACCGCCTACGCCGCGGCGCACGGCACCCACGTGACCACTCTCGACGAGGTCTCGACGGCCCTCGCCGCCATGAGCGCCGCCACCGCCACCGCCACGGCCGCCTACACCGGCCACGACAGCGCGTATGCCGCGACGCTGGGCGCCGCCGGCGCGGAGTCGAGCGCGTGACAGCCGCACCCGAGATCCGCTGGGCGGCAAGGCAGCGCGGCGGGGTGGATCGAAAAGGATTGCGGTGCGGGAGGACTCGGGCGGGAGTGGGCGGATGAGCGGGGAGCCGGCGGTCGGGGCGCTGGCGGAGCCGATCGTCGAGTTGCTGCGCAGCTTCGGGTCCGGGTCCGGCGGGGCCGCCGAGGTGCTGCGGGAGACGTCGGCTGCTGTGGAGCGGGTTCGCACCGAGAGCCGGGCGAGTGTCGACCGGATGTCCGACGCGTGGCGGGGGCGGGCCGGTGATGCGGCGGTGGACGAGGCGCTGCGGGTGCAGACCTCGGCCGCCATGGCGTCCGAGCGGGGGCGGGCGATGGCGGCGATCGTGGAGCGGGCGGATGCGGAGGTCGCCGCCGGGCGGCGGGAGGTGGAGGAGATTCTGCGTTCGTTCACGGTGGAGGTCGAGGCGATGGGTGCGGCCGGGTTCACCGCGGGTGGGGTCGCGGCCCTGGTGGAGTCGGCGATCGATCACATCGGGCAGGCCATGCGGGTGGTCGAGCGGGTGCGGGCCGAACTGGCTTCGGAGACTGCGCTCATGGCGGAGTTGGCGCTACCTGTCCCGGCGCCCGGCCAGGTGACACCCGAGTCGTCCGGACCGGGCGATGCGATGGTCGTACCGGCGGCGAGCGTTCCGGTGGACAGTGTGGCGCCGCAGGCCGGGGCGAGCCTCGCGGCCGCCGGGGGCGCGGTCGCGGCGGCCGGGGACACGCTGCTCGGGTCCGGGCTCTCGCCGGGCGGCCCGCACACCGGCCCGGCGGCGGTGACGACGCCGAAGACGCCTGATCACGGCCATGATTCGACGGTTACGCGGCCGCAAGGGGGTGGGGTGCGGGTGACGCTGCCGGATGGGAGCACCGTCGAAGCGCCGAATCAGCAGGCGGCGGATGCGGTTCGGAATGCGTTGAGTGCGGTGGGGACACCGTATGTGTGGGGTGGGGAGACGCCCGGGGCAGGGATGGATTGCAGCGGTCTGACCCAGTGGGCCTATGCGCAGGCGGGTGTCTCGCTGCCGCGGCTGGCGCAGGAGCAGGGGTACGGGCACCAGCGGGTCGGTCCAGGGGACTTGATGCCCGGTGATCTTGCGGTGTGGGACGGCCACGTTGCGATGGTGATCGGGAACGGGCAATTGGTGGAGGCGGGCGATCCGGTTCGGATCGGGCCGATCCGGACCGAGAACAGCGGGATGCGGTTCCTCGGTTTCTACCGGCCCACCGCCTAGGTACTACCGGCCCACAGCTATGGCATTCGGGCCACGAACAGGCGTTTCGAAGGGAGACAGGATGACGCGACCACAGGTTCCGGCGGTGACCGTCGCCGCGGCCACCAATCGATCCGGCACGGTGTCGGTGCGCGCCACCGATCAGGGCATGCCCGTGGAGATCCGGTTCGAGCGCGCTGAATACCGGTACGGCGCACCGGCTCTCGCCGCCGAGATGCTGCGGCTCACCCGGCGCTCGGCGATCGTGGCCCGGGCGCGGCGGCGCGAACAGCTGGCCGAGGCCGGCGTCCCGGAGGCGATGCTGGACCGGCTGGGCCTGCCCACCCGGCAGGCCGTGGTGGACGAGCTGGACCGGCTCGACGACGCCGATGCCGGACAGACCAGTTGGCTGCGGAACCGATGAGCGCCGAAATGGACGCACTGGTCAAGGGCGTCGACGACAAGCTGGAAGCACTCGAGGCCACGCTGCGCGGGCTGTCCCGGATAAGTGGCCGCTGCACGTCCGAGGACGGTGCGGTGACCGCCGAGGTCGATGGCGACGGCGCCCTGACCGGGCTGTGGCTGGCCGAGTCGGTGACCTCGCGCGCTCCCGCCGAGGTGTCGCGGCTGATCCTCTGGACGTGTCAGCGGGCGGCCGCCGAGGCGACCGCGCGGCGCTCCCGAATCATTGCCCGATTGAACGACTCAGTGTCCGGCGGAGACGCCTCCAGAAATGTTGGGGGGCGGCCCGGATAGTGCCTGACGCGGCGACTGGATAGGCTTCCGGTCATGGCTTCTGGAGACATCGTCCCGATCGCGCTCGGCCTGACCAAAGGCGATCTTGTCACCCTCTGGGCACCCCGCTGGCGAGACGGTGACGATGAGTGGCAGGCGTTCCTCGGTCACGAGGAAGACCTGTACGGATTCGAGTCCGTCGCGGAGCTGGCCGCGTTCATTCGCACCAACTCCGACAACGATCTGGTGGATCATCCGGCCTGGAAGATCATCGCCGGATTGTCGGCGGCCGAACTGGAGCCGGAGGAGCAGTACGTCTTCGATCTGGTCGGCGTGCCCGAACTGGCCGCGGACGACCCCGACCCGGAGGTGGTCTCCGAGCTCGAGGAGACCCTCGAGATGGTCCGCAATATCGGCGACGTGTGCGAACTCGACACCGTCACCAAGTTCTTCGGCTCGCACCCGGTGCTGGGCGCACTGGCCGGCGGCGTCGGCGCCTTCGCCGGGCGCGAGGGCGAGGAACTGTGGGACCAGATCGGCGCGGCCATCGCCAAGGATTGGGAAGCGGTCATCGACGCCATCGACTCGGTGGTGACGATTCCGGAGGTGGACGCCGACGCGGTCTCGGTCGCCGAGGCGGAACTGCTTGCGGCGCAGGAGAACATCGTCGACGCCGAGGACGCGGCCGAGAGCGATGACGACGAGATCGAGGCCGTCGACCTGGACGAGGACGACGAAGAGGACGAGGAGCTCTCGTTCTGGCACGAGGTCGGCATCGACCCGGTCAAGATCGTCACCTCCGACGGCACCGTCTTCACCCTGCGCTGTTACGTCGACGACGAGCCCATCTTCCTGGGCAAGGACGGCACCATCACGGTCTTCGGTTCCGAGCGCGCCCTGGCCCGCTACCTGGCCGACGACCACGACCACGACCTGGCCCGGGTGAGCACCTACGGCGAGGTGCAGACCGCCGCCGTGGACGGCTCCCTCGATGTCGAGGTCGACGAGGAGAACGTCTACGTCCTGCCCGGCCTGTCCGATGATCTGGCGGCCGGCCCCAAGTCCGTGGACACCGACCAGCTCGACCTGGCCGTCGAATTGTTCACCGACGCAGCCGATTACGCCGAGGACGACTCGGTCGAAGCGGCCCTGGCCGTGTCCACCCCGCTGGGCTGGTACGTCTCCTACCTGCTCAACCCCGACCCGACCCGGATGGCCCCGAATCCGCCGTTCGCGGCGGAAGCGGATGCCTGGAAGGTCCTGGAGTCCGCCTTCGAGGGACGCCTGCAGAAGGGCTGATCGGAGCCGCGATTCGGGCCGCACCTCCGGGTGCGGCCCGAATCGATTTGCGGGACAACCTATTCCGGCAACACTGCGGTATCCCTATCCCAGCAGCACCGCGTAGCCCGGCTTGATCACCTCGTCGATCAGGCGCAGGCGGTCCGGGAATGGGATGAACGCCGACTTCATGGCATTGATGGTGAAGCGTTCCAGATCGCTCCAGCCGTAGCCGAAGGTCTCCGACAGCTTGAGCATCTCCTTGCTCATGGTCGTGTCGCTCATCAACCGGTTGTCGGTATTGACCGTCACGCGGAAGCGCAGGCGGGCCAGCAGATCGAAGGGGTGCTTGTCGAGCGAGGGCACCGCGCCGGTCTGCACATTGGAGGACGGACACAGTTCGAGCGGGATTCGCATGTCCCGCACATAGTTCGCGACCACGCCGAGCTCGGGACCGTCGGCCGAATCGGTGATGTCGTCGGTGATGCGCACACCGTGGCCGAGGCGCTCACAGCCGCAGAACGCGACGGCCTCGTGAATGGACGGCAGCCCGAAGGCCTCGCCCGCGTGAATCGTGAAGTGCGCCAGGTTGGCCCGCATGTAATCGAAGGCGTCCAGGTGGCGGCTGGGCGGATAGCCCGCCTCCGCGCCCGCGATATCGAAGCCGCCGACGCCGCGGTCGCGCCAGCGCACGGTGAGCTCGGCGATCTCGCGAGAGCGGGCCGCGTGCCGCATGGCGGTGAGCAGGCAGACCACGGTGATCGGGGTGCCGGCGGCCGCTGCCAGGGCCTCGCCCTCGCGGAATCCGGCGATGGTGTGCTCGACCACCTCGTCGAGGGTGAGCCCGGCCTCGAGGTGCTGCTCGGGCGCGAACCGCACCTCGGCGTAGACGACGCCGTCGGCGGCGAGATCCTCGGCACATTCGCGGGCCACCCGGCGCAGGCCCTCGGGGGTCTGCATGACGGCGACGGTGTGCGCGAAGGTCTCCAGATAGCGCTCGAGCGAGCCGCTGTCGGCCGCGTCCCGGAACCAGTCCGCCAGCGCGGCGGCATCGCCTGCCGGTAACTGGTCATAGCCGCAGGCGCGAGCCAGCTCCAGCACGGTCGCGGGCCGCAACCCGCCATCGAGGTGATCGTGCAGGACCGCCTTCGGAGCCTGGCGGATCGAAGCAAGAGTGAGGGGCATCGGTCCAGTCATGTAGCAACGTTAGCCGCATTCCCGTGCCGCGGCAGGGCGGTTGACCGGACTCACCCCACAGTTCGGCATGTCGTTGCCGTCACGTTGCTGACCAGTACGAATCCTTCACCTATCGGGCACCGGCGAGCACCTAGCGGGAGCAGGCGACGCCGGTCCCGTCCGGATCGAGCAGCACCGAATACCCGGGCTGGCCCAGGTAGATCGGGCCCCCGCCCTGCGCCCACACCTGTTCACAGCTGGTGTAGACGGGTGACGGTTTGGCCTTCTTCTCGGTCGAGGGCGGCGTGACATCGCCGCGCGAGAGCGAGTTCGGCTGATGGTCTCCGGAGGAATCGGATGGAATATTGTCCGCGGGCGAGGCCTGCGCGACCGGCGTCGGCGACCACGCGGCGGGCAGCACCGCGCCCAGCGGCGCGACGAGGCCGAGCACGCCCAGCGCGGCCGCCGCCGCGGCCCGGCCTCGGAAATCGGTTCTGTGCTTCACAATTCCAGGCTAGGCCGGGTCAGGCGGTGATGCGGCCCAGAATCAGCGGCTGCTGCTCCACCGCCTCGGTCTCGGAGATCGTGTACGCGCCGCGCAGGATCTCGAGCGCGACCGGGAACGCCTCCGGAGTATCGGTGTGCAGGGTCAGCAGCGGCTGCCCCGGAACAATGGAATCGCCTGGCTTGGCATGCATTTCGATACCCGCCCCGGCCTGCACCGGGTCACCCTGCCGGGCCCGGCCCGCGCCCAGCCGCCACGCGGCCAGCCCGACATCGAGGGCGTCGAGGCGGGTCAACGTGCCCCCGCCGTCGGCGCGCAGGGTTTCGGTGTGGCGGGCCTGCGGCAGCGGCGCGTCCGGGTCGCCGCCCTGGGCGCGCACGATGGCTCGCCACTGGTCCATGGCCCGGCCGTCGGCGAGGGCGTCGGCCGGGTCGATGTCGGTGATGCCGGCCTGCGCCAGCATCTCCCGTGCCAGGGCGAGGGTGAGGTCGACGACATCGGCGGGGCCGCCGCCCGCCAGCACGTCCAGGGATTCGCAGACCTCCAGGGCGTTTCCGGCGGTATGGCCGAGCGGGGTGTCCATGGCGGTGAGCAGCGCCACCGTCCGCACGCCCGCGTCGGTGCCGAGTTCGACCATGGCGGTGGCGAGTTCGCGCGCCTGGTCCAGCTGCTTCAGGAAGGCCCCGCGCCCGACCTTCACGTCCAGCACCAGTGCCCCGGTGCCCTCGGCGATCTTCTTGCTCATGATGGAGCTGGCGATCAGGGGGATGGATTCCACGGTCCCGGTCACATCACGCAGCGCGTAGAGCCGTTTGTCGGCGGGCGCGAGGTCGGCCCCGGCGGCGCACACCACGGCACCGACGCCGGGATCCGACAGCAGCTTCCGCATGCGGTCCACCGGAATGTCGGCCTGCCAGCCGGGAATGGCCTCCAGCTTGTCGAGAGTGCCTCCGGTGTGGCCCAATCCGCGCCCGGACAGCTGGGGCACGGCGGCCCCGCACGCCGCGACCAGCGGCGACAGCGGCAGCGTGATCTTGTCCCCCACCCCGCCGGTGGAGTGCTTGTCGACGGTCGGGCGGCCCAGATCGGTGAAGTCCAATCGCTTCCCGGTGTCGATCATGGCCCGGGTCCAGCGCGCGGTCTCGCGCCGCGTCATGCCGCGCCACACGATGGCCATGGCCAGGGCCGACATCTGCTCGTCGGCCACCTCTCCGCGCGTGAACGCGTCCACCACCCAATCGATCTGCGCGTCGGTGAGTTCACCGCCGTCACGCTTGGCCCGAATCACGTCCACCGCCGAGTGCACACTCACACCCTCCACCCTGGCATGCGCCCGGCCCGATGTGCACGGATTCCCGCGCGCGCCACGGCGATCAGCGGTTATAGCCCTCGAGCACCGAGGGTCAGAGTTGTCCGGCGGCGAGGTCGCCGGGGCCGAAGGAGTCCGGCAGCAAGGCGTTCAGGGTGACAGGGCCGCCGTGGTGATCGACCAGCAACTCGCCGCCGCCGTGTTCGAGCAGGATCTGCCGGCAGCGTCCGCAGGGCATGAGCACGGCGCCCCGGGAGTCACAGACCGAGACCGCCCGGAGTCGCCCGCCTCCGGTCGAAATCAAGTTACCGACCAGTACACATTCGGCGCAGAGGCCCAAACCGTATGAGATATTTTCCACATTGCAGCCGCTCACCACGCGATCATCGGCGGTGAGAGCCGCGGCCCCGACGGGGAATCGAGAGTAAGGGGCATAAGCCTCTTGCATGACTTCAAAAGCCTTGCCACGCAGGGTCTTCCAGTCAATATCCGACATTTCGGACCATCCTCCCATGGACGTGGCAGCACCCGCGTGATAGGCGTTCCGCCTGGTCGCAAAAATCAGGAAAGGCAAACCTAACTCACAACAATTTGGCCCAACGAGCGGCACGCCGAATTAGTTCCCCTTCACAGCTGGGTTTAGAGTTCACGACAGATCGGTTCAGGTACCCGAAGCGGGCCTGCAGCACTGCCACCGGACGTTTGATTCCGCTCGTGAGCAGGTGGTTTCGACAGTCCGAAGGCTCCGCGCCGGATTCTGACCGGGTCCATCAACGACGTTGGAGGCACCGCACTCTATGACCACGCTAGAAGCTCCGGCCAAGCCGAAGCGGACCCTGTACCGAGGCGACCCCGGCATGTGGTCCTGGGCTCTGCACCGCATCACCGGCGTGACGATCTTCTTCTTCCTGTTCGTCCACGTCCTCGATACCGCGTTGGTGCGAGTCAGCCCGGACACCTACGACCACGCGATCGAGACCTACAAGAACCCCGTCGTCGCCCTGATGGAGATGGCTCTCGTTGTTTGCGTGCTGTTCCATGCGTTCAACGGCATCCGCATCATCCTGGTCGACTTCTGGTCACAGGGCCCGCGTTATCAGCGGCAGATGCTCTGGGTCGTGCTGGCGATCTGGATCGTCGTCGCCGGCGCCGGCGTCGGCCGCCAGTTCTTCTACCTGCTGACGAATTGAGAGCCGACATGACCGCACCCGTTCTCGGCAAGTCTTACGACCGCCCCGCCTCCCTCGACGCTCCGCGCGCCCCCCGTCGCGTCGGCGGCAACAACTTCGAGAAGTACGCCTGGCTGTTCATGCGTGCCTCCGGCCTGCTGCTGGTCGTGCTGGTCATCGGCCACATGACGATCATGCTGATGCTCGACGGCGGCGTGCACCGCCTGAACTTCGCGTTCGTCGCCGGCCGCTGGGCCTCGCCGTTCTGGCAGATCTGGGACCTCGCCATGCTGTGGCTGGCCCAGCTACACGGCGGCAACGGCCTGCGCACCGTCATCGACGACTACGCGCGCAAGGACTCCACCCGCTTCTGGCTGAAGACGCTGCTGGTCGTGTCCATGATCCTGGTCATGGTCACCGGCACCTACGTGATCTTCACCTTCGACCCCAATATCAGTTAGGAACAGGCCACCTCGATGAGTGAATCCCGACCGATTCAGGAGCACCGCTACGACGTCGTGATCGTCGGTGCCGGTGGCGCTGGAATGCGTGCGGCGATCGAGGCCGGTCCTCGGGTCCGCACCGCCGTACTGACCAAGCTCTACCCGACCCGCTCGCACACCGGTGCGGCGCAGGGCGGTATGTGCGCCGCGCTCGCGAATGTCGAAGAGGACAACTGGGAGTGGCACACCTTCGACACCGTCAAGGGTGGTGACTACCTGGTCGACCAGGACGCCGCGGAGATCATGGCCAAGGAGGCCATCGACGCCGTGCTCGACCTGGAGAAGATGGGTCTGCCGTTCAACCGCACGCCCGAGGGCAAGATCGACCAGCGTCGCTTCGGCGGCCACACCCGTGACCACGGCAAGGCGCCGGTGCGCCGCGCGTGCTACGCCGCCGACCGCACGGGCCACATGATCCTGCAGACGCTCTACCAGAACTGCGTCAAGCACGACGTGGAGTTCTACAACGAGTTCTACGTGCTGGACCTGATCCTCACCGACACCGACCGTGGCCCCGTCGCCACCGGTGTGGTCGCCTACGAGCTGGCCACCGGTGAGCTGCACGTGTTCCACGCCAAGGCGATCATCTTCGCCACCGGCGGTTCGGGCCGCATGTACAAGACCACCTCCAATGCCCACACCCTCACCGGTGACGGCATGGCGATCGTGTTCCGCAAGGGACTTCCGCTGGAGGACATGGAGTTCCACCAGTTCCACCCGACAGGCCTCGCGGGCCTGGGCATCCTGATCTCGGAGGCCGTGCGTGGTGAGGGCGGCATTCTCCGTAATGCCTCCGGTGAGCGCTTCATGGAGCGCTACGCGCCGACCATCAAGGACCTGGCCCCGCGTGACATCGTCGCGCGCTCCATGGTGCTCGAGGTCCGTGAAGGCCGCGGCGCCGGCCCGAACAAGGACTACGTGCTCATCGACGTGACCCACCTCGGTGAGGATGTGCTCGAGGAGAAGCTGCCCGACATCACCGAGTTCGCCCGCACCTACCTGGGCGTGGACCCGGTCAAGGAGCCGGTGCCGGTCATGCCGACCTGTCACTACGTGATGGGTGGCATCCCGACCCGCATCCGCGGCGAGGTGCTGCGCAACAACACCGACATCGTTCCCGGCCTGTACGCCGCGGGCGAGTGCGCGTGTGTGTCCGTGCACGGCGCCAATCGTCTGGGCACCAACTCGCTGCTGGACATCAACGTGTTCGGCCGGCGCGCGGGTATCGCCGCCGCCGAGTACGCCGCGCGTGCCGAGTTCGTGGACATGCCGGAGAACCCCGCGCAGATGGTGCAGGACTGGCTGGCCGGCCTGCTCAGCGACCACGGCAACGAGCGCGTCGCCGACATCCGCACCGAGCTGCAGAACTCCATGGACGACAAGGCCGGTGTGTACCGCACCGAGGAGAGCCTCAAGTCCATGCTCGAGGAGATCCAGGTCTTCAAGGAGCGCTACTCGCGGATCACCGTGCAGGACAAGGGCCGTCGCTACAACAGCGATCTGCTCGAGGCCGTCGAGCTGGGCTTCCTGCTGGAGCTGGCCGAGGTGACCGTGGCGGGTGCGGTGAACCGCAAGGAGTCCCGCGGCGGCCACGCGCGCGAGGACTACCCGGACCGCGACGACGTCAACTTCATGCGGCACACCATGGCCTACAAGACCAGCCCGGAGCTCATCTCCGACATCCGCCTGGACTACAAGCCGGTGGTGCAGACCCGCTACGAGCCGATGGAGCGTAAGTACTGATGACTGCTGTCGCTGAAACGCCGCAGAAGCCGGCTCCGGTGCCGGACGGGTCGACCATGATCACGGTCAAGATCGCCCGCTTCAACCCGGAGGACGGGAAGGGCCAGCACTGGGACGAATTCAAGGTTCCGGTGCTGCCGACCGACCGGTTCCTGAACGTGCTGATCTACATCAAGTCCTACCTGGACGGCACGCTCACCTTCCGCCGCTCCTGCGCGCACGGCGTGTGTGGCTCGGATGCCATGCGGATCAACGGCGTCAACCGCCTGGCGTGCAAGATCCTCATGAAGGACATGCTGCCCAAGGGCGGCAAGGAGCTGACGGTCACCGTCGAGCCGATCCGCGGCCTGCCCGTGGAGAAGGACCTCGTGGTGGACATGGAGCCGTTCTTCGACGCCTTCAAGGCCGTCAAGCCGTACCTGATCACCCGTGGCAACGAGCCGACGTTCGAGCGCATCCAGTCCCAGCACGACCGCGCTCGCTTCGACGACACCACCAAGTGCATCCTGTGCGCCTGCTGCACCACCTCCTGCCCCGTGTACTGGAGCGACGGCAGCTACTTCGGCCCGGCCGCGATCGTGAACGCGCACCGCTTCATCTTCGACAGCCGTGACGAGGGCGCCCGCGAGCGCCTCGACATCCTCAACGATGTCGAGGGTGTGTGGCGCTGCCGCACCACCTTCAACTGCACCGACGCCTGCCCCCGTGGCATCGAGGTCACGAAGGCGATCCAGGAGGTCAAGCGCGCCCTCCTGTTCACGCGGTGAGGATGACCCACTCCCGGGACCCTCAGGGGTGAACCCCTGAAACCCCGGAGTCCGGGGCGAAACTCGAAGGCCGCCCGCATCTTCCGATGCGGGCGGCCTTTCCTGTGAGACGAAGGACACGGGAACCGGGGTGGCGGGGTCGGGCGTTTTCCTTGCGAAGGCACCAAGTCCGGTCGCGGCCGGGCGCGCACGTAGAGGAACGTCCTGTGATCTGCTTCTTCGACCCGGCTCACGGCCCGGCCGCCATGCAAGTGACGTGGCAGCCGCAGTGGGGGGTAGCCCGTACCGTCGAGGTCTGCCAATTCTGTGCGCAGCGTATCCAGACCACGCAGCCGCCGTTCTATCAGCCGATGCAGCAGGGTTATCCGCAGCCGGGGCATCCGCCGCAGCCCGGCTATCCGCCGCCCGGTTACCCCGCACAGCCGGGATATCCGCCGCAACCCGGGTATCCGCCCCAGCCGGGGTATGCCCCGCAGCCGGGGTACGCTCCCCCGCCGCCGCGCCAGGGCCACAGCACCGGCGCCATGATCGGGGCGGGTGCGGCCGGTCTGGTGGGCGGCATGCTGATCGGCGAGATGATGTCCGACGATGACGAGCGCGACGAAGAGCGCGCCTATGAACGCGGATTCGACGACGCCGGCCGTGGCGACTACAACGGCGACGACTACAACAACGACGACGGCTTCTTCTGATCCATCGGCCGCAGCCGTCCGAAATATCGAGGCCGCCCGCATCTTACGGATGCGGGCGGCCTTGTCCTGTTGCGGGCCAGCGTCGTTCGCGTCCGGTGCCGCGCTGCCTACACCGTGGTCTGATCCTGGAAGCGCGCCAGCGACTCCCACGACCAGGTCAGGCTGCCATCGGCGAGGTCGGCGAGAACGCCGTCCAGCCAGTGCGATTCGGCGGCGATGAGCGCCCGCTGGTATTCGTCCTCGAGCATGGTGATGCGCGGCAGCCCGAACTGCCCGGCCTGCGCCATGCCCGCGTCGATCGCCTCCAGGTCGGCACGCCGGGCGGCGGCCCGCTTCTCGAGTTCGGCGCGCGCGGCGGCGGGGGTGAGCAGCATCAGAAACGACAGTGCCGCAGGGAATTCCGGGAATTCGTTGCGTGGCGTGCTGACCATCTCGTTGATCCAGGCGATGCACGAGGTCCGGCCCGCGTCGGTGATCTCGTAGACGGTGCGCTCCGGGTACTGCTGATCGCGCCCCGTCTCGCGCACGGCCACCAGGCCGGCCTCCTGCAGGCGGGCGATCGTCTTGTAGAGCTGCGCGCGCTGCCCCACGTTCACGACCTTGTCCTTGCCCCACTCCTTGATGCGGCGCTGGATGGCGTAGGGGTGCATCGGCTCCAGGTGCAGGATGCCGAGCACCGCCATGGCCAGGGGCGACCGCTTGAACTGCGTGGCCTGCGTCGATGCTGTCATGCCGTCCATTCTACTAGGTGCCCAAAAACTAGTTTCGAAGAACTAGTTGCAAAGTAACTAGTTCATGTGCCACTATTGAGGAGCAGGCGAACCCGACCAGCACCACCACCTCCGAAAGGACAGGGCCATGAACGCCATCGACACCACCAACTCCGGCGCCGACACCGTCAAGATCCACACCGACCACGCCACCACCAAGCACCTGGGCGACTGGACCCACTCCTCCTCGTTCGAGGTGAAGGCCCGCTACGGCAGCGTCGTCATCGACCTGCGCTCGCCCTGGATCGAGGGCGAGCAGGAGATCGTGGTGCACGCCGACCTCGACCACGCCATGGTCAAGCTGCTGGTGCCCGAGGACGCGGTCATCGACCAGACCGAGCTGGCCTGGACCGGTCGCGGCCGGGTCAAGGACATGGCCCGCCCGCAGGACGCCGCCGGTCGCGTCATCCGGCTCACCGGTTCCAGCACCAAGAGCGAGTTCCGCATCCACCGCGGCGGCATCGCGGTGCTGTCGGCCCTGTTCAGCCGCGAGTTCTTCGAGGACGCCAAGCAGGCGCACCGTGAGGGCCGCACCCCGACCCTGCTCGACCCGGCCAACGCGCCGCGCTGATCACCACCTCCCGCCGGGCCCGGCTGCAAACGGGCCCGCCGGGAGACCGGCCGAGCCGCCGCGTCGGATACGGATACGAATGCCTACCTGACAGCGGCTCGCCACTCGTCGTTCCTCGACACCGAACCCGCCCAGCTGGTCAATCTGACCAGCTGGGCGGCTTTTCGTTGTCTAGATCACATGCCGGTGCTTGCATCGAAGTATGTTCACCGAGGCTCAGCTGTACTCGCCGGTCACAAAGGGGACCGACGGCGATGTGACAGTGCACTTGAGCGACGAGCATCCGGGTGTGCACGACCCCGTGTACCGGGCCCGCCGCAATGCGATCGCCGCCATGGCGCTGGAGTACCGGCCCGGGGCACAGGTGCCGCGCATCGACTACACCGCGGAGGAGCAGCAGGTCTGGCGGATCGTCTCCGCCGAACTGGTACGCAAGCGGGAGCGCTACGCGTGCGCGGAGGTGATCACGGCCGCCGAGCGCCTCGGGCTGCCCTCGGACCATATTCCGCAACTCGACGAGGTGACCGCGAAGCTGGTGCCGCTCACCGGATTCCAGTACGCGCCGGCCGCCGGACTGGTGCCGCTGCGGGAGTTCTTCGGCTCGTTCGCCGACCGGATCTTCCACTCCACCCAGTACATTCGCCACCACTCCGCGCCGCTCTATACCCCGGAGCCGGACGCCGTGCACGAAATCCTCGGGCACGCCAATCAATTGGCCAGCCCGCGCTTCGCGGCCGTGTACGAGACGGTCGGCGCGGCGGTGGCCCGGCTGGAGACCGAGCGGGCGCTGAAGTTCCTGGCCGACGTGTTCTGGTTCTCGATGGAATTCGGGGTGCTGCGCGAGCACGGCGAAGTGCGTTGCTACGGTGCGGGACTGCTGTCCTCGTTCGGCGAGATCGAGGAATTCCGCCAGGCCGAGCTGCGACCGCTGGACATTCACGCCATGGGGACCATCACCTACGACATCACCCACTACCAGCCGATTCTGTACTGCGCCGAATCCGTCGGCGAGATCGAGGATGTGGTCGGCGGGTTCTTCGAGACCATGACCGATGAGACGGTGGAGCGGCTCACGGCGGTGAAACCGGCCTAGAGCGGCATACCCGCCTCGAGGAAGTCGATGACGCGCATGATCTGCTCCGGGGTGAACGGCGCCTCGCCGATGAACGCGATCATCGCTCCACTGAGCGCACCCGCGAAGGCCCGCACCTCGAAATCCCCTGCGGCACGGCCGGTTCGCCGCGCGATGATCTCGACGATCAGTTCGATGCTGCGCTCGAACTCCCGGGCCACCGCTCCCCGGAGCTCCGGAATCGAGTAGAGCAGTTCCACCCGCTGCTGTTCGAAGGCGAATTCCTCGGGCGACAGGGACGCGAAGGAATCGAGGGTGGCCTGCTTGAACGCGGCCAGCATGGACAGTTCCTTCGGCTGCTTCTCGATGGCCGCGATCATGATCGGGTCCAGATCGTCGGCCAGCGCCACCTGTTCCTTGGAGGGGAAGTACCGGAAGAAGGTGCTGGGCGAGATGTCGGCGGCCGCGGCGATCTGCTCGACCGTGGTCTCGTTGTAGCCCTGCTCGCGGAACAGGCGGAAGGCCTCCGTGCGAATGGTGCGGCGGGTGCGTTCCTTCTTGCGTTCACGCAGGCCGCCTCCGGCCGCGGTCTTCACCGGGGCCGGAGGCGTCGCGGAGGCAGTCTCAGCCGACATGGACCGATTGTCCCGCATCGAGATCGGTGGTCACGACCGGATCCTTGCGCCGGATCACGAAGGCGGCCAGCACCGCGGCGACCGCGCAGATGGCGGTGCACACCCACAGCATGGCGCTCATGCCGTCGACGAAGGCGCTCTGCACGTGGGCCAGCAGGGCCGGGTCGCCGAGCTTGCGGGCCACGCCGACCCCGGCGTTCACGCCGTCGGAGATGGGTGCGCGGTCGAGATCGCCCAGGCCGGAGCGGTACCGGGTGGACAGCACGGTGCCGAGGATGGCGACGCCGATGGTGCCGCCCGCCTGCCGGAGCGCCTGCAGCAGCGCGGATCCGGAACCGGCCCGCTCGGGGGTGAGGTCGTCGGTGGCCGCGCCCATGGCGGCGGGCATCACGAATCCCATCCCGAGGCCGAGTAGCACCAGCGCGGCGGCCGCGAAGCCGTATCCGCTGTTCACGGTGATGAGCGCGCCCATGCCGAGACCGGCTGCGAGCAAGGCGAATCCGGCCACCAGCACGGTGCGGACACCGACCTTCGGCAGCAGCTTGTCCACCATCCGGGAGCCGGCGGCCAGGCCCGCGATGATCGGCAGCAGGCGCAGGCCGCTGCCGAGCGTGTCGGCTCCCAGCACCGCCTGGAAGTACTGCGGCATGGTGAAGAACAGGCCGAACATCGCGAAGTTCACCAGCACCATGAACACTGTGCCCCAACGGAATCCGGGCTCACCGAAGAGTCCGAGGTCGACCAGTGGGTGCGCGGTGCGACGCTGCCACAGCACGAATGCTCCACCCAGCACGACGCCCGCGGCGATGGCGGTCCAGGCCAGGGCGTCACCCCAGCCCTCCTGACCGCAGCGGATGAAACCGTAGGTGATGCCGAGCATTCCGGCCGCGGACAGCAGAGCGCCGGGCAGATCGATGCGGAAAGCGCTCTCGCTCTTGGATTCCGGGACCAGCAGGCCGACGGCGATCGCGCCGATGATCACCAGCGGCACATTGAGCAGGAAGGCCGAGCCCCACCAGTAGTGCTGCAGCAGCCAGCCGCCCACGATCGGGCCCAGGGGCAGGCCGATGGCGGTCGAGGTGATCCAGATGGTGATGGCCCGCTGCCGTTCGCGCTGCTCGGGGAAGAGGGTGGGCAGCACCGCCATGGACAGCGGCATCATGATCGCGGCGGCCAGGCCGAGGACCACGCGGCCGGCGACGAGCTGGCCGGAGGACGTGGCGAAGGCGCATGCCACCGAGGCCACGCCGAACAGCAGCAGCGCGGCGAGCAGGAACTTCTTGCGCCCGTATCGGTCGCCGAGGGCTCCCGCCGGGAGCATGAAGGCGGCCAGGGCCAGGGTGTAGGCGCTGCTGAACCACTGCAGCGCGGAGGTATCGGCGTGCAGGTCGACCGCGAGGGTGGGCAGGGCGACGGTGAGCACGGTGACGTCGAGGCCGATGGTCAGCATGGCGACCGCCAGGGCTCCCAGCGCCAGCCAGCGGCGCACTCCCTGAGCTTTCATGACAGTTCCAATCATTTGGGATCTTCTCGATAATGAGAGAGTCTCTCATTTCGGAGAGCCTGTCAATTCTTGTTGTGTCATGGGTCGGGGCGGGCCGGGATGGGGTGAATCACCATTCCGCTGTCTGGTACTGGAGTCCCAAATGCTTGTCGCGACATGAAGTCCCCGTGCTGTTACCGTCATGCGGTCCGTTTCTGAGATCGATGACCCCCCAACGGGTCTGGACACGTGAGGCACGAAATGACCGACCAAGCAACCGAATCCGTCGAGACCCCGCTGCACCTGCAGGGCCGTGACGCCGTCATCGCCGCTGCGGCACCGGAGGATTGGCGTGAAGGCGCGCCCGACTACCACCTGAGCAAGGAAGTCATTCCGGTCGAGCGCACCACCCAGCACGCGCCGGATTCGCTGGAGCACATCGTCGAAGAGCTGGTGAAGGTCTTCGAGATGGAGGTCTCGCACAAGAAGGACCCGGCCACCTGGGTCTCGCTGGTGGCCGAGCACTACCGCGGCCGCGTCAACGGCGGAAACTGGCAGGACGCAGAAGAATTCGCGAGCATCGGGTCCTACAACATCCTGATCGGCGAGAACCCCTTCTACGACGCCGCGGGCGAGACCTTCGAGACCTCGCACAAGATCTTCCACACCGCGTTCCCGGGCGGCTTCTTCTGGGAGGTGCTCGAGGTGCTGTCCGGCCCGCCGACCGTCACCTTCAAGTGGCGCCACTGGGGTCGCTACGAGGGCGAGTACAAGGGCCACCAGCCCACCGGCGAGCTCATCGAGATGACCGGCGTCACCATCGCCAAGGTCTCCGAGGACCTGCGCATCCTCGAGCTCGAGCACTTCTACGACAACAACAAGCTGCTCGGCCCCCTGGCCCACGGCTGCCCGGTCACCCACACCGCCAACTAGCCGCTCCCCCAGGCCGACACGGTCGCGGCCGCGCCGCGGCACATCGCGCGCCGGGGTGACCGGTCGGCTATAGAGTCGGGCGCGATGAGTATCCGCAGGTATTCGCGCCGAACCGGGCACCCGGCCGCTGGTCGGCGGCGCGCCCCCCTTGTCACCGTCGCGGCCCTGGCGGCCGGTCTCACCGTGTTCGCCGGGGTCGCCGTCGGGCCGCTACCGGGTGCGGCGCAGGCCCAACCGTCCGCCACGACAACGCCGTTCACCACGCCCAATACCGACGGCTGCCCGAACAAGACGGCTCCCCCGCCGCCCATCGACACCTCCGAGGCGCCCGAGCCGGGGCAGACGGCGCCGGCGGCGCTGCCGATTCCGAATCCGCCGATCGGGGGCAAGCAGCTCGGCGGGTGCGGCGTCATCCTGCCGTCGGGGGCGGGGCCGCTGCCGGAGGGGATCTCGGCCACCGCCTGGGAGGTGGCGGATCTGGATACCGGGCGGGTCATCGCGGCCAAGGATCCGCACGGGCGCTACCGGCCCGCCTCCACCATCAAGGTGTTGCTGGCGTCGGCGGCGATCCCGGCGCTGGACCTGGACAAGACGGTGATCGGCACCCAGGACGACGCCAACGCCGACGGCACCCGGGTCGGGATCGGACCGGGTGGGCGCTACACCAACAAGCAGCTGTTCCAGGCGCTGATCATGGCGTCGGGCAATGATGCGGCGCATGCCATCTCGACCCAGCTGGGCGGGGACGACGCCACCGTCGCCACGATGAACGCGCTCGCGAAACAGTTGCAGGCGTTGGACACCCGGGCCGCCACGCCCTCGGGCCTGGACGGGCCGGGCATGAGCATCTCGGCCTACGACCTGGCGCTGCTGTTCCGGCACGCGATGACGCTGCCGCTGTTCGCGGAGCTGATCCACACCGAGCAGGTGGACTTCCCCGGCTACCCGGCCGACCCGAAAAACCCTGACGACAAGGATCATCCGGGCTTCCCGATCGGCAATGACAACCATCTGCTCTTCGAGTACGACGGCGCGATCGGCGGCAAGACCGGCTACACCGACGACGCCCGGCAGACCTTCGTCGCGGCCGCGCAGCGCAATGGCCACCGCTATGTGGTGACGCTGCTCAAGGCGGACGTGCGGCCCTTCCGGCCGTGGGAGCAGGCGGCCAAACTGCTCGACTACGCCTTCGCGCTGCCGGCCGGCGCGACCGTGGGCAGCATGCCCGACGGCAGCTCCGGGGGCACGAATCCTTCGGTGGCACTGGCGAGTCCGCCCGCCCGGACCGATGCCGAGCCCGCCCCGGCCGCGGATTCGGGTTCCAGCTCCGACCACCACGATCTGCGGATCGCCTTGATGGCCGTCGGCGTGATCCTGGTCCTGGTGCTGCTGTTGAGCGCGCGTCGGATGAGCCGCCGCCGTTGAGCGGTCAGCGGCGGCGCAGCGTCGAAAGCAGCGTCGCCGCAAGGGCTCCCGCGCCGAACCAGGCCGCGCCCGCTCCGGCGGAGAGTCCGCCCGCGGGGATCCGGGGGCGGATGATCGCCGGGGCGGGCGGCGGGATCTCGGCGGGCACCTCGTTGTCCGCGGCCGTGGCGGCCCAGGCGGTGGCGAAGAGGATGATCCGCGCGGTGAAGTAGCTGAAGACCATCAGGCCGATGATCGGCCCGAAGACCACCCCGGCCGGGCCGTTGACCACCGATCGCAGAATGACCGAGGCCAGCTGCTTGAACGCCTCGAAGATGACCGCCGCGATCATGGCCGCGCGGGCGGCACTGCGGAAGGTGACCGGATGCAGCGGCAGGCGCGCGATGATCCAGACGAACACGGCCCAGTTCGCCACCACCGCCAGCAGCAGCGACGCCACGGTGAGCAGGACCTTCGCCCAGGCCGACTCGTGCACGTGCAGGCGGTCGAGCAGGTGGGTGATCAGGCCGCCGGAGGCCAGCACGGACAGGCCGAGGGAGACGAGGATGGCGAGGAACAGCCCGATCAGCGCCAGCAGGTCGGAGACCTTGGCGAGGAACCAGTTTCGCTGCTTACTGGGCTGATCCCACTGCTCGGAGAGCGCTGCCCGCAGGTTGCCGATCCAGCCCAGCCCGGCGTAGGCGCCGGTCAGCAGACCGATGGAGCCCACGCCCGTCCGCGACTCCACGGCCCGGTGGATCAGGTCGTTGATCTGGCTGCCCGCGTCGCCCGGAATGTTCTCGACGATCTTGTTCTGAATATCGGTGAGCCACTGCGGATTCCGCGACAGCGCGAAGCCGGCCACGGCGAAACCCACCATCAGCAGCGGAAACAGCGACAGCACCGTGAAATAGGTGATGCCCGCGGCGTAGTAGTCGCCGCGCTGACGCTGATAGCGTTCGCCCGCGCGGACCAGGTGATCCAACCAGGGACGACGCTGGATCTGCTGCGCGATCCACGCCTTCACGTTCCCGAACACACCGCCACCTCCGCACACCCGGACGCGCGACGGCCGGTTCAGCGGGCCAGGAAGCCCACCCGGTCGTACACCTGCGCGAGAGTCTTCCCGGCGACCTCCCGCGCCCGCTCGGCACCCGCGGCGAGGATGCGGTCGAGTTCACCCTGGTCGGACATGTATTCTTGCACCTTCGCGCGCAGCGGCGTGACGAACTCGATGAGCGCGTCGGCGGTGTCCGATTTCAGGTCGCCGTAGCCCTTGCCGGCGTAGTCCTGCTCGAGCGTCACGATCGGAGTGTCGGTCAGCGAGCTGAGGATGACCAGCAGATTGCTCACGCCCGCCTTGGTCTCCGGGTCGTAGCGGATCTCACGCTCGGTGTCGGTGACCGCGGAGCGGATCTTCTTCGCCGAGACCTTGGGATCGTCGAGCAGGTTCAGCAGGCCCGCGTCGCTGTTGGCCGACTTGCTCATCTTGGCGGTCGGATCCTGCAGGTCGTAGATCTTGGCGGTGCCGGTCACGATGTGCGGCTCGGGCACCACGAAGGTCTTCTTGTAGCGAGTGTTGAAGCGCTGCGCCAGGTTTCGGGTCAGCTCCAGGTGCTGGCGCTGGTCCTCGCCGACCGGCACCAGCTGGGCCCGGTAGAGCAGGATGTCGGCGGCCATCAGCACCGGGTAGGTGAACAGACCGACGGTGGCATTGTCCGCGCCCTGCTTGACCGACTTGTCCTTGAACTGGGTCATCCGGCTCGCCTCGCCGAACCCCGTGATGCAGTTCAGCACCCACGCCAGCTCGGCATGCTCGGGCACCTGGGACTGCACGAACAGCGTGGACTTCTTGGGGTCCAGCCCCAGCGCCAGCAGCTGCGCGGCCGAGATCTTGACCCGCGTACGCAGCTGCTTCGGGTCCTGCGGCACCGTGATGGCGTGCAGGTCCGGAATGAAATAGAAGGCGTCGTAGTCGTCCTGCAAACGCACCCAATACTGCAGCGCGCCAAGGTAGTTGCCGAGGTGGAAGGAATCGCTGGTGGGCTGGATTCCGGACAGGACCCGCTGCTTACGCTCAGCGGCGGCTTCAGGACTCGACATGGCTCGAGCTTAATTTGCCCCTCCGCTTCGCTCCGGGGCGGGTTCGCGGCCCCGAGGTCTCGTTCTTCCCTCCTCCGCTCCGCGCCCCCGCTCCAAGGCGGAGGTCTCTTCCAGCCGCAGTCCAGAACGAGACGGCCGCGAACCTCTGGGTCGTCCGCCAAAGCAGCCGGTCACGCGCCGATTCGGTCCGACAAGGGGCGCGGATCGACCCCCGGCATGCTGGGTCGCCCGGAGCCGATCAGGCGCTGTTCGCGGCGGGTGGCGAGTTTGTAGAGGGGGTAGCTGGGGCCGGTCATCGGGGCGGTCAGGGGGTTGCCGACCAGGGGTGGGGAGAGGTGGGCGGTGCGGACGGCTCGGGCCAGGCCGTGGAAGGCGACTTGTTCGCGCAGGCCCCAGTCGAGGTCGTACATATCGCGGACGCGCTTGGGGAGGCTGCCCTGGACCAGGAGGGAGAAGCCGGTGAGGGCCTGCTGGATGGGGGCCGGCAGGGGGTGGGCGACGCGCTGGCCCATGAGGTAGGAGCCGACCAGTTTGGCCTCCTCGGTGAGGTGGGGCTGGTCGGAGGCCAGGTAGCCGTCGAAGTAGTCGCGGAATTCACGGTAGGTGTAGGGGGCGGCGCTGCGAGGCATGCCGAACAGTTCGCCCCAGCGCACGTAGTCCTGGTACAGCCCTTCCCGTTCGGTCGGGGTGAGGCGGCGGACCAGCAGATCGTGCATGACCTCGGCGGAATCGAAGGTGAAGGCCATGGTCATGAACATCAGATGCGGGTCGGCCGCGGAGTAGTGGGTGCCGGCCGGGTTGGCCGCGCCCGCATCCTCCGGCAGCACGCCGTCGACCGGGGCGTGCCGTTTTCGGGTGAAGGCCCGGGCGCGATCGGCCTCTTCGCGGGTGCCCAGGGAGACGGCCTCGAACAAGCGGCCGGTGAGGGCGAGCCGGGTGTAGGGCGTGGTCCGATGCTGGGTGTTCTCGGCGGTTCCGACATAGAGCAGCGGATGCACCGCGCCGATCACCAGCGCTCGCTGGCCGTAGGTGAGTCCGACCGCGCGCTTGCGCATGACCCTGCGGATCATCGAGTCGTCGGAGAAGTAGCCGCTCTGAGCCGCGCGTGCAGGCATCGTTGCCTCCCGGTGGGTGTGATGCGGGCCATCACATCTGGCAATAGAGTCCCCCAGATTCCAGATTCTGGCAAGGACTTCTACCAGAATCGCGGCCGTGCCAGAATCGGTTCGTGACCGGGCAACGGACCTACGGCGGCATCTCCGCGGACGAACGCCGCACCCAGCGCCGCACCGCCCTGCTCGACGCCGCCCTCGACATCCTCGGCACCCAGGGCATCGACAAGCTCACCGTCTCCGCCCTGTGCACCGGCGCGGGACTCAACGAGCGCTACTACTACGAGAACTTCGACAACCGCGACGCCGTGCTGTCGGCACTGTTCGACACCATCGCCGAGGAGCTGGCCGGCGCCCTGCTCGCCGCACTGCACACCGCCCCCGACGACCCGCGCGCCAAGGCGCACGCCGCCATCACCGCGGGCATCCACGTCCTCACCGACGATCCGCGCAAGGCCCGGGTGGCTCTGGTGGTCAGCTCCGCCACCCCCGAATTACGCACCCGCACAACGCACACCATCAAGGCGTTCGCGAATATCGTGGCGGCCGAGGGCATCGACTTCTACGGCCTCACCGAGGGCGACCCCCTGCCCGTGATCGGTTTCCGCGCCACCTACCTGGTCGGCGGCCTGGTCCAGACTCTCACCGCCTGGCTCCAGGGCGACCTCCCCATGACCCGCGACGAGCTCATCGACGCCACCACCGACGTTTTCGTGCTGTTGGGCGAGGATCTGGCCCGGCAGATCCGTCGCTGAGCCGCGTGCTCCCCCAGGCGCCGGAATCGTAGCCCCGCAGGGGAATCCGGGTCAGCGCACGATGGCGATCACGGCGGATACGCCCGGGTCGTCCTCGGTGGATTCGACGTAGCAGTGGGCGTCGCCGACGGCGAAGGACACCTGCGATCCCGCCTTGTCCGGAATGGATTGCGTCCAGCGGATGGCGCTGGTGTGCGCGTCGATCGCGCGGAGGGTGCGGTCGGCCAGCAGGTAGAAGGCCCCCGCGCTCGGGTATCCGCCGACATCGGCCGCGGCGCCCTGATCGGCGATGGAGATACTCCACAGCTTGGCCGCCTCGCCGCCGGGAGTCATGGCATGCAGCCTCTCGCCGTCACACAGGTAGTAGGCGTCGCCGGAACCGAAGACGACGCCGGCCGGGTAGGGCAGGGCGGGCGTGGTCCACAGCGCCGCACCGGTTTTCGGGTCCAGGCCGGAGACGATGTGGGCGCCGTCGGTGGCCAGCACGGCGCCCTGGACCAGGCCGGTGGCGATGGTGCTGGCCGACACCGCCGAGTCGCCCGCGCGGGACCAGGCGATCGCACCGGTCCCGAGGTCGAGGGCGACGAGATCGCCGCCGGTGCCCGGACTCTGGTTGTAGAGGAGCGAACCGCTGTCGGGCACCGACAGCGCCTCGGCATCGCAGGGCACCCGCCAGCGGACGGCCTTGCTCGTCATGTCCACGGCCCAGGCCTCGCGCCCGCCCTTGTCGCGATCGGAGGCGATCAGATAGAGCACCGAGTCCCGCACACCGAAGACGCCGCCGAGCACGACCCCCTCGGGTGCGTCGAAGGACCAATTCCGTTTCCCCGACGCCAGATCCACGGCCACGGCCCGATCCCCGGCGGCATCGGGTTCGGCCCCGCAGACCACGAGGGCGTTGCTCCAGACGCAGGAATGACGGCCGATCCCCGGTGTCGTGATCGGGAACCGCCACAACTCGCGTCCGCTCCGGGCTTCGAGCCCTGTGAGCACGGCGGCGTTTTCCACCACTACCGTGCCGGCGCCGTACCGCAGTCCCCGCACCCCGTCGTCGACCTGGTATTTCCAGGCGATGCTGCCGGACGCCGCGGTCCCCGCCACCCGCCGCGGTGCGGCGCACGCGGCCGCCACCCCGGCGAAGGCGAGAATCGCCCCGTCCCGCAACACTTTTCGACGACTGATCACAACCGGACCCCACTCGCTCGACACACTGTCAGCGACTATAGGGGGAACCGCCCGCGCCCGAATACAAAACCGCCCGGCCTTTTCCAATGGATCGGGTCCACGGGATCGGGCCGGGCGGTCAGCGCATCCGGGCTAGCTCGCGGCGCCGGTCTTCGGGTCGAGCGGCAGGGCCGGCTGCGCGGCGGCCTTGAAGTCGAACATGGCGTCGAGGGTGCCGGCCTTCTCGTCGAACGAGTCGTCGCCGATCCGGCCGGTCTTCCAGTTGTCCTCGATGAACTTCAGCACCGAGGCCTGGTCGGTCACGCCGTGGTCGACGAAGTTGGCCTTCGAGTAGGGCGAGACGACCAGCAGCGGCACGCGCTGGCCGTAGCCGCAACGGCCCTGGTACTTGGCCGGGTTCGCCTTGGCGTCACCGCAGACGCCGGGGCCGCTGTAGCCGTCCTGCTCGGAGGCGGAGTTCATGACCAGCTTGGGCGCCGTGTGGTCGTACCAGCCGTCGGAGTCGTCGTAGGCGATGACGACCGCGGTGTCCTTCCAATCCGGCAGTTTCTGCAGGTGGTTGATGGTCTCCACCAGGAACTGCTGCTCGTCCAGCGGATCGGAGTAGGCGGCGTGGCCGTCCTGGTAGCCGGCGGCCTTCAGGTAGCTGACGGCGGGCAGGTTGCCCTTGTCGGCGGCGACCCAGAAGTCGGTCAGGTCGTACTGGTGGTTGGCCTGATCGTCGTGGCCGATCTTGTCGACCGAGGTCGGCGGCAGGTGGTGCGGGTTGGCCGTCGACGCGAAGTACTGGAACGGCTCGTGGTGCGGGATGTAGTCACCCTTGGTGTCCCAGGCCTTGTCACCGGTCTTGCCGGTACCGCCCAGTGCCACACCGACATTGTGGGTGGCGCCGCAGACGGCCTTGCCGTCCTTGGTGTCGGTGGGCTTGAAGCCGCCCTGGAAGAAGCCCCAGCTGACGCCCTTCTTGTTGAGCAGGTCACCGATGGTGGTGCCGCTCATCTGGACGGTGTCGCGGTTGGAGCAGTCGTCGCCGTAGGGCTGCGGGTCGCCGACCACGGTGCCCTGGCCGTTGCCGGCGTTCTCCAGCACGGTGTCGGCGGGGAAGGGCTGGCCCGGCTTGGGCGGCTCCATCTTGGTGACGCCGTGGGTCTGGCCCGCGACCAGGTTCAGCGCGCCCACGGTGGACGGGCCGAAGGTGGAGGTCCAGGAGTTGTCGCTCATGGCGTAGTGCTGCGCGTAATTCCACAGCGCGGTCACCGAATTGCCGTCGTAGTAGCCCATGACCAGGCCCTGCGGGCCGTAGGTCGGTGGTTTGCAGGCGCTGCCCTCGGACACGTTGGTGTGCTCGACGAACTGGTCCATCTTGCCGCCGTCGAGGGCGAGCTGCTCGTCCTTGTACTCGTGGTCCTGGTCGCAGGTGATCTGCTGGTTCGGGCCGCCGAGGCGCACGGGCTGCGCCTTGTTGGGGTTCTTGGTGAGCAGATCCGGCGTGAGGCCGTCCACCTTCGGCGTGTTCGGCTGCGCGGTGAACTTGGTGCCGTCGGTGTTGGCCGCGTTCGGGTAGGTGCCGAAGTAGTGATCGAAGGAGACGTTCTCCTGGAAGATCACCACCACGTGCTTGATGGGCGTCGCGGTGTCGGTGTCCGGCGCCGCCTGGTCGGACGACGACGAACACGAGGTGGCGCTCAGCGCGACCAGCGCGGCGAACGCGGCGGCGGCGCGGCTTCGTTTGCCGAAGCGGCGTACCGAGGCAGGCATGGAACCCTCCAGGTCTATCCGGATCGCGTCAGGCCGCGATCGCATAGCGGAACCATTGCAGCGTCCAGGACAGTTTTGTTCGACCGCAGGTTAACTGGAGTGGAAAGTCCGGTGAATCAAGAATTTTCGGTTTCGGGGTCGAGAGCCAGGGGTATCACCGGCAATCCGGGTGGCGTGGCGTCCTGCAGGACCACCCGGAAGGGGATGCCGCGGGCCGCCCAGATGGTCGCGCAGTCGGCCATGGCCTCGGCGAACCAGTCGCGCTCGTCGGGCTGCCGGTCGAGCATGAGCGCGGCATTGCGGATCACCACCACGTATCCCTGTGCGGCTCCGACGAATTCGTCGAGGTCGCGGAGGCATTCGTCGAAGGCGTCCTTGTTCTCCCCGAAGTAGTAGGGGAATTGGAAGGCGGCGGCGAACTCGTCGAAAACCTCGGTGACCGTGCGCATCTTGCGGCCGCGCAGTTCACGGGCGAGGTAGTCGTCCGGAATCCGGTAGCGGACGCCGGAGAATTCGGCCGCGCCGATGGGCAGCACCCCGAGCACCGGAGCGGGAGCCCGGCGCTCGGCGATATCTTCGGCGGGAGCGGAGAGGAACTGCGACAACGGCATCGGCTCGGTCATTCAGCGCATCCTCGTGAAGGTTTTGTAGTGGTCCCCCGTGTAATAGGCCGAACCGTCGCTGCCGGTGATGATGCGTTCGGCATCACGGGTCTGGCCGGGCTGCTTGGGATTCACATCCCATTCCTGATAGCTGATCGCCTTGCCGGAGGCGTCCTTGCGGGGCAGGCTACCGTCCCGGTTGTTCCAGGTGTCGCCGCCGTGGGTACCGGGCGCGTTGGCGGAGCCCGGCCAGCGACCGGCGTCGATCTCGACCAGGGTCTTGTACGCCTGATCGGGCACGCCGGCCACCTTGGAAGGCGGGGCCGCCTGATCGGCCACGCCGGGAGCCGGTGTCACACCACCCGGCTTTGCGGTCGTCTTGACCACCGATGTGACAACGGATTTGGCGCTACCCGTGTTGCTCGGATGGTCGGTATTGATCCGGTTGGCGACGATAGCGGCGATCAGCGCGAGCACGGCCACCCCCAGCGTCAGCCAGGCGCTCTGCTGCTTGGAGAGCTTTTTCATCGGTACTGCACCGTCACCGGCGCGTGGTCGGACCAGCGTTCGGCGTAGGTTGCGGCCTTCTCGACCACGGCCTGCTTGGCGCGGGCGGCGATCGCGCCGCGCGCCAGCTGGTAGTCGATGCGCCAGCCGGCGTCGTTGTCGAAGGCGCGGCCGCGGTAGGAGTGCCAGCTGTAGGGGCCGGGGACGCCTGGGTGCAGTTCGCGGACCACGTCGACGTAGCCGGCGGCCAGCATGGACGACACCCAGGCGCGTTCCTGCGGCAGGAAGCCCGCGTTCTTGACGTTGCCCTTCCAGTTCTTGATGTCGAGCTCGGTGTGCGCGACATTCCAGTCGCCCATGATCACGAACTCGCCCGGGTGGGCCAGCATGCGTGCGCCGATGGCGTCCAGGAAGCGGTACTTCTCGTCCTGTAGCGGGGTGTCGGCCTCGCCGGTGTGGACGTAGACGCTGGCGATGGTGAGATCCTCGAAGTCGGCCTCGACATAGCGGCCGAGCGTGGCGAATTCCTCGACGGGAGACCAGCTTCCATCCTGGAACAGGCCGACGCCGACGCGCACCGCGTCGGGCTGGTGCCGGGACAGGATCGCCACGCCCGCCCGGCCCTTCAGGCCCGGTTCGGCATGGCTGAGGAACCATCCGGCGTCCAGCACGGGCGCTAGCGCGCTACGCGTTTGCTCATCGGTCGCCCGGGTCTCCTGCAGGCAGACGATATCGGCCTCGGTCGCGGCCAGCCACTCGAGCAATCCCTTGCCCGCCGCGGCACGCACCCCGTTCACGTTGCACGTACTGATGATTTTCGCCACTTCACGACCGTACAATGCGGCTTACCGACTCTCTTCACGGACATCGAGGTCCAGGAAGGGGTGACGACGATGACGTCAGGCACCACCCGGCCCACCGCCCCGCCCGCGCCCATCCGCGCGCTCCACACCGGCTCCGGCGAACCACTGCTCCTGCTGCACGGATTCATGCTGTCCCCGCATTGCTGGGAGCAGGTGGCACAGCGCATGTCGAGCCATTGCGAAGTGTTCGCTCCGGCCTTCACCGGGCATTGGGGCGGCCCCGAACTCGAGGGCTGGTACCTCGATGTCAGCGCCCTCGCCGACCGGGTCGAGGATCAGCTCGACGAGATGGGCTGGCGCACCTGCCATATCGCGGGCAATTCGCTCGGCGGCTGGGTCGGCTTCGAGCTGGCCCGCCGGGGCCGGGCCCGCACCCTCACCGCTATCGCGCCCGCGGGCGGCTGGCAAACCCCCTCCGCGCTGCAGCTTCGCGTCGGGCTGAAGTTCCTGTCGATGGTGCCGTTCGTGGAGATCGGCAAGCATCTGCCGGCCGCCGTCGCCTACAGCGGGTTCGTCCGGCAGGCGGTGGCGCTGCTGCTCACCAAGAACACCGAGGCGGCCTCGCGGGCGGGCATCGAGGCGGCCATCACCTCGGCCATGCACTGCAAGGCCATGCTGCCGATGCTGGTGAGCGGGCTGCGATTCCCGGCCCTCGAGCACCTGGCCACGCTGCGCACCCCGGTGCGGCTGCTCATGTGCGAGAACGACCGGATCATTCCGAATCGCCTGTACGCCCACCGTTTCCTGGAGGAACTGCCGGAGTCGGCGGACCGCATCCTGGTCCACGATGTCGGCCACGTCCCCATGCTCGAGGCGCCCGACCGCATCGCGACCCTGATCGCCGAGCACGTCTACGCCAGCCGCACCCGCTTGCGGGCCGTCTGACGGGCACCGAATCACCCACGCTCGCAGGCACGCCCAGTGTTACCTGGAACCGCGCACCCGAACTCGTTCAGTTACATAGGATTACGGCGGATCCACGTCGCCGGGTTCGCGGCCCGTCTCGTTCTGGACTGAGCGGAGCGGAGCGGAGGAGCGAAGCAGGGGAGCGCAGGGAGGGAAGAACGAGACCTCCAGGGCCGCGAACCCACCCGGAGCGAAGCGGAGGGCAATTCGATACTGACAGGGGTGTGTGGAGAGATGACGGAACAACCGCAAGTAGACCAGTCCAAACCCAGCATCGCCCGGGTGTACGACTATCTCCTGGGCGGCAAGGACAATTACGCGCCCGACCGGGAGGTCGGGGACTTCTTCATCAAGGATCTGCCGGGTTCGGTGGATATCGCGTACGCGAATCGGAATTGCCTCGTGCGCGCCATCGGCGAGATCTCGCGCGCCGGGATCAAGCAGTTCGTCGACATCGGCAGCGGCCTGCCCACCGCCGACAATGTGCACCAGGTGGCGCAGCGGCACCAGTCCGAGCCGCATGTGGTCTATGTGGACAACGACCCCATCGTGCTGGCGCACGGCCGCGCGATTCTGGAGACGGACGAGTTCACCACCGTGATCCAGGCCGACCTGCGCGATTCCGAGGCCATCCGCCACCATCCGGAGGTGGAGCGGCTCATCGACTTCTCGCAGCCGGTGGCCGTGATCTTCAGCGCCATCCTGCACCACCTCAACAATGACGAGAAGCCCGAGCAGGTGGTCCGCTACTGGGCCGACCAGATCCCTTCCGGCAGCATGCTCTACATCTCCCACTTCCGGTCCGGCTTCAACGAGGAGACCCGGGTCGCCGAGCAGAAGCTGCAGGCCACCTTCGGCCGCGGCCGCTGGCGCACCGACGAGGAGATCCTGGGGCTGTTCGGCGATCTCGAAATCCTGGAGCCGGGCCTGGTGCCCTGTTCCCTCTGGCGCCCCGAACCCACGGCCGAGGGCGTGGCCCGCATCGGCAGCGACCACCACGACCTCAGCGTCTGGGAGCAGCTGATCTCCGCCGCCCTCTCCCGCAAGCCCTGAGCGCCGAAATCCCTTGTGCCGCCCGCTGATCGCAGCACGCGATCAGCGGGTGTTCAGTCGAACCACTCCGGATCGCCCGCGGCGATGAGCTCGCGGAGTACGGCCGGGTCCGCGAGTGCGTCCCGCAGCAACGCCCCGAGCGCCCGTAGCGCCGGCGCGTCCTGGCCGTACGCGACGAACGTGCCCGCCTCGGGGTCGAAGCTCACCCGCTCCCCTACCCCGGCCTCCTGGGTCGCCACCGCCGACCGCGCCACCCCGGCCCAGCCGTAACCGTTTCCGTCGTAACCGAATTCGGCGAAGACGGGTTCGGTGGCGAGCATGTGGTTGTCGGACAGCATCAGGCAGTAGTGCCCGGGTTTGTGGTCGTATTCGAAGAACACCAGTGGAGCGAAACTCTCACGATCGGTCACGCCTCGAACCCTAGCCACGGCCCCCGACAAACCGATATTGAGTGAAACACCATCGTGTTGGACGTATGACCAGTAGAGTCGGGACGGCCACCCGGCCGCGCGGCAAGGGGCCGCGTCCGAAGCACTGTGGGAGATTTCGCTGAGATGAGAACTGCGCGGGTTCTGTGTTCGGTCCTGTCGGCACTGGCCATCGTGTCCAGCGGGTCTGCCGTGGCCGGGGCGGCGCCGGCCGATAGCGGCTCGGGGTCCGGAAGCGCCGGCTCGGGGTCCGGGAGTTCCAGCGGCTCGGGGTCGGGCAGTGCCAGCGGGTCCGGGACCGGGAGCGCCGGCGGTGCGCCGACCAGCGTGCCGTCGCTCGGCCCCGACTTCATGTGGGGCGTGGCCATGGCCGGATTCCAGTCCGAAGGCCATGCGCCGGACAGCAACTGGAGCCGGTACGCCAATTCCGGCAAGGCGCACGACCCGTACGGCAATTCGGTCGACTTCTACGACCGCTACGCCGAGGACATCGATCTGGCGGCCGGGATGGGCCTGAAGGTGTACCGGCTCAGCATCGAATGGGCGCGGGTGCAGCCGCAGCCGAATGTCTGGGACGAGAACGGCTTCCGCTTCTACGACCAGGTCATCCAGAAGATCCGCGCGGCGGGGATGCGGCCGATGCTGACCCTCGACCACTGGGTGATCCCCGGGTGGGAGGCCGATCGCGGGGGCTGGAAGAACCAGGGCATGGTGTCGGACTGGCTCACCAATATGCGCAAGGTGGTCGACCGATACGCGCCCGACGACCCGATGTGGGTGACCATCAACGAGCCCATGGGCTATGTCGCGCAATCGATCAAGATCGGCGACATCGGCGTGCTCGACGCGCTGCCGATGTTCGACCGGCTGGTGCAGGCGCACACCGCGATCTACGACTACATCCACTCCCGCCAGCCCGGCGCGCGGGTGACCAGCAATATCGCGCAGTACCCGATCGTGCAGAACCTGACCGACCTGCTGTTCGCCGACCGCATCCGCGGCAAGCTCGACTTCATCGGCGTCGACTTCTATTACGGCGCCTCCCTGACACACCTGCCGAGCACCGCGCTGCTGGGCGACGAGCTGTGGAAGAACGCCATCGAGCCCGAGGGCATCTACTACGACCTGCGCACCTACACCGAGAAGTTCCCGGGCTTGCCGATCTACGTGGTGGAGAACGGACTTCCCACCGACAACGCCGCCCCGCGCAGCGACGGCTACGACCGCGCCGACCACCTGCGCGACACCGTCTACTGGCTGCAGCGCGCCAAGGCCGACGGCATCGACGTGATCGGCTACAACTACTGGAGCCTCACCGACAACTACGAATGGGGCAGCTACTCACCGCGATTCGGCCTCTACACCGTCGACGCGAAAACCGACCCGACCCTCACCCGCCGCCCCACCGACGCAGTGGCCGCGTTCAAAACCATCACCGCCCAGGGCGGCGTCCCCGCCGACTACCGCCCCACCCGCAAGCCCGCCCTCTGCTCCATCATCCTGCCCCTGGAGAGCTGCCTGCGCCCCGTCTCCGTCCCGTAGGTCGCTACTTCGAACATGCGGTACACGGCGTCCGGGGCCGCCACCGGCGACTGGTGGCGGTCCCGGACTTCATGCGCGCCTAGTAGGCGAGCAGTCCCTTGGCGACGTGGGTCACCTGGATCTCGTTGCTGCCCGCGTAGATCATCAGCGACTTGGCGTCGCGGGCCAGCTGTTCGACGTGGTACTCGGACATGTAGCCGTTGCCACCGAAGAGCTGGACGGCGTCCATGGCGACCTCGGTGGCGATCTCCGAGCAGTACAGCTTCATGGCCGAGGCCTCGGCCAGCGTCGGCGGCTTGCCGGCGCGGGAGCGTTCCAGGGCGTGGAAGACCATGTTCTGCACATTGATCCGGGCGATCTCCATCCTGGCCAGCTTGAGCTGGACCAACTGGAAGCGGCCGATCTCCTGCCCCCACAGCTTGCGCGTCTTGGCGTAATCCACACAGAGCCGGTGGCATTCGTTGACGATGCCCAGCGCCATGAAGGCCACGCCGATGCGCTCGGCGGTGAAACTCGAACGGGCGCTTTCCCGTCCGTCGCCGCCCTCGTGCTGCTCGGTCTCGCCGAGCAGCCGGTCCCGGCTCAATCGCACATTGTCGAAGAACAATTCGCCGGTGGGTGAGGCGTGCAGGCCCATCTTCTTGAACGGCTTGCCCTGGGTGAAACCTTCCATGCCCTTGTCGAGCACGAAGGTCAGCACCTTGCGGTCGCGCTTGGCCGCGATCGTCTTGGACTCGGGGGCGCCGTCGCCCTCGTCCAGCTTGGCGTAGACGATGACGGTGTCGGCGTAGGGACCGTTGGTGATGAAGGTCTTCTGCCCGTTGAGAATGTAGTCGTCACCGTCGCGGCGGACGTGGGTCTTCATCCCGCCGAAGGCGTCCGACCCGGAGTCGGGCTCCGTGATCGCCCAGGCCGCAATCTTTTTCATGGTCACGATGTCGGCGAGCCAGCGTTCCTTCTGGGCGAGGGTGCCGCGCGAGAGGATGGTCGTCGCACCGAGCCCGATGCTCACGCCCATGGCGGTGACCAACCCCATGCACACCCCGGACAGCTCGCTGACGAGCACCGCCATCAGCGATTCCTGCCCGGAGAAGGGCCCGCCGTCGCCGCCGGCCTTCGCCTTCTTCTCCGGCAGCGGCTCCCCCGCTGCGAGCGCTTCCTCCCGCTTGCGTTGCTTGGCAAGCAGTTTGGCGACCGTCTCCGAGCCCAGCGCGTCGATGCCGAACTCGGCGAACAGCTTCCGGATGATCGGATACGGCAGCATCTCGCCGCTGTCGAGGGCATCGAGGTGCGGGCGCACCTCCTTGTCGATGAAGCTCCGCACCGCGCCGCGGATCAGCTCATCGGTCTCGGACCATTCGAACATCGTTGTCCGCCTTCCTGATTACGGCAGTCGACCGGCGATATCGTCGATGGACCAGGGCCCCTCGGTCTCGATGGTCTTCACGTCGTGCCAGCCCGCCAGTTCGGAGATCGCGCCACCCTGCACCGCGAACACCTTGCCGGTGATCGGACACTTCTCGGTGGCAAGATACGCCACCAGCGGCGAGATATTGGCCGGACTGAAGGCATCGAACTCGCCCTCTTCCAGACCGGCCTGCTGCGCGGCCATCATCTCGCCCATGCCCGGCGTGGCCAGGGTGAGCCGGGTGCGCGCGATCGGCGCGATGGCGTTCACGCGCACGCCGTAGCGGGCCAGCTCATCGGCCGCCACCAGGGTGAGCGCGGCGATACCGGCCTTGGCCGCACCGTAATTCGCCTGCCCCGCATTGGGGACCGTGGTACCCGACGCGGACGCGGTGTTGATCACCGCCGCGACCGGCTGATTGCCCGCCTTGAACTGCTCCTTCCAGTACCCGGCCGCGTGCCGCAGTACCGCCGCGTGCCCCTTGAGGTGCACTGCCAGCACCGCGTCCCACTGCGACTCGTCCATGCCCGCCACGAAGGCGTCGCGCAGGATGCCCGCGTTGTTCACCACGACATCCAGCCGCCCGAACTCCGACACCGCCTGCTCCACCAGGTTTTTTGCGCCCTGCCAGTCGGCCACGCTGTCGGTGTTGGCGATCGCCCGCCCCCCTGCGGCGAGGATCTCGGCCACGACCTCGTGCGCCGGGCCGGTGTCCGCGCCCTCACCGGCATTGCTGCCGCCCAGGTCGTTCACCACGACCGCCGCGCCCTCCCGCGCGAACAGCAGCGCGTGTTCCCGGCCGATCCCGCGGCCGGCTCCGGTGATGATGGCGACCCGTCCGTCGAGTGCACCCATGACTGTCTCCCTAAGAGTTGTCGGAAATTTCGGCCAGGCCGTCGCTGAGGACGGTGTCGTCGCCGCGGACCGTGCGGAAGGCGTAGGTGGTGACCCCGTCGGCAGAGCCGACCTTCCAGATCTGGGTCTCCAGGTCGTCGTCCGGGAAGACCATCTTGGCGAAGCGCACCGCATACCGTTGCAGCCGAGCCACATCCGAGCCCGCGACCTGGTTCAGCACTCCCCACGACGACATGGCCATGGTGCAGAGCCCGTGCGCGATGATGCCGGGCAGGCCGGCGTCCCGGGCGACCTGATCGTCCAGATGCAGCGGCACCGGATCACCGGAGGCCGGCGAATACCGGTACGTCTGATCGGCGTCGACGTGCGCGGCCACCGTGGCCAGCGGCGCCCGCTCCAGCAGTGCCGGATCGAAGCGGTGCGCCGGAGCCTGCTCACCCGCCTGCTTACCCGCGTCGACATTGCGGAAGAACGCGGTCAGATACTGCTCGTTGACCAGTTCCCCGGCCTCGGAACGGCATTCGATGAGGATGGTGATGGTCGAGCCGTTGTCCTTGCCCTCGAACCCGATGGCCTTGGCCCGCGACACCAGCTTGTCGCCGGGCCGGATGGGCCGGTGGAAGTGGAAGTCCTGTTCCCCGTGCACCACCCGCCCGAAGATGTTCATCGGGGCCACCTCGATGACCGGCATCATCATGGCCTCGAAGACCGGCACGATGGCGAAGACCGGCGGAGCCGCATCGCCTTTCAGGTGCGCGGGAATGGGATCGTTGGTGGCCGCGGCATATTCGGCGATCCGCTCGCGCGTAACCTCGAACGCCTCCTCGTCGGACCAGGAACCCAGCCCCGACTCGTCGAATTCGACAGCGGTGGAAGCCATCTCGTGCGTCCGCTCGCCGTCAGGCCGCCGTGGCGAGCGCATCGAGCGCGGCGAGAGTCTTGTCCAGCTGCGTGAGGCCGTCCTTCTCCACCGCCTTGCCCAGCGCCCCCTTGATCAGTGCGCCCTCGAAATCACCGGACACCGAGAAGCGGCTGCCCGCGCCCTCGGGGGTGATGTCGAAGGCGAACTGCACCTTCACCCCGGCCATGCCGGTGCCGCTGAGCACCAGCCTGTTCGGGGTCTCGACGCGCTCGACCACCCACTCGATCTTGTTGGCCATGCCGAGCATCATGATCTTTGCGGTCAGCTTCGCCCCCGGCGCCAGCACGGCCGGCGGCTCCTCCATCCAGCGCTCGTGGATGGAGAACCATTTGTCCCAGGTCTGCGGGTCGGAGACCACGGCCCACAGGCCGTCGGGGGTGGCGGTCAGGTCCTTGGAAGCTTCGATGTGTCCCACGGGATTACCTCTTCGTAGTCGGGGATGGAGGGTGCGGATCAGCGTTCGGCGCGCTGGTAGGCGGTGACGACGGCCGCGCCGCCGAGCCCGATATTGTGCTGCAGGGCGGCGGTGACGTTGCCGACCTGCCGCTTGCCGGCGGCGCCGCGCAGCTGCCAGGTGAGCTCACTGCACTGCGCCAAACCCGTTGCACCCAAAGGGTGTCCCTTGGAGATGAGCCCGCCGGAGGGGTTCACCACCCACTTGCCGCCGTAGGTGGTCGCGCCGGAGTCGATCAGGTGTCCGGCCTCGCCCTCCCGGGCCAGGCCGAGCGCCTCGTACAGCAGCAGCTCGTTGGCGGAGAAACAGTCGTGCAACTCGATGACCTGGAAGTCCTCGGGGCCGAGTCCGGCCTGCGCGTACACCTGCTCCGCCGCCCGGACATTCATGTCGTAGCCGATGAGGTTCTTGGCGCTGCCGTCGAAGGTGGACTGGAAGTCGGTGGTCATGGCCTGGCCGACGATCTCGACCGCCTGCCGCGACAGGTCGTGGCGGTCCACGAATTCCTCCGAGGCCAGGACGACCGCGCCGGACCCGTCGGAGGTCGGCGAGCACTGCAGCTTGGTGAGCGGGTCGTAGATCATGCGCGAGCCCAGGATGTCGTCGAGCGTGTACTCGTCCTGGAACTGTGAATACGGGTTGTTCACAGAGTGCTTGTGGTTCTTGTACCCGATCCTGGCGAAGTGCTCGGCGGTGGTGCCGTACTTCTTCATGTGCTCGCGCCCGGCCGCGCCGAACATCCACGGGGCCACCGGGAACAGCACCTCGGAGATCTCCGCGAGCGCCATGATGTGGCGCGCCATGGGCTGTTCGCGATCGTCCCAGGTGGAGCCGAGCGAGCCCGGCTGCATCTTCTCGAAGCCCAGCGCCAGCGTACAGTCGGCCAGCCCGCCCCGGATCGCCTGTGCCGCAAGGTAGAGCGCGGTCGAGCCGGTGGAGCAGTTGTTGTTGACATTGACCACCGGAATGCCGGTCAGGCCCAGTTCGTAGACGGCGCGCTGGCCGGAGGTGGATTCACCGTAGACGTAGCCGACATAGGCCTGCTCGATCTCGCGGTAGTCGACTCCGGCATCGGCGAGGGCCTTGGTCCCCGACTCCCGGGCCATGTCCGGGTAGTCCCAGTCACTGCCGTCCTCGTTCTTGCGCCGCCCCGGCTTCTCGAACTTCGTCATGCCGACGCCGACGACGTAGACCTTGTTCGTCATCGAACTCCTCACATAGGGGAACGAAAACAAACATACAAAGCTGTATGTAAGTAGGCAAGAGGGGGCTGCGATTATCGACATCGAGCACAAGATCGGCAGCTCCGGCCGGTACGCCTGGACATACCGCCGATGCGGTGACCCACCCGCACAAACGGCGAAGGCCCCCGCCGCACACCGCGGCGAGGGCCTTCGGGCCGAATCGATCAGCTATTCGTCGGCGATCCGGAAGTCGGGCATCCGCGCCTCGGCCGCCAGGCGCAACTGCGCCGAGGCCCGCAGCCAGCGCCGGTGCGCCCGCTCGGGATCGGGAGAAATGAAGTTGGTCACCAGGATTCCGCGCAGCGTGTCCATCGCGGTGTAGGCGAAATCGCGAACGTTCTTGCGATCCAGCTCATTCGGCACCAACTGCGCGACGGCCAGCAGCACCGCGTTGTTCACGAACGGCTCGACCTTCTCCATCTCGACCGCGAGCACCCGATCCGTGCGGCTGGCCACCCACAATTCGATGGCCGCGATGAACAGCGGGCCCTGATGCAGCTCCCACATGGCCTCCAGGGCGGCGCCGATCGGATCGTCGCCGCTGCGGACCCGCCGGATCTCCTGCATGGCCGCCTCGGTGCGCCGCTGCGCCAGATGACTGATCGCCGCGACCACCAGCTCGCTCTTGGAACCGAAATGGTGCACCTGCGCGCCCCGGGTCACACCCGCGCGCTCGGCCACCCGCGGCGTCGTCGTCCCGGCGTAGCCGTACTCGACGAGGCAGTCGATGGTGGCGTCCAGCAGTCGCGTCCGGGTCTCGCTGCTGCGCTGTTCCTGGGTGCGGCGCGGGGGTTTCGAGACGGCGGAGCTGGTCATGGGAGGATCGTACACTTACATACAATCGTGTATGTTCGCGCCGGGGTTGCGGGCCGGAGCCGGCCCGCACCGTGGCAGCGGGCGAGACTACGTCTCGGAGTTGTACAGACAGGCGCTGCAGGACCAGCCGGAGTCGGTCATGACGCAGTCATTGAGCCGGATGTTCTGGTTGCCGATGGTCTGGCGACAGTTGATCGCACAGCCGTTGAGGTCACTACCGCAGGTCACCGGGTCGGCGGAGGCGACGGCGGGCACTGCCAGTCCGAGCAGCACACCTCCGGCGAGCACGGCGATTCGAACAGCACGCATGACGGATACGTCCTTTCTGCAAAAGAAGAAGGTGCCCGGTCGAGAGCGCTCGTATTCGGCCGATAACTCGACGAGATTAGCCCCGTTCGCTGTGAATTCCGCTCGAGGAAGGCTGTGAGTCTTTCATCCTGAATGTGAGGTTTACACCGGTGTGCCGCATACATTTCCACGGCCCACGGGCGCTATCTCGATCTCACTGTTCGCCCCGGCGCAGCAGTCCGCGGGCGTCGGTCGCCGCGAGCGCCCCGGCCACGAGAAGCGGTTGAAAGAGCAGCCGCACCGCGCGTTTGGTGTCGGTGTCGAGACCGAAGGCGTCAGCGCGATTGACCAGTTGCGCGACGTTGCCGGGAAAGACCGCGACAAAGAAGGCGGCGGTCGTAGCACCGAGGAAGCCCCGTGCAGGCTGCTTCCAGGTACCGAGCAGGGCCCCGCCGAGTCCGATCTCGACGACACCGGACGTGACGACGACAAAGTCGGGATCCAGGCGCAGCCAGTGCGGGACCTGCGCCCGAAATTCCTTGCGCTGGAAGGTCAGGTGACCCGTTCCAGCCGTGAGGAGCGCGGCTCCCAGAGCCGCTTGACCGGCGGCCCGCAGCACCTTCTTCAATCCCGCGGATTTCGGTGACATTGGACAATCTCCTGCCTGAGCCCCGGCCGCCGATACCGCCCGGGGTGATGGATGCAAATACGGACCAGATACATCGTGGGCGATGCTATTTCTGGCCGGCGCACCGCGTCAATGCGGCAGCACACCGCCGCGCCGCGCCGCAACCACGGTCACCCCGAACAGCAGCGTGCCGAGGACCGCGAGACCGGCGCCCACGGCGGCGGGCGCGGTGTACCCCAGCCCCGCCGCGATCACCAGACCACCCAGCCAGGCACCTGCCGCGTTCGCGATATTCAGTGCCGCGTGGTTGAGAGCGGCGGCGAGGGTCTGGGCGTCGTGGGCCACGTCCATCAAACGGGTCTGCAGGGCGGGGGCCAGGGCCGCGCCGGATGCACCGACCAGGAAGGCGCCAACGGCCGCGGTATAGGGATTGTGCGCTGCCACAACGTATCCGGCGAGGATCACCACCATGGCCAGCAGGGAGAGGAGGATCGCGCGGTCCACGCCGCGGTCGGCGAGGACGCCGCCGGCGATATTGCCCGCGACCATGCCCAGGCCGAAGAGCATGAGAACCAGCGGAACCAGGCCGACGCGGAGGCCGGCCACATCGGTGAGAGTGGTGGTGACGTAGGTGTAGACCGCGAACATGCCGCCGAAGCCGACGGCGCCGACCAGCAGGGTGAGCAGCACCTGGGGGCGGCGCAGGGCCGTCAGTTCGGTGCGGGGGTCGGTCATGCGAATGCCGTGCAGGTCCGGCACGAAGCGGGAGATGGCGGCGACGGTCGCGATGCCGATCACGGCGACCACCACGAAAGCGTTCCGCCAGCCGAGGTGCTGGCCCAGCCAGGTGGCTGCAGGAACGCCGACGACATTGGCGGCGCTCAGGCCCAGCATAACTGCGGCAACCGCCTTGGCACGCTGCCCCACCGGCGCCAGCGAGGCCGCCGCCAATGACGCCACACCGAAGTACGCGCCGTGCGGCAGGCCCGAGACGAACCGCGCCACGGTCAGCGTCGCGAAGCCTGGCGCGATCACGCTGGCCGCATTGCCCAGCGTGAATGCCGCCATCAACGCCATCAGCAGCCGCTTGCGCGGGACCCGCGCGCACAGCGCCGCGATCACCGGCGCACCGACGACCACACCCAGGGCGTAGGCCGAAACAATGTGTCCGGCAGTCGGTTCGGAGACCTTCATGGAGCCGGCGATATCGGGCAGCAAACCCATGGTGACGAATTCGGTGGTACCGATCCCGAACCCGCCCAGGGCCAGCGCCAGCATGGCGGGCACATGCCACCGCCCACGTGGCCCCGCCTCGGGCGCGGAGCTGACAACCTCGGGCCTGACAGCCTCGGGCGCGGAGCTGACGGCCTCGGGCGCGGAGCCGAAGGCCTCGGGCGCGGAGCCGACGGGACGGTCCATCCCGTCGAGGCTCATCTCGTCGGCGGATGCGGTGGTGGCTGCGGACACGGATTCGGGCACAACCAAGCGCAACACAGTGGCGAACGGTCCCGATACCGTCCGGTCCGGTGATTTCACTCACCGACCGGCCCGGATCATGGGCCGGCCCACGCCACGCGACCGCCGGGACGCTGGTCCCGGCGGGCTGCCCGCGCGCCCCCGGTCAGACCGTGACCGGTGCGGCGACCCGGCTGGGATCCGCCTCGCCGAGCGGCGGAATGACGGGAAAGTTGCTGCGGAACAAGCCATCCGGGTCGAACCGGTCCTTGATCTCCAGCAACCGCGCCAGCGTGACCGGATCGAAGACCGCGGCCGGGGTCTCACCGGAATCCAAGTAGGTGAACGGTTTCCGGCCACTCAGGTACGGACGCAGCGCATCCACCACAGCGTCACTGCGCTCGACGACGGCCGCCTCGACGTCCGCGGTCGGCGCGGGGCCGAGCAGCGACAGCAGGTACGGCTCGGCGATCCCGCCCGCGCAGCCCGCGTCGGCGCGCGGCCGGGTCAGCGCGCCACCCAGGTGCCGGACCTGGACCAGCGCGAGCGGCCCCACCCCGCCCTGCGGCGCGGCGGCGGCCAGCAGCGCGTCGCTCACCCGCGCGGAGAACTCGGTGAGCAGCTCACCGCGCACCCGGGCCGGGCTGGGGTCGGTCGGCTCCATGCAGACGCCGCCGACCTGCGCGGCATCCAGCGGCCGCCGGGTGTCCAGCACCGCACCCGGAATCTCGTCGAACAACCGCAGCGGACCGGTGACCGCGCCCAGCGCGACCACGTCCACGGCCACCATGGTCCGGCCGCGCAGCATCTCGGGAATCTCTGGAAACGGCGGGAATTGCAGGAGAGTCAGCCAAAGGCTCAGTCCCTCTTCGGCTTCCGCGGTGGCCTGCCGGAAGGCCGCGACGACCGCCTCGGTCCGCTCGGCCGGCCACAGGATGCGTCCGCCGAAAAGCTCGGTCGCGTCGAACAATTCGAATTCCATGCCGGTCACCAGCGCGAAATCGCCACCGCCGCCGCGCAGTGCCCAGAACAGGTCGGGCTCGGAGTCCGCGGTCACCCGGCGCTGATCGCCGTCCGCGGTCACCACCTCCAGCGCTCGCACCGCGTGCGCGGCGTAGCCGCGGCTGCGCGCGAACCAGCCGATACCGCCGCCCAGCGTGTACCCGGTCACCCCGACCACGGCGGAACTGCCGCAGGCCCCGGCCAATCCGTGCGCGGCGGCCCGCTCCAGCACCGGCTGCCAGGCCACCCCCGCCTGCACCCGCGCCACCCGCGCCGCGACGTCGATCTCGATCCCGTCCAGCGCCCGGGTCGTCACCAGCACGGTCCGGTCCGCCGCCGTGGCGGGGCTGTGCCCGGTCGCCCGCGTGCTCAGCGGCAGTTCGGCCGCCGCCGCGAACCGCACCAGCGCCGCGGCGTCCGCCGCGTCCGCGACCTCCACCACCGCCGAAACCCGCTGCCGCACGGCGAGATTCCACGGGGTGCTCGCCTGTTCGAAACCCTCGTCGCCGGGTACCAGCACCCGGCCCCGCACCACAGTGCGCAGCTCGCCACCGATCGCCGTCATCGCTCGCTCCTCCTTCGCCGCCGCGCGTACCGCGGCCGAACCCCGTCTGTCACAGGGGTATTGACCGTCCGGCCGGGTGCGTTAACCCGTTGGCACGCGGCCATGCTGGCAAGGACCGTGTGAACGTTTCGTGATCACGGCCGGGACAACCCCGGAAACAGTTCGGGCACCCGCCCACCCACCGGTTCCGGTGGGGGCAGGTGCCCGTGTGGCGCGGTGGATGGTCCTGGCCGGGACTGTGGTCCCGGCCGCCATCTTCACCGCTTCGCGCTGTTCACGTTCGTCGGCGCGTGGGAGCTTGCGCTCCTGGGGTTTCAGGGGTGGCCCCTGAACAACCTCTTGCCCTTGGGGTTTCAGGGGCTTGCCCCTGAGAGTCCCGAGAGTGGGGAACTTCTTTTCTAGCGCAGCTCGCGAGCCAGGTTGGCGTCCAGCACGCCGAGGAACTCCTCGGTGGTCAGGTAGCCCTGGTCGCCACCGACCAGCAGCGCGAGGTCCTTGGTCATCTGACCGGACTCGACCGTCTGGATGACGACATCCTCGAGCGTCTGGGCGAAGCCGATCACCTCGGGGGTGTTGTCCAGCTTGCCGCGGTGGGCCAGGCCACGCGTCCACGCGAAGATCGAGGCGATCGGGTTGGTGGAGGTGGGCTTGCCCTGCTGGTGCTGACGGTAGTGCCGGGTCACGGTGCCGTGCGCCGCCTCGGCCTCACAGGTGCGGCCGTCCGGGGTGAGCAGCACGGAGGTCATCAGACCCAGCGAGCCGAAGCCCTGCGCCACGGTGTCGGACTGCACGTCGCCGTCATAGTTCTTGCAGGCCCAGACGTAGCCGCCCTCCCACTTGAGCGCGGAGGCGACCATGTCGTCGATCAGGCGGTGCTCGTAGGTGAGACCGGCCGCGTCGAACTCGTCCTTGAACTCGGTCTCGTACACCTCCTGGAAGGTGTCCTTGAACATGCCGTCGTAGGCCTTGAGGATGGTGTTCTTGGTCGACATGTACACCGGGTAGTTCTGCTGCAGGCCGTAGTTCAGCGAGGCCCGCGCGAAGTCCCGGATCGAGTCCTTGAAGTTGTACATGCCCATGATCACGCCGCCGTCTTCCGGCATGCGGACGACCTCGTGCTGGATCGGCTCGGAGCCGTCCTCCGGCGTGAAGGTCAGGGTGACGGTGCCCGCCTGGTGCACCTTGAAATCGGTGGCGCGGTACTGGTCACCGAAGGCGTGGCGGCCGATGATGATCGGCTTGGTCCAGCCCGGAACCAGACGCGGCACATTGGAGATGATGATCGGCGCGCGGAAGATGGTGCCGCCGAGGATGTTGCGGATGGTGCCGTTCGGCGACCGCCACATCTTCTTCAGACCGAACTCCGTGACGCGGGCCTCATCGGGGGTGATCGTCGCGCACTTCACACCCACGCCGTGTTTCTTGATGGCGTTGGCGGCGTCGATGGTCACCTGATCATCGGTCTTGTCGCGATACTCGATGCCGAGGTCGTAATACTCGAGGTTCACATCGAGATACGGGTTGATCAGTTTGTCCTTGATGAACTGCCAGATGATCCGGGTCATCTCGTCGCCATCGAGTTCGACGACGGTCCCTTCAACCTTGATCTTGGACATGGATCTTCGTGTCCTCCTAGGAAGGTGGTGCTCCCATTGCACGGCCGGTGAGCACCGCTTGTAGCGGACCCCAGCTGTTCAACAGACAACGTATACGCATGGCGCTCGGCACGGGACCTGTGGTGCCAAGTCCACGTACGCTGTGGCGTCAAGCAAGACAAGCGTACTGCTGCTATCGATCTCACCGCTCGGGTGGCCCCCGCTGTGCGGGATTCAGTGCGGTTACCGATAAGTAGCTTTTCGCGTGACTTTACGCACTTTCCAGGATGCGAAAACCCGCGGCCCGCGGCAACCCCAAACCCGCGGACCGCGGGATATATGTTGCCGCGACCCGCGGGTGAATAGTCGGTGGGTCAGACGCCCACGTGCACGTGCTCGGAACCTTCGAGCAGATTCTCCGGCTTGTCCCGCACCATGAACGCGATGATCGGAATGGTCACCAGGAAGAATCCCGCGCCGATCAGGAACGCGATGTCATAGGAATGAATCGCGGCCCGGGCCATCACGTGGTCGACGCCCGGATTGTTCTTCGCGAACCGCTCGGCCACCTGCACCGCGATCGTCGACAGCAGCGCGGTGCCGATCGCGCCGCCCACCTGCTGCGCGGCATTGAGCAGCGCACTCGCGACACCGGAGTCACGCTCCTCGACCTGATGTAGCGCCGTGGTCTGCATGGCCACGAACAGCCCGCCCATGCCGAGCGCGATAAGAATCACTGCCGGCAGCACGCCCCCGGCATAGCTGTCCCCGAAGCTCAGCCGCGACAGATACAGCAGCCCGGCCATGCCCAGCACCGAACCGGTGATCATCAGCGGCCGCGGCCCGATCCGCGGCAGCAACCCGCTCGCGACGCCCGCGGAGACGACGATGCCGATCGGGAAGGGCAGGAACGCCACCCCCGCCTTCAGCGCCGACCAGCCCAGCGTGATCTGGAAGTAGTAGCTCATGTTGATGAACATGGCGAACATGGCGATCGGCAGCAGCAGCGCCACCAGGAACGAGCCGCCCCGGTTGATCTCCCCCGGAATACGCAGCGGCAGTAGCGGATTCGAGGACCGCCGCTCGATGGCGACGAAGGCGGCGAGCAGCGCGACGCCCGCGATCAGCAGGGCCAGGGTGGTGCTCGCGGTCCAGCCGTCCGAGGCCGCGCGGCTGAAGCCGTAGACCACCGAGACCAGGCCGAGCGTGGCGGTCACCGCGCCGGGCAGGTCGTAGCCGCCGGTGCGCGGCGCGGGCACGTCCCGGACCACGAAGGCGAGCGCACCGAGGAAGGCGATCAGCGCGATCGGGGTGTTGACCAGCAGGCACCAGCGCCAGTTGGCGTATTCGGTGAGCGCGCCGCCCACGATCAGGCCGATGGCCGCGCCACCCGCGGACACACCCGCGAAGACGCCGAACGCGCGAGCGCGCTCTTTGGCCTCGGTGAAGGTGACCGACACCAGTGACAGCGCGGCCGGCGCGAGCAGGGCGGCGAACGCGCCCTGCAGCCCGCGCCCGGCGAAGAGTTCCGCGCCGTTCTGCGCGAGCCCGGCCAGCGCCGACGCCCCGGCGAAGCCGACCAGGCCGATCAGGAACATGCGGCGGCGGCCCAGGTAGTCGGCGAGGCGGCCGCCGAGCAGCAGCAGGCCGCCGAAGATCAGCGTGTAGGCGGTGAGCACCCATTGCCGGTCGCCGTCGCTGATGCCCAGGTCACGCTGGGCGAACGGCATGGAGATGGTGACGATGGTGGCGTCCAGCACCACCATCAGCTGGGCCATGGCGAGTACGCCCAGGGCCCACCAGCGCGCGGCTCCGCGCTGGTCCGAGCTGTGTGATCGGTCTTCGAGTGTTTCTGTCGCGGCGGTCATGTCGTCTCCTCACGGACGGTCCGGGACACCCTCGACAATCTTGACCCTCAAGGCCAATTGACGTCAAGAGAAATTTGTCGTGCTGCGACATTTGGCATAATGGGACGTGAGAAGCGCCCGAACCCCTACCATGGAGGTATGTCGGAGTTGTCAACTCACCTCGGTGTGATCGCACGTCACCGGCCGGGCCTGCGTGAGCGGAAGAAGGAACAGACCCGGGCGCGGATCATCGACGTCGCCCTGCGGCTGTGCGACGCCCAGGGCTTCGACGCCACCACCGTGGAACAGATCGCCGACGAGGCCGACGTCTCGCCGCGCACCGTGAACCGGTACTTCGACAGCAAGGAAGACATCGTCATCGCGCCCATCGCCGACTGGGCGCGGGCACACGCGGACGCGCTGCGCGAGCAGCCGAGCACCGGCAACGAGCTGAAAGCGCTGCTGGACAGCTTCCTGTCCATTGTGGACCGCGTCGTCGACCACGACGAACCGCTGCCCTTCCGCTGGTTCCAGCAGATGCAGCGCATCATCCGGTCCACCGCCGCGGTGCGGGCGTGCAGCATGGCCGCCACCGAGAACAAGACCGAGCAGACCGCGCAGGTGCTGGCCGAACGCCTCGGCACCACCGTCGCGGATCTGCGAGTTCGGCTGCTGCTCGGCACCTTCCACGCCATCATGCGGGCCGGCACCGAATCGGACTCCGATTCCGGCTTCGCCGACGAGCGTCTGATCGAGTCACCGCGCAGCATGGCGGAGGCCGTGGTCGGCGCGTATCACGAATTCGTGCGCACCTGCGCGGGGCCCGCTGTGGCCAGCCCCACTTCCGAAACAGCGGCGTCCGCCCGCTAGAATCGCGCAACAGGTCAAGAGCATCAGCGTTAAGGCCCCGGCTTGCTGATCGGCAACCCTCCAGCTGCGGTGGGGTGCTCCGGGTGCAGACCCGGCGTTCGAAGGCCGAACGCAAGCGCAACTAGGAGGTCTACCGAAATGTGTTGTTGTCGAAGCCCATTCGCCTCTCGGTAACGTCAAACTTCCGCCATTCGGCGACCTTGTTTTTGGAGCAGAACACATGAGTGACTCGACCGCGCCCGCGGCCGTCTCGGCTGACGGCACCCTGGATCCGGCCGGCTGGTCCTTCGAGACCAAGCAGATTCACGCCGGACAGGCTCCCGATCCGGCCACCGGAGCCCGCGCCCTGCCCATCTACCAGACCACCTCCTACGCCTTCCGCGACACCGATCACGCCGCCGCGCTGTTCGGGCTCGCCGAGCCGGGCAATATCTACACCCGCATCATGAACCCCACCCAGGACGCGGTGGAGCAGCGCATCGCCGCGCTCGAGGGCGGTGTGGCCGCGCTGCTGCTGGCCTCCGGTCAGGCCGCGGAAACCTACGCGATCCTGAATCTGGCGCAGGCCGGCGACCACATCGTGGCCAGCCCGCACCTGTACGGCGGCACCTACAACCTGCTGCACTACTCGCTGCCCAAGCTGGGCATCGAGGTCAGCTTCGTCGAGGATCCGGACGATCTCGAGCAGTGGCGCACGGCCGTGCGGCCCAACACCAAGGCGTTCTACGGCGAGACCGTCGCCAATCCGAGCAGCTCGGTGCTCGACATCCCCGGCATCGCCGAGGTCGCGCACGCGGCGGGCGTGCCGCTGATCGTGGACAACACCGTCGCCACGCCGTACCTGATCCAGCCGCTGCGACTGGGCGCGGACATCGTCGTGCACTCGGCCACCAAATACCTGGGCGGGCACGGCTCCGCGGTCGCGGGCGTGATCGTGGACGGCGGCAACTTCGACTGGACCGTGCGGGACGCGGCGGGTGAGTCCCGCTTCCCGGGTTTCACCACCCCGGATCCCAGCTACCACGGCGCCGTGTTCGCCGATCTCGGCGCACCGGCCTACGCGCTCAAGGCGCGGGTGCAGTTGCTGCGCGATCTGGGTGCGGCGGTGTCGCCGTTCAACGCCTTCCTCATCGCGCAGGGCATCGAGACGCTGAGCCTGCGCGTCGAACGGCACGTGGCCAATGCCCAGGCCGTGGCCGAGTTCCTGACCGAGCAGCCCGGCGTCGAGAAGGTCTACTACGCAGGACTGCCCAGCTCCCCGTGGTTCGAGCGGGGCAAACAGCTGGCGCCCAAGGGTGTCGGCGCCATCGTCTCCTTCGAGCTGGCCGGCGGCGTGGACGCCGGCAAGAAGTTCGTGGAGGCGCTGGTGCTGCACAGCCATGTCGCTAACATCGGGGACGTGCGCTCGCTCGTCATCCATCCGGCCTCCACCACGCATTCCCAGCTGACGCCCGCCGAGCAACTGGCTTCCGGTGTCACACCTGGTCTGGTCCGGCTGGCCGTGGGTATCGAGGGGATCGGTGACATCCTGGCGGATCTGCGCGCCGGACTGACGGCGGCGGCAAATTGACCGTGAACATCGAATCGAACACGTCCCGGCACGCGGCGGAGCTGCTGCTGCCGCCGCCCGACGGGACGCTCGGCAGCATTGCCATCGGGGATGTCGAGCTCGAGACCGGAGCCGTCATTCCCGATGTCACGCTGGCTGTGCAGCGGTGGGGCGAACTATCGGCGAACGCGGACAACGTGGTGCTCGTGGAGCACGCGCTGACCGGTGATTCGCACGTGGTGGGCCCCGCCGACGTGCACCACGGCCAGGCCGGCTGGTGGGACGGCATCGTGGGCCCCGGCGCGCCGGTGGACACCCACGAGTGGTGCGTCATCGCCACCAATGTGCTCGGCGGATGTAAGGGCAGCACCGGGCCGTCCTCGCTGGCGGCGGACGGAAAGCCTTGGGGCGCACGATTTCCCGAGATCTCCATCCGCGATCAGGTGACCGCCGAGATCACGCTGTTCGACCTGCTCGGCATCGACCGCCTGGCCGCCGTGGTGGGCGGCTCCATGGGCGGCATGCGGGTGCTGGAATGGATGATCGCCCGGCCCGAACGGGTTGGGGCGGCCCTGGTGCTGGCGGTCGGCCCGCGCGGCACCGCCGACCAGATCGGCACCCAGACCACCCAGATCGCGGCCATCACGGCCGATCCGGACTGGCAGGGTGGCAACTACCACGGCACCGGGCGCGCCCCGATGACCGGCATGGGCGTCGCCCGGCGCATCGCGCACCTGACCTATCGCACCGAGTTCGAGCTCGACCACCGCTTCGAGAACCATGCCCAGGGCGACGAGGACCCGTGGGCGGGTGGGCGTTACGCGGTGGAGAGCTATCTGGAGTACCAGGCCGACAAGCTGATCTCGCGGTTCGACCCGGCCACCTACGTGCTGCTCACCGAGGCTATGAACCGCCACGACGTGGGCCGTGGCCGCGGCGGTGTCGTGGCGGCGCTGGGGTCCACGCCGGTGCCGTGCGTGGTCGGCGGGGTGGACTCGGATCGACTGTATCCGCTGCGTACCCAGCAGGAGCTGGCCGATCTGCTGCCGGGTTCCAAAGGGCTGGAGATCATCCGGTCCCGGGACGGTCACGACGGGTTCCTGACCGAGACCGAGGCGGTCGGCAAGCTCATGCTGGAGACGATGGACCTGGCCCGCGCCCAGCGCGAGTCGGACCGCTGAAACAACGCTGCCCGTCCGCTGCATCTCCGCTGCCTCACCGGAGGCGCGTTACCTCGCGTATCGTGTCCGTTTCACGCGAATTGCCGTGACGCGCTTCCGGTTTCGCGCACATGACACCTCCGTAACCGACGGCCCGGAATACGTGTGCGCAAGGCTCGGCACCCGTAATGTATTCAGGCATGACCGCCGCATTCGATGACATGGATCTACGCGATCTCGTCGATCTGCTCTCCGAGGACGAGCAGCGTGAACTTCGCCCGGCCATACTCCGTGTCCTGCACAGACTCCCGGACCAGGAAGTGTTGCGCCGTGAACTCGGCCGCCGCATAACCTCGGTCTAGCAATCCCCCAGCGCCGCGGGTTCGCGGCCACCCTCCGATCGAACATTCAGTGCCGCGACTCCGGTCGCGGCCCCGACCTCGGCGCGGTCTAGGTGACGCCGAGGCTGCTGATGGTCGCGGCCAGTGCGATGATCGCGCCGCCCAGCACCGTCAGCCAGGCGACGTCGAAACCCTTGCTGCGCACGGCGAGCAGACCGGCCCGGTCGGTCGGCAGAATCAGCCGCAGTGCCGCCGCCAGCAGCGTCCCGCCGCCGAAGAAGAAGGTGCCGCGCCGCCAGCGGTCCCAGGCCAGGAAGACCACGGCCACCACCAGCACCACCGCTACCAGCAGTATGGGCAGATTGCCCCGGACGAACTCCCCCGCACGACTGCTACGGCTCTCGGGTGCGGCATGGGCTGGAGTCACCGGACGAGCTTATCCGGCCCTCTGCGATGCTGGAGCCCGTGTTCCATCTCGTGTTCTTCGAACCTCGCATCCCTCCGAATACCGGCAATGCCATTCGGCTGGCGGCCGGCACCGGCTGCGAACTGCACCTGATCGAACCGCTCGGCTTCGACCTATCCGAGCCGAAGCTACGCCGGGCCGGGTTGGACTACCACGACCTGGCCGTCGTCACCGTGCACAAGAGTCTCGCCGCCGCGTGGGATGCCATTCGGCCCGAGCGGGTCTTCGCCTTCACCGCGACGGCCACCACCCACAGCACCGATGTCGCCTATCGCTCGGGCGATGTGCTGCTCTTCGGGCCCGAGCCGACCGGGTTGCCCGAGGAGGTGCTCGCCGATCCCCGCGTCACCGAGCAGCTGCGCATCCCGATGCTGCCGGGCCGGCGCTCGATGAATCTGTCCAATGCCGCGGCCGTCGCCGTGTACGAGGCCTGGCGGCAGCTGGGTTTTCCGGGCGCGGTCTGAGTCTCCGGGATCAGTCGTCGATTTCGAAGCGCTTGAAGCGGGAGGTCGCGCCGCCGGTCAGGCGGACCGCGGATTTGGGGACGCCGTAGTGGGCGGCCAGCAGCTCGATGGCTGCCTTGTTGGCCTTGCCCTCCACCGCCGGGGCGCGGACGTACAGCTGCAGCGCGCCATCGTCGAGGATCTCGACCAGGGGCCCCTTCTTGCTGCCGGGTTTGATGGTCGCCCGGACCACTGTCGACACGCCGCACTCCCTTCCCGCGCCCGACCCCATTGTCGCGGAGGGGGTCCGGGTCAACGGGCGGGGCCTGCGATACAGCGCACAGACTCGAGGGCAGCGATCGAGGCGGGGACGTCGTAGTGTCGCAGGCGATGCCGCGGCGGCAGGAAGGTCGCCCGGGAAGGAAAGTTCAGATGGTCAAGCGTTTGCTGTTGCTGCTGTCGGCGGTGGCGGGGGTGATCCTGCTGGCGACGGGTACGGCCGCGGCCGGGCCGGTCACCGTTCACGACGATTCCAAGGTGCTCGATGTCACCAAGGTGACGAATGCCGCGCTGCAGCTGACGGATCCGGTACAGATCTTCACCACCGAGAAGTACTCCGACGATCGGGCCAAATTCGACACGGAGACCCAGACCCACGTCAAGAATCCGACCGACGTGGTGCTGGCCGTCAATACCAAGACCAAGTGGCTGACCATCCGCACCGGCGCGAATTCCCACATCCGCGACACCACGCCCGCGGGGACCGCCTTCGGAAACGCGCTCGGCAGCGGCGATTACACGGGTGCGACCATCGCGGCGCTGGGCGCCTTGAAGACGGCCGCCGATCAGGCCGCGCCCACCAGCGTCAAGGCCGGCAACCCGGCCCCCGCGCACCAGCCCGCCGCCAAGCCCGAGAGCAAGAGCAGCGGCTGGGGCTGGCTGGGCCTGCTGTGCCCGATCCTGGTCATCGGCGGCATCGTCGCGGCGGTCGTCGCGTTCCTCCGCCGTCGCCGCGGCACCCCGCCGCCGCCCGCCCCGTTCGGCGGCGGTGGTTTCGGCGGCGGCTACGCCCCGGGTGGCCCGGGCTACGGCGGCCCGCCCGCGCCGCCCTACGGCGGTGGCCGTCCCGGTATGAGCCCCGGTGCTGCGGCCGGTCTCGGCGCGGTCGGCGGTGCCCTGGGCGGCGGCCTGCTCGGCTACGAACTGGGCCGGATGGAAGGCGAACACGAGCGCGACCGCGGCCCGGAATACGGCCCGCCCCCCGAATCCGGCGGCTACGGCGGTTACGACCCCGGCCCCCAGGAGTGGGGCGGAGGCGGCGGCGACTACGACTTCGGCGGCGGCAGCGATTTCGGTGGCGGCGACTCCGGTGGCGGCGGTGACTTCGGCGGCGGCGGCGATTCCGGCGGCGGCGACTTCTAGCCGTTCGCCAATTCAGGCGAAAACCCTTGGCGCGCGCTGCCTCTCACCCGAAGCGCGGGCGCGCCGTTCGATGCGACAACCGAAATATGGTGCCGGCGGCCGCGTTCAGCGGAAGTCGCGGGAACGGCCCTCGATGCGCAGGTCCATGCGCTGCAGATGGTCGGCGACGATGGTGACCGCGCCCTCGGCGTTCTGCACCCGCCCGCGGATGAGCAGGGCGGGCGCGGTGGTGGCCAGGCGGCGGTAGCGGGCCCACAGGCCGACCGAGCAGACCACGTTCACCATGCCGGTCTCGTCCTCCAGGTTGAGGAAGGTGACCCCGCCCGCGGTGGCCGGACGCTGCCGGTGGGTGACCGCGCCGCCGACGAGAACCCGGGTGCCGTCACGAATGTCGAGCAGCTGCGCGGCGGGGATGACGCCGAGCGCGTCGAGGCGCTCGCGCAGGAATTCGGTCGGATAGCTGCCGGGCGAGACGCCGGTGGCCCACACGTCGGCGGCGGCCAGCTCCAGCGCGCTCATCCCGGGCAGGGCGGGTGCGGCGGTGGCCGCGCCGGTGCCGGGCAGCCGGTCGGGCCGTTCCCCGGCGGCCGCGCCCGCCGCCCACAGCGCCTCGCGGCGGGTGCCGCCGAGACTGGTCAGCGCGCCCGCGGTGGCCAGCGCTTCGGCCTGTGGCACGCTCAGCTCCACGCGCCCGGTGAGGTCGAGAAACGTGGTGTAGGGCCCGATCTCGCGGGCGGCCACGATCTGTTCGGCCAGCTCGGTGCCGATGTGCCGGACCGCGGCCAGCCCCAGCCGGATCTCCAGGCCCTGTGCCTCCAGGGTCGCCTCGGCCAGGCTGTGGTTGATGTCGGGCCCATGCACCACCACCCCGTGCCGTCGCGCGTCGGCGACCAGCGACTGCGGCGAGTAGAACCCCATCGGCTGGGCGCGCAGCAGTCCCGCGCAGAAGGCGGCCGGGTGATGCAGCTTGAACCACGCCGAGTAGAACACCAGTGAGGCGAAACTCTGCGAATGGCTTTCCGGGAAACCGAAATTCGCGAAGGCGTACACCTTCTCGTAGATGCGGTCGGCCACTTCGCCGGTGATGCCGTGCAGGTCCTTCATGCCCTGATAGAAGCGGGCCCGCAGCCGTTCCATCTTCTCCGGTGACCGCTTGGATCCCATGGCGCGGCGCAGCTGATCGGCCTCGGCGGCGGTGAATCCGGCGACGTCCACGGCCATCTGCATGAGCTGCTCCTGGAACAGCGGGACGCCGAGAGTGCGTTCCAGCGCGTTCTCCAGTGCCGGATGGTCGTAATCGGGCTTCTCCCTGCCATTGCGGCGACGGATGTAGGGGTGCACCGACCCGCCCTGGATCGGTCCCGGCCGGATGAGCGCCACCTCCACCACCAGGTCGTAGAAGTTCCGCGGCTTCAGGCGCGGCAGGGTCGCCATCTGCGCGCGGGACTCCACCTGGAAGACGCCGACGGAGTCGGCGCGGCACAGCATGTCGTAGACGGCTTCCTCGCCCAGGTCCAGCCGATGCAGTTCGACGGTGTGCCCCTTGTGCTCGGCCACCAGGTCGATCATGTAGTGCAACGCCGACAGCATGCCCAGCCCGAGCAGGTCGAACTTGACCAGTCCCGCCGACGCGCAGTCGTCCTTGTCCCACTGCAGCACACTGCGATCGGCCATGCGCGCCCATTCGGTCGGGCACACGTCGGCGATGGGCCGGTCGCAGATCACCATTCCGCCGGAGTGGATGCCCAAATGCCTTGGCAGACCCTCCAATTCACCGGCCAGCGCGAGGACGTCGCCGGGGATGTCGGTGTGCTGCTCTTCCGCCACGCCCGTCCAGCGGCTCACCTGTTTGCTCCAGGCGTCCTGCTGTCCGGTCGAAAAGCCCAGGGCGCGTGCGGCATCCCGCACCGCGGAGCGCCCGCGATAGGTGATCACATTGGCCACCTGCGCCGCGTATTCGCGCCCGTACTTGGCGTAGACGTGCTGGATGGCCTCCTCGCGCCGATCCGATTCGATGTCCACGTCGATGTCGGGCGGCCCGTCCCGCTCCGGCGACAGGAACCGTTCGAACAGCAGCTTGTTGGCGACCGGGTCCACATTGGTGATGCCGATGGCGTAGCAGACCGCCGAATTGGCCGCGGAACCCCGGCCCTGGCAGAGGATGTCGTTGTCGCGGCAGAAGCTGACGATGTCGTGCACGACCAGGAAGTAGCCCGGGAAGTTCAGGGTGGCGATCACGTCCAGTTCGTGTTCCAGCTGCCGATAGGCGTCCGGGCTCCCGGCCCGGGGCCCGTAGCGGCGGGCCGCGCCGCGGAGGGTGAGCTCGCGCAGCCACGAGTTCTCGTCGTGGCCGTCCGGCACGTCGAAGGGCGGCAGTCGGGGCGCGATCAGCCGCAGGTCGAACGCGCAGTCCCGGCCCAGCGCAACGGCATTCGCCACCGCCTCGGGGCAGGCGGCGAACAGCCGCGCCATCTCGTCGCCGGAGCGCAGGTGCGCGCCGCCGGTGGGGGCCAGCCAGCCGGCCATGTCGTCGAGGCTGGAGCGGGCCCGGATTGCGGCCAGCGCCATGGCTCGGCGCCGGTGCGGCGGGGCCGCGAAATGCGCTCCGGTGGTGGCGAGTACGGGCAGCCCGACCCGGTCGGCGAGGGCGATGAGCCGGGCATTGCGCTCATCGTCCTCGGGGATGCCGTGGTGGGTGAGCTCCACGCTCACGTGCTCGCGCCCGAACCGTTCGATCAGATCGCGCAGCGCCGCCTCGGCCGCCGCGTCGCCCTGCCGAAGCGCCTGTCGCACAGTCCCTTTGCGGCAGCCGGTGAGAATGTGCCAGTGCCCGCCCGCCGCGGCGGTGAGCCGTTCCAGGTCGTAGCGCAGGATGCCCTTCTCCCCCGCCGCCATGTGCGCGGCGGCCATCTCCCGCGACAGCCGCCGGTACCCCTCCTGCCCGCGCGCCAGCACCAGCAGGTGCGGTCCGGCCGGGTCGGGTGTGCCGGTGCGCGGCTCGGAATTCAGTGCGTCCGACTCGGATTCGCGACCGCGCCGCCGCCCGCGGGGCGCCAGGTGCGCACCGGCGCGGGCCGCGGTGCCGATGGACAGCTCGGCGCCGAAGATGGTCGGCATCCGCCATTCCCGCGCCGCCTCCGCGAACCGCACCACGCCGTAGAACCCGTCGTGGTCGGTCAGCGCGAGGGCCTCCAGGCCCAGTCGCACGGCTTCCTCCACGAGTTCTTCGGGCTGGCTGGCGCCGTCGAGGAAGCTGTAGGCCGAGTGCGTGTGCAGCTCGGCGTACGGCACCGCCGATCGCGCGACCCGCCCGAGTTCTCCGGCCTCGTACTTCTCCCGCTTCCGCGACCAGGCCGGGCTGTCGCCGCCGTCGCCGTCGACCGGCCTGCGCGCGGGATCGGGCCGTCCGGACAGCACCCGTTCCATCTCCGCCCACGAAGGCGGGCCGTTGTGCCAGCCCATGACGCACCTCCTCCGCAATCCGACCGGTCTCGAGTATCGAACATACATTCGAAACCGATTGGTCTCTACAGCGGCACGCACCAAATCCCCGGAGGCCGATTCGGGGGTGGGCAACCACACCGTGGCGCGTTAACTTACTTTGGAGTAAGTTACAGGCAATTCCACCTGCAAGGGAGCAGCGATGACTGAAACCCCGGGCGACAACGGCACCGGTTACCTGGCCCGACGGCGCGCCCGCCGCGATCTGGCCGGCAAGCACGTCGTCATCACCGGCGCATCCTCCGGCATCGGCCGCTCGGCCGCGCTCGCCGTCGCCGAGAAGGGCGCGGTCGTCATCCTGCTGGCCCGCCGCGCCGATGAGCTGTCCACCGTGGTGGACGAGATCACCGCCGCGGGCGGCGCCGCGTTCGGCTACCCGTGCGATGTCACCGACCAGGACTCGGTCGACCGGACCCTGCAGGCCGTACTCGACACCCACGGGCACGTCGACATGCTGGTCAACAATGCCGGCCGCTCCATCCGCCGTGCCGTGCACCGCTCCACCGACCGCATGCACGACTTCGAGCGCACCATGGCCGTCAACTACTTCGGCGCGGTGCGCATGACCCTGGGCCTGCTGCCCGGCATGCGGGAGCGCCACGACGGTCACATCGTGAACATCTCCAGCGCCGGTGTCCAGGTCGCCACCCCGCGCTTCGCCGCCTACCTGGCCAGCAAGGCCGCCCTGGATAAGTTCGCCGAGGTGACCGCGGCCGAAATGCGTTCCAGCAACATCACTTTCACCACCATCCACATGCCGCTGGTCCGCACCCCCATGATCACCCCGAGCGGCGACCAGGGCACCGGCACCCAATCCCCGGAGTGGGCGGCGGCGCTCATCGTGCGGGCCCTCACCGAGCGCCCCCGCCGCATCGACGTGCCGCTCGGCACCCTGGCCGAGTACGGCTCCATGTTCGCGCCCGGCATCAAGGAGCGGGTCCTGCACCGCTACTACCGCGCCATCCCCGACTCCCCCGCCGCCAAGGGCGAGGCGGTGCCCGAATCGGAGACGGCCGACGTGGACATCGTTGTCCCGCAACGCCGCCGCACCGTCCCGCCCGCGGTCCGCGTCACCGGAACCGCCCTGCGCCGCGCGGCCCGGCTGGTCCCGGGCACCTACTGGTGACCACCCGCTGACCCGGGAACCGCCCTGCTCAGGGCCGCACCCGGGTGGGTGTCACGCGGGAAAAGCGTTGCCCACCTGATGTTGTCGGCCTCGAGCAGCCGCGGGTGCGCCGAAGGCCGAAGCTCCGGCAGGCACCAGCATCGAAATAACCCGGCACGGCGAATTCCAGGCACCGGTCACGTCGCCGCCTCCAAGCTTCCCGAGGTCCTCCCCCTCATGACCGCCCGGCTCCGCAACCACCTCGCGTGACGCCGGTCGCGGCGGTACTCCTGACGCTCGGGCAGCGTGACGGATACGACGCTTGATCACACGCCTCTTGACGCGTCCTGGGATTCGAGTTCTACTGTGCATTGATCGAACAAACTTTCGATTATGTTAGGTAGCTGGCTCGGTGCTGGCTTGCGTTGCCGAGGGTTGGGTCCCGTCGACTGGGAGAGGTGGTCACTGGATGGGTGCGGCTGCGGAGGCCAGGCGGGCGCAGTTGGCCGAGTTGCGGCGGCGGATGGCCGCCGTGCCCGCGCGCGGGGCCGAGGTGGCGGCCCATGTGCCCGTGTCCGAGGAGCCGCGACGGGAGTCCTTGCCGGTGCCGGGGGCGCTCGAAAACCTTTTACCCGATGGCGGATTGGCCAAGGGGTCGGTGGTCGTCTACAACGGCGCGGGGTCGCTGATCTCGGGGCTGCTGGCCGCGGTGACGGGCTCCGGGGGGCATGCCGCGGTGGTCGGGCTGCCGCGGCTGGGGTTGCTGGCCGCCGCGGAGATGGGGGCCCGGCTCGACCGGCTGGCGGTGGTCTCCGATCCAGGACCCGACCCGCTCGAAGTTGCCTCCGTATTGCTGGATGGCCTGGACCTGGTGGTGCTCGGGCTGAACGGTCTCGCCGTCCCCATGTCCCGCGCCCGTATCCTCGCCGCCCGCGCCCGCAGCAAGAACTCCACCCTGATGGTGACCAACGGTTCCTGGTCCGGTTCCGCCCTGCACATCGACACCCGGGTCGCCGGATACAGCGGCCTGGGCCGCGGCTGCGGCCGCCTGCGCACCGTCCGCCTCGACGTCTCCGTCCGCGGCCGCTCCGCCCAACCCCGCTCCGGCCACCTGGCCCTCAGCCCCGCCGACGGCCGCGTCGAATGGGTCGCCACCCCCGGCCCCGCCCGGCCCGCCGCCGCTCCCGAACCACTGCGCCCGGCGCGTCATGCCGCGTCCTGACCGATTGCCGACCGCCGCCCCGACCACCTCAGGCCAGGCGATAGCGCCTGCGGCGCAGCGGATTTCCCGCGCCTTCCGGGTGCCCCCTGGTGTGGGCGGGCGTCATGTCGCGGGCTGACCGCCGCGATTGTCGTCCGGCTGCCGACCGCTGCGGTAGTGCCGCGAGAGCAGGCCGGTCGTGAAGGCGCGGCGGGTGCTCGTGGTGTGGTGCCCGGATTGGCCCGCGGTGGCGGCGGCCGCCGAGGCGGGCGCGGAGGCCACTCGCGCGGTGGCGGTGCTCGCGGCCAACCGGGTGGTGGCCTGTACGGCGGTGGCACGGGCGGAAGGGATCCGCCGGGGTCTGCGGAAGCGGGAGGCTCAGGGCCGCTGCCCGGATCTGCTGGTGGCACAGGACGATCCGGATCGCGACGCCCGTCTGTTCGAACCCGTGGTGGCGGCCGTGGACGCGACCGTGCCGGGCGTGGAGGTGCTGCGCCCGGGCATGCTGGCGCTCTCGGCGCGCGGCGCGGCGCGGTTCTTCGGCTCCGAGGAGGCCGCCGCCGAGCGCCTGGTGGACGCCGTGGCGGCGGTCGGCGTGGAATGCCAGATCGGCATTGCCGACGAGCTGTCCACCGCGGTCTTCGCCGCCCGCCGCGCCACCCTGGTCCCGTCCGGCCGAGGCGCGGAATTCCTTGCGCCCATGCCGGTTTCGGAGCTAGCGGTGGAACCGGTGCTGGCCGCGCCGCAGCGCGTCGAACTGGTGGATCTGCTGCACCGGCTGGGCCTGCGCCGCATCGGCGACTTCGCGGCCCTCACCCCCGCCGAGGTGGCGTCGCGGTTCGGCGCGGACGCGATCATCGCGCACCGCTGCGCCCGCGCGGTCCCGGAGCGCCCGCCCGCCGCTCGCCTGCCCGCCGCCGACCTGACCGTGGAGCACCGCTGCGATCCCCCGATCGACCGCGTCGACATGGCCGCCTTCGCGGGCCGCCTGCTCGCCACCGAGCTGCACACCAAGCTGTCCGCCGCCGCCGTGGCCTGCACCCGCCTGGTCATCCACGCCGAAACCGAAGCGGGCGAGGAGTTCTCCCGCATCTGGCGCTGCGCCGAACCGCTCACCCCGGACAGCACCGCCGACCGCATTCGCTGGCAGCTCGACGGCTGGCTCACCCGCCGCGCCCTCGATCGCGGCCGGACCCGCGCCGCTGCTCCCGATTCGCCGGAGGCACACGACGACTGGGATGCCGGCCCGAACGCGGCCGTCACCCTCCTGCGCCTGGAACCCGTCGAGGTGGTGTCGGCCGGCGCCCTGCAGCTCGGTCTGTGGGGTGGGGTCGGCGAGGACGAGGAGCGGGCACGCCGCGCGCTGATCCGGGTGCAGAGCCTGCTGGGCGGTGACGCCGTGCGCATGGGTGTGCTCAGCGGCGGTCGCGGCCCGGGGGAGCGCATCACCATGGTCACCCTCGGTGACGAGCCGGTCCCCGCGACCGATCCGGCCCAGCCCTGGCCCGGCCGGCTTCCCGAGCCCGCTCCGGCACTGGTGCTCACCCATCATCCGGAGGTGCGCCTGGAGGCTGCCGACGGTTCCCCGATCTGGGTCACCGAGCGCGGCCTGTTCACCGCCGATCCCGCCCACCTGCACTGGGGCAGCAGCTCCTGGCGGCTGACCGGCTGGGCCGGACCCTGGCCGGTCGACGATCGCTGGTGGACACACCGTTTCGAGCACGGCTTCGCCGCCCGCGCCCAGGTGCAGCTGGACGCCGAGGACGCCACCCGCCTGCGCGCGCTGCTCCTGCTCGGCTACAACAGCGCCTGGCATGTGGAGGGGCTCTACGAGTAGGCGCCGCTCAAATGCCCAGCGGCAGGCGCAGATCCATCATGGCGGGCCAGAGTTCGGCCCAGGGATGCACGGGTTCGCGGCAGACCGCGATGGCGATATCGGTGTTCACGCCGGGGAATCCGTTCGGGATGTTCAGGTGCGCACGGACTGTCACCTCGCCGAACTGCCGCCGCAGGGTGGGTTCGGCGCTGTCGAGGCCGACGTAGAGGATGGCGTCGGTGTCCGACGGCGGCGGGCCGAAGTAGCCGAAGCCGCGGTTGGGGCTGTAGACGGGCGGCAGGTCGTAGTCGCGCCCGAAGTTCTGGATCGCGGCCGCCTGCCAATAGTTCTGGGCGATGATCGCTTTCGGGCGTTCCGCCTCCGGGAGCTGCCGGTAGGCGTCGGCGACCTTCGCGGTCAGATCGGACCATCCCGAGGAGCCGAAAATGCTGGTCCGCATGGCGAAGTCGGCCTGGTTCCGGATGGCGCCGTGCACACGGGAGGGCGGCTGCGGCAGGGTGACCACGAGCGCGGCGATGATGGCCAGCGACAGCACCACGATCGGCGGCGCGACGACTCGCAGCAAGCGGCCGCCGCGGTCGTTCACCGAGTAGGGCAGCGAGGCCGCGCCGATGCCGAACAGCACGGGCAGGAATCCCGCTGTGTAGTAAGGCCGTCCGTGCCCGACGAGGACAACGAGCACCAGCAGCGCCGAGGCGACGAGCATGAAGAGGTAGGGCCGCAGCCAGCGTTGCCGGGCCAGGCACCAGAAAGCCCAGCCGACGAGCAGCCCGCCCAGCAAGCCGGTCAGTCCGATCATCTGCGGCATACACGCGAGCGGCCCGCCGCCGGCCGCGTCCTGCTCGGCGCCGATCACCTTGCTCATGGCCAGCGCCGGCCAGCCGTGCGTGTGCTGCCACCACAGACCGGGCACCGCGGAGACCGCGAAGATCGCCGCGCCCTGCCACAGCGCGGGCCGCCACAGCAGCTGCCGCGGTCCCGCGACGAGCACGCCCGCGCCCAGGCAGAGCAGGATCGTGGGAATGAACCATTTGACCTGCAGATCGATGGCGGCGACGAGGCCGAGCGCGACGAGCAGCCGGTCGTCGCGGGTGCGGATCCAGCGGATCAGCAGCCAGATGACGGCGGCCTGCAGGGTGGCGTCGAAGGAGAAGGTGCTCAGCTGGACGGCCTGGGTCGCGGCGAGTGGCGAGACCCCGTAGGCGGCGGCCGCGAGCAGTTGCGCGGTGCGCGAGCCGCCCAGTTCGTAGGCGACCGCGGCACTGATCACGACCGCGGCCGCGGTCATCAGGACCGCCGGCAATCGCAACACGGGCGCCGAGCCGGGCGCCACGGCGTCGGCCAGGTGGGCCATCAGCGGTATGAGCACGCCTTGGTCGGCGTAGGTGATACTGCGGTGCGCGCCCGCGGCGACGAAATACAGTTCGTCGCCGAAGAAGTCGTAGCGCAGCGTGGGGACGGCGAGAAAGGCCCCGCTGAGTACGGCTAGTAGAAGGACCCACGCCGTAGCGAAGGTGGGCCGCGGCGGGCTCGGTTCCTGGAGATCCTGGAGATCGACCGCGGGGGCGGCAGCATTGAGAACCATATTTCCCCGGCAGAAAAGCTATTGGTGAATCGGGCAATGACGCTACCGTCACGGTTGACCGATTATCGACAATGTGAAAGTGATCTATTTCACATGCCGTAGCAAGCGGATATCACGCCAGGATGTGCAGGGTTTCGCCATCATTCGCCATCCGAATGAATAGGCAACCGAATCGGTAAATCGATATGGCGCTGCACACAAACTGGGGCGCCGCCCGGACCCCTATCCGTACTCTGGACCATCGTGGAGTCAGCGGTCACCCGGGTCGAGTTCGAAGACGTCCGGATCGCCTACCGGGATTCCGGCGCGACGGGCGGGCATCTCTACAGCGACACCCCCGTGGTGCTGGTGCACGGCATGGGCGGGGACGGGCACACCTGGGATCGATTCGCCACCCAGCTGGTGCGGCGCGGACGCCGGGTGATCATCCCCGACCTGCGCGGGCACGGACGCAGCGCCCACACCGCCTCCTACCGATTCCCGGAATTCGGGGCCGACCTGCTGCGGCTGTGCGATCGGCTCGGACTGGAAACGGTGGATCTGGTCGGCCACTCGCTCGGTGGATACGCCATCTCGTGGCTGGCAATGGAACGCCCGGACCTGGTGCGGCGCTTGGTGATCGAGGAACAGCCGCTGCCGCTGCGCTCCGGCGGCGAGCAGATGCGGTTCACGCGCAGGCTGCCGTCGATCCCGGAACTGTGGCACGCCACCACCAGCATCATCCGGCATCCGCGGGCGGTGCTGGCCTTCGATCGCTCCATGACCGGGGTGGCGCTCGAGCAGTTCCGCAAGCCCTATCCGGAGTGGTGGGAGGGGCTGTCCGACATCACCGCGCCCACGCTGTTCCTGCGCGGCGGACCCGGCGGCATGGTGGACCCGGACAAGCTCGAGCAGGTGCGCGCGAGCCTGCCCGATTGCACGATTCGCACCTTCGGGTGCGGGCACAGCATCCACCGCGACCGCTACCACCGGTTCGAGGCCGAAGTGCTCCCCTTTCTGGGGCACTGAGCTGCCGGAATCTACAGTTGAACGGTGTCCGCATCCGAGCGTCCCACGCTGTGGTTTCCCGACGAGCAGTCGTTCCAGGACTGGCTGTCGGCCAATCACGCAGCGGTGGACGGCATTTGGCTGAAGTTCGCGAAGAAGGGCTCCGGGTACGCCTCGCTGGACTATGACGGCGCGCTGCGGCAGGCCCTGCGCTTCGGCTGGATCGACGGGCAGTCCAAGAAGCTCGACGAGGACTTCTTCGTCATGGGTTTCACGCCGCGCCGCCCGCGCAGCCAGTGGTCGCAGCGCGATGTCGGGCTGGTGGACGAACTGATCGCGACCGGGCTCATGCATCCGGCCGGGCAGGCCGAGGTGGACCGGGCCAGGGCGGACGGCCGCTGGAACAATGCCGTCGGCCGGGATCTGCCGGAGGATTTCCTCGCGGCGCTGGCCCGGCATCCGGAGGCGGCGACCTTCTTCGAAACGCTGCCCACGCAGTCGCGCATCGCGGTCGGCTACCACCTGGGCAGCGCGGTGCGGCCGGAGGCGCGAGCGCGGCGGCTGGCGCAGGTGATCCGGAAGCTGATCGACGGGAAGCCATTGTGACGGGGTTCGAGGGATTGTCGTGTTCGGCTGCGGCGCTGGAGGTCCCGCTACCCGGGAGCGCGACCCGCATCACCGGCTGGCTGTGCGTCGAGCAGCCCGGGGCGTGGGGTCGCGATGTGATCGGCGACGAGGTGCTCGGGCCCGACATCACGCCCGAACTGGCGGCGCGCACCAAGGCGGCGCACGTCCGGCCGACCCTGATCCGGCGGCCCGGGCGCCAGGAATTCACGGGTGTGCGAACGGTTCTGCTCGCCAGTTCGCGGCCGGAGGGATCCTGGTGCGAGCGCCTCGAGATCAGTGACCTGCGTGAGCTGCTGGATCTGGACCTGCACCTGCTCAACGGCCCGGCCCCGGGAATCGGTGCGGCCGTGACGGATCCGCTGGTCCTGGTCTGCGCGCACGGCAAACGCGATCAGTGCTGCGCGCTGCTGGGCCGCCCCATCGCCGCGAGCCTGTCCGCCGCCCACCCCGACCGGGTGTGGGAGTGCTCGCACACCGGCGGCCACCGCTTCGCCCCCGCCGTCATCGTCCTCCCCACCGGGCTCACTTACGGCCGCCTGGACGAGGATTCGGCCCACGCCATGCTCGCCGCCGCCGACAAGGGCGAGGTCTCGCTCACCGGGTTGCGCGGCCGCAGCTGCTACACCCCGGTCGAGCAGGTCGCGGAAGTCGCGGTCCGCCAGCGCATCGCGGATGCCTCCTACACCCTGACCACCCCGCTCCTCGACGACAGCGGGCTGGCGACCACGGTCCCCGGGGACGCCGATCCGACCGCGGGCATCGACGACCTCACCGTCGAACCGGCCCCGGGCGACACCGAATACGCGACCGACCCGGCCACTTTCGCGGGCGCGGCCCGGGTCACCCATCGCGATGGGCGCAGCTGGCTGGTCACCACCCGCACCCTCGCCTACTCGCCTCGCCAGGCCAGCTGCGGCGCCGCCCCGAAACCCGCCACCGCAGTAGAGGTCGACCATATAAGGCAATTCGCGTGACGGCCGGCCGGCGAATTACAGGTTCGGAATTAGAGTTCGCTCAGTAGCGTGCGACATGTTCACGAATATGACGAGTCATCGAGTCCAAGGCCACAAAAAGAAACCCCCGAAAAATAGGGGCGGGCCCCTTCACTGCACATTGTGATAAGAGGCGGGTCCGCGCGAGCCTCCGAGGACTGTCGCGGCGGCGGTGACTGTCGCCGTTCGGTCAGTTTCACCCGGAAAGCCAGCAGGCCCGCAAGATTCTCTCCAGGCCGGGCGCGCGGGCGCCGAGAAGCGAAACGCGCTGTGTCCGTATGGGTCTGGAAGAAATACCCAGGTCTGCACCCGGATGCCCAGCAAACCTCGGGTTTCGAAGCAGGCCAGTCAAGATGGTTTTCCGCTACCCTGCACCCGTGACCGAACGCGCCCGTCCCATTGTCGGCCCCGACTATCTGGTGGCCGGCCGCTACCGCCTGCAGTCGAAGCTGGGCGGTGGTGGCATGGGTGCCGTGTGGCTGGCGACCGATCGGCTGCTGCACCGCGATGTCGCCATCAAGCAGGTCCTCACCACGCAGGGGCTCAGCGAGGAGGAGGCGCAGGAGGTCCGCAGCCGGATCATGCACGAGGGCCGGGTGGCGGCCAAGCTGTCGCACGAGCACGCCATCGCCGTGTACGACGTGGTGCTGGAGGCCGGTGAGCCCTGGCTGGTGATGGAGTATCTGCCCTCGCGCAGTGTGGCCAAAGCCCTTGCGCTGGTGGATCAGCTGTCCCCGATCGAGGTGGCGCAGATCGGCGCGCAGGTGGCGGACGCGCTGGCGACCGCACACGCCGCCGGCATCGTGCACCGCGACATCAAGCCGGGCAATATCCTGGTCGCCGATCGCGGCGACGAGGTCGGCAAGGTCAAGCTCAGCGACTTCGGCATCTCCAGCGGCGCCAACGACGCCACCGAGGAGATCGGTGACGTCATCACCGGCACCCCGGCCTACCTGCCGCCGGAGGTCGCGCGCGGCGCCCGCCCCACCACCGCCAGCGACGTATTCTCCCTCGGCGCAACGCTGTACACCGCCATCGAGGGGCGGCCGCCCTACGGCTTCGACGAGGACAGCGATGTCATCGTGGAACGCGCCGCCATGGCCCAGATCACCCCGCCCGCCCGCAGCGGCCCGCTCACCGAGGTGCTGCTGCACATGATGGAGCCGGCCCCGCAGCGCCGCCCCACCATGACCGAGGCGCGCAACGAAATCCTCACCGCCGCCTTCGGTCCCGGCACCGCGCCCTACATCCTGGGCGCGCCGGTCCGCACCGAGGACGGGACGATCCCGGCCTGGGCGGCCCGCAATTCCGCCGCCGGGCTGCGCAGCCCGCACTCCAGCCCGCTCCCCCGCCCGCAGCGGCAGGCGGCCGCGGCTCCGGCTGCCCCGCAACCCAAGTCGAAGGGCTTCGACCTGAGCGCCCTGGGCCCGAACGCGGGCCCGCTCGCGGTGGCGATCGGCCTGCTCATCGGCCTGCTGATCATCATCGTGATCTTGGTCGTGATCTAGCGGCTGCTGGCCGCCGAGGTTTTCAGACGCCCAAAGCGACAACTGATTTCGCGCGGCGAGGGTAACTCGTCGGGTACCTTCGAAATCGGTTCGGCACCCAACCGCCGGCACGCATGCGAAACGGGCAACGGCACTCAGCCGGGCGCTGGAGGCTCGGGGAGGCGGGGGAGCTCAGTCGATACGACGTCGGTGGGCCCAGCGGGTGAGGGCGTTCCGGTTCGACTGCTGGGTCTTGCGCAGTACGTTCGACGCGTGCGTCTCGACCGTTTTCACCGAGATGAACAGGGTCTCCGCGATCTCGCGGTAGGTGTAGCCGCGCGCCAGCAGGCGCAGCACCTCGAGCTCGCGCGGGGTCAGTGAGTCCAGTTCCGGGTCCAGCGGGGGCTCGGGCACCGGCGACCTGCCGGTGAAGGAGTCCAGTACGAAGCCGGCCAGCCGCGGCGAGAATACCGCGTCGCCACCGGAGACCCGGCGGATCCCGTCGGCCAGCTCCGGCCCCGAGATGGTCTTGGTGACGTACCCGCGCGCGCCCGCCCGGATCACCGCGATCACGTCCTCGGCCGCGTCGGAGACGCTGAGCGCCAGGCACACCGGTCCCGGATCGATGCCCTGCAGCACCGCGACCCCGCCCCCGTCGGGCATGTGCACGTCCAGCAGCACCACGTCCGGCGCGGTCGTCTTGATCCCGGCGATGGCCTCGGCCACCCCGCCCGCCTCGCCGACGACCTCCATATCGGATTCGCGGCTCAGTTCCGCCCGCACCCCGGACCGGAACACGGCATGATCGTCGACCAGAAAGACCCGGACGCTCACCTAAGACTCCTCACCTGACGCCGAACCGAACCCTGACCCCATCGGTACCACACTCCGCGGCTCACAGCTGGGTGGCGTCTTCCGGGGTGTCGGTCTGCACCACCAGCCGTTCGTCGCCACCGTCCTTGCGCGGCATGAAGATTCGCACCTCGGTGCCGTTGCCGGGCGCGGACTTGATCTCCACGTGCCCGCCGCGGCGTTCGATGCGGGCGTGGATGGATTTGGCCACGCCCTGCCGGTCCTTCGACACCGCGTCCGGGTCGAAGCCCTTGCCGCGGTCGCGCACGAAGACGCTGACCTGATGCGGCTCCACCTCGGCGTACAGGTCGATGGTCGGCACCCCGGCGTGCTTGGCGGCATTGACCAGCGCCTCCCGGGCGGCCCCGAGCAGCGCCGTGAAATGTTCCTTGGGCAGCCCGATTCCGCTGTCGTCGAGGTCCATGGACACGTCGCCCACGGTGACCGGGGTGACCTTCACCCCGTGCTGGTCCTCCACCTCGCCGGCGATGGTACGCAGCGCGGCGGCCAGGCTGGACTGCGCGGGCCCGGTGTCCTCGAACAGCCACTTGCGCAGCTCGCGTTCCTGACTGCGGGCCAGCCGCACCACTTCCTGCGGGTCGCCGGCCTGCCGCTGGATCAGGGCCAGCGTCTGCAGTACGGAATCGTGCAGGTGCGAGGCGATCTCCTCGCGTTCGTCATTGCGGATCCGCGCCGAGCGCTCGGCATTCAGCGCGCGCATCATGCGCAGCCACAGCGGCACGGTCAGCAGCCCGGCCCCGACCAGGGTCACCGCCACCGCCAGCAGCGCCGACCCGAGCGAGCTGAGGTTGATCCGCCCCAGCACCACCACGCCCAGCCCGACCACGATGAGGGTGGCCCCGCCGACGATGCGCGCCCAGGTGACCACCGAGGGTTTGGCGGGCAGCCCGATGACGGATCTCGGCCCGTCCGCGTCGAATTCGCGCCACACCAGCGCCGCACCGACCGCCACCACGATGATCGGCCCCACCACATGCGCGGCCGTCCCGTTGAACACCCACGCGGTGGCGACCGCCAAAGCCATCCCGAGCAGCGCCAATCCGATGGCCTGCCGCCGCTCCGACCCGGTCGGCGGAGCCGCGTCACCCCCGGCGGGCGTGAAGATCCACAGCATCCCGTAGGCCACGATCCCGGCCCCGGCCAGCGCGGACAGCAGCACGAAACCGATCCGCACCTTGAACACGTCGATCCCGAGGTGATCGGCGAGCCCGCCCGCGACCCCACCCACGATGCGCCCGCCGGTACGCCGCACCAGCTTGGGCTGGGTCACGGGAGTGACCGCCCCGCGGGCAGGGTCGTACAGGGGCGCGGACGGATACATGCCTTCGATACTGGCACGGCCCGGTGACACCCGACATCGGGAAACACCCCGATTCGATCCCTGAGGCGCCGTTTTGTCCGGACCGGACGGGAAAGACACGCTGACCTGGTCGGCTATCGGATGCGGCCCGGGGTCCTCCGGTCCCGCGGCCGATCGCGCCCCGACCGGACCGGATGGCCGCCCCCGAGCTACGACCGGACCGCAGCCTCCCTGCCCCGCCCACTGACGAAGCGGAATTTCTCCACGGCCCGCTCGGTTGGCAGCAGCAGATCTGGAACAGGACAGGGGTTATGAACGCATTCAACGAATCCGTGATCGAGGAGTTTCGGGCCAACGGCGGGAAGGTCGGCGGGACGTTCGAGGGGCGGACCAATATGGTGCTGATCACCACGACCGGGGCGAAATCCGGCCGGGCGATCACCAATCCGCTCGTCTACGTCCCCGACGGTGAGCGCATCGTTCTCATCGCGTCCAACGGCGGCGCGGACAAGCATCCCGCCTGGTATCACAACCTGCGTGCCGATCCCCGGCTCACGGTGGAGGTCGGTGACGAAACATTCACGGGCAAGGCGGAATTCGTCACCAGGCCGGAAGCCGACGAGCTCTATGACCGCATGGTCGAGCTCATGCCGGTGTTCGCCGAATACCGGGTCAAGACGACCCGCAAGATTCCCGTGATCGCGGTGTACCGCGAAACCGCCTGAAACAAACAGCGGATCCCACCTGACGGCAGAGCTTTGAAGCTCGAGCTAGCCGCTGAGGCTCGGCAGTAGTCCGCCCAGCCCGCGTCCTGGGTTGTTCGAACCGCCCCGTCCGGTACCGGGGGTGTCCGAATCGTCTTGTCCGGCACCGGGGATCGTCGAGTCATCCTGCTGGTGATTCTGGGAGTAGTACGGGCTCGCCGGGTTGTCAGGGTTCAAGGGGCTGTTGGGATCCTGGGGATTGGCCATCAGGCAGGCGGTGTCGGTCAGATCGCAGGGTTCGGTCAGACTCGGTGTCGTGGGAGTCGGCACAGGTGTCGGTGTCGAGGTCGGGGGAGTCGGCACGGGTGTCGGTGTCGCCGTCGAGCTCGGGGGCGTCGGGGCGACCGGGGCGGGGGACGAGGGGATACCGGGCCCACCGGGATTCAACCCGTCCGGAGACCCGGGAGTCGAGCTGGTCCCTGCCCCAGTTCCCGTCCCCGCTCCGGTGCCCGCCGCAGTGCCGCCGCCCGTGCCGGTGGCGTCGGGTGTGGTGGCAGCTGGTGTGCTCGCGGTGCCGCCGGGGTCACCGGTGGTTGCGGCGGCGATGGCCGGAGCCCCGGCGAGTGCGGCGGCCATCAGGGCAGCGGCGAAAATTCTGCTGGTACGGGACACGAGTGGACTGGACAACTGCTCTCCTACGATCATCCTGGCCCGCCGCAGCCCGGCGCGCCGTCGGCTCGAGCCAATCACCCGAAGATGCGAGGACGATCGGCGCCCGGTGCCAGTTGGCTGTGAATGATGCAGGCGCGTAACAACTTTGGTGCCGAAGGTAGTTCACTCGGCCGATCGCACCCGAATTCCGCCGGTGTGATCCATGCCACTGCCTGTCACATATGGCCGACGTGGCCGGTCGAGAGAGTGAACCCGCAAACAACGGCAGGAAAGAGAAGACAATGGCTCTGCAGGTCACCACCATCATGCTGGCAGTCGACGACATGGAGCGTTCCAAGAAGTTCTACGTCGCCCTCGGCGCGAAGCTCGGCCAGGACTTCCCGAACTTCGCCTCGTTCGAACTCGACGGCGGTTCCGCCCTCGGCATCTACCCGGTGGCCCACGCCGCCGGCGACGCCGGAGTCTCCCCGGAGGGCACCGGCTTCCGCGGCGTCTCCTTCCACCACATCGTCGACACCACCGAGGAAGTCGACGCCGTGATCGACACCGCCATCTCCTCCGGCGGCGCAATCGTCAAGCCCGCCACCGCCGCCCAATGGGGTGGCTACTTCGGCTACATCGCCGACCCCGACGGCCACCTCTGGAAGATCGCCACCTCCGCATGACCGCGGCCTCGACGGTCGACGGCCCGAAATCGAATGGGCCGCTGACCTTTCGACTGTCGGTCAACTCCTCGGGCAGTCGAGCCCGCCGCTGTCCAAGCAACGGGTGAACACATCCCACTCGCCAGGCGTGAACACCAGCGCCGGGCCATCGGCGTCCTTCGAGTCACGAACGCCGACCTTCCCCTCATTCAGGAATGCGACCTCGACACACTCCCCACCGGCCTGGCTGTAGCTGCTCTTGAACCACTGTGCATTGGGCAGGTGGGCGTTCACGGTGCGTACTCCCTTGCGATCCGTCTCAACAGGTTTCGAGAGGCTGTCTCGTCCAAGGCGGCCTGACGGAGGGTCTCGTGGGCAGAATACCGGCGGCCACGAAAACCATTGCGGGAAAGGTGACCTCGCCGACCGCGAAGGCCGACGAGGCCACCCACTCACCTGAAGGCAGCGGCAGTACTAGACCGTGCCGCCGTTGACGCGGATGTTCTGGGCGGTCACCCAGCCACCCGCGTCGGAGGCGAGAAACGCGACCACGGCGGCGATCTCGTCGGGCCGGCCGAGCCTGCCGAAGGCGCTCAACGCTTCCAGGCCGGCGAGGAACTGTTCGCTCTTGCCGATCCGGTAGGTCTCGGTCTCCGTGGCGCCGGGGCTGACGGTATTGATGCTGATGCCGCGCTTGCCGAAATCCTTGGACAGGATATGGGTGAACTGTTCGACCGCGCCCTTGGTGGCGTCGTAGACCGCGTAGCCGGGCAACATCAATCCGGTCGTCGAACTCGAGATCGTGATGATGCGCCCGTCGTCGGCCAGGTGGTCCCAGGCCAGCTGCAGACCGTGGAACACGCCCTTGACGTTCACCGCGAAGCTGCGATCGAACTCTTCGGAGGTGACCTGGTCGAACGGCTTGGTGATGGCCACCGCCGCATTGTTCACCAGGATGTCCCAGCGGCCGAAGGCGGAGAGCAACTGCTCCACCATCGCCCGGTACTCGTCCGCGTTCGTCACATCCGCCGCGATCTCGATCGCGCTGCCGCCGGCCGATTCGATCTCGGCGACAGCGGCTTTGGCGAGCTCGGGAGTGTGCGGGTGATTGATCACCACCTGCGCGCCCGCGGCCGCCAGGGCGCGGGCGATGGCCGTGCCGATACCGGTGGCCGCCCCGGTCACCAGGGCCGTTCTGCCGGCCAGTGATTCAGACATGCGGTGTCCCTTACCTTCTACTCGAACCAGTAGTCGAGCCAGATCTCGGCGTTCTCACCGAGGTTGGCCTTGAAGCCACCGGTGCCCCGCAAGCCGGCCAGCTTGCCGGTGCCCGACTCGGGCACCACGAACCACTCACCGCTGACGATATTGTCGGCGACGCTGCCCTGGTCCTGCAGCAGGAAGGTGCCCGCCCGGCCGGCGATGGTGCCGGTGACCCGCTCGATGCCGACGAAGCTGGCGCTGCCGTCCGCATTGGCGGACTGCAGGAACTCCACCACGCCCTCACCGGAGATGTCGCCGCTGAAGCTCTCCTCGACGTGGATCCGGGTCAGCACCGGGCCCTCGGCCGGCTCCTCGTAGGCCGCCGGCTCGTACTTGTGGACGGTGATCCGGCCGGTGGCGTGGGTGGTTTCGGGATTGCTCATCAATTTTCTCCTTCGTTTCTCGGAATACGGATCAGCGGTAGCCGTACTTCTGCCAGTTCGACAGCACGCGCTGCTGAATCTCTGCGGGCCAGCCGTTTTCGAAGCTGCCCTTCACCGGGCGCTTGCCCTCCGGGTAGAGGTCGGCGAGCAGGCAGTTGTAGACCACCTTGCCCGCCATGAAGGTGTGCTTCTCCTCGTCGTCGAGGTACACCGGCAGGTCGTCGCTGAGCTTGTGCGGGAAATGGAATTCACCGCGCTCCACGTCGGGGTGCGACCGGGTCGCGAACGCCCACACCACCTCGTCGAGGTTGGTGATGTCGACATCGTCCTCGACCAGCAGGATCTTGGGTGCGTTGACCGATGCCTTGCCGGTGAACGCCACATCGGCGACCCGCTGTACCAATTCGGCCGAGGAGATCCCGAGAGTCCGGTGCCAGTCCTGGCGCACCGACAGGGTCAGCCAGTGCATGGCGGCCTCTGGGGTGTGCCAGGCCGAGGAGATCGGCAACCCGGCCTGACGCAATTGGTAGAGCAGTTCCGCGCCGTGCATGGTGGCGGTGCAGGTGTGGTCTTCCTCGACCGGCGGGCCCGCGGCGACCACCGGCAGGATGGCACCGTCGCGATAGGTGATCGCGGTGACATCGAAACGCGCCTTCGGAGAAGCGACAGTGGCGTTGTAGCCCGGGAATTCGTTGAACGGGCCCTCCATGACGGTTTCGTCGATCGACACGAAGCCCTCGATCACGATCTCCGCGGTCGCGGGCACCAGCAGGTCGACCGTCTCGGCCGGCACCACCTCGATGCCCTCACCGAAATAGCCGCCGATGAAGTCGCACTCGGATACGCCGTCCGGCAACGGCATTCCGCCGACGAACGGCAGTCCCGGCTCCACGCCCAGCGCCAGCACGATCGGCATCGGCTTGCCGATCTCGGCCCACTTCGAGCGGACGATGCCCAGATGCTGCACCGGAGCGATCAGACAGGCCAGGCTCTTGCGGTCGTGGATCATCATGCGGTTGACCGACCAGTTCGTCCACGACCCGTCCGGGGTCCGGGCGATATTGATGCCCCAGGTCTCGATGTAGCGACCGCCGTCGTTGCCGTGAATGCGCGGCGTCGGGAAGATCGTCAGGTCGACGTCGTCACCGAGCAGGATGTTCTGCTTGCACGGAGCACCCGCCCTGGGTACCTCCACCGGCGGAATACCCGGCTTGCTGCGGGCCTCGACCAGCGCCTCCATCAGCTCCTGGCCCTTCGCCTCGGCGGGTAGCCCGAGCGCCATCGTGATGCGCGCCAACTGATGTTCGGCGCTGCTGAATGCGCCGGGGGCGCCCAGCACCCGGAACCCGGTATCGCCGTATCCGGTGACGTTGGTGAAAAGCGGTGCGGGAGCCCGCAGATCGTAGGAGCGCCGGGTGACCGCACCGATCTCCAGATCCCAGTCGACCTCGTGATCGATGGTCTGCAGCTCGCCGATCCGCTCCAGCTCGGAGAGAAATTCGCGCAGGCTCTTCAGATGTTTCACGGATGATTCCTTCGAGGAGGGGTCACTCGCCCCAGCGGGGCATATCCGGTAGATCGATGCCGAACAGATCCAGCGCCCGGCCGACGGTGTGATCGACCAGTTCGTCGATGCTGTCGGGGCGCAGATAGAAGGCGGGCACCGGCGGCATCACGATGCCGCCGGATTCGGTGACCGCGGTCATCGCGCGCAGATGGCCCAGTGTCAGCGGGGTTTCGCGCACCATCAGCACCAGCCGGCGCCGTTCCTTGAGGGTCACGTCCGCCGCGCGGGTGAGCAGGTTGTCACCGTTGCTGTAGGCGATGGCCGACAGCGTGCGAATCGAGCACGGCGCCACCAGCATTCCCGCCGTCCGGAACGAGCCCGATGCGATGGCCGCCCCGATGTCGGCGGGACGGTAGACCACGTCGGCCATGGCCGCGAGATCCTTTGCGCTGAACCCGGTTTCGTAGGCCCGGGTCTGCTGCCCGGCGGGAGTCACCACCAGATGGGTCTGCACCCCGGCCTTGCGCGCAAGTTCCAAGGCCCGGATGCCATAGGCGATTCCGGTCGCTCCGCTGATTCCCACCACCAGCCGCCGCGGTTCCCCGGTTCCAGTCTCTGACACCGCCTCAGCGTTGCCGACCAGGGGCGACTCGCAGAAGGACCGTTCATGTCAGGTAGGGAACCGAATGCGTCATCCTCGATCGGCCGCCGCGGCGCAGGCGATCCACCACCGATTTCGCCGAGAGCGTGACCCGGGCGTCGGATTCCGGTCAGCGCTTACGATGACCATGTGTTCGATTCGGTGCCCGCCTATAGCGCAGTATTGGCCCGATGCGTACTGAACACGGCGGGCGAAGGAGTCGACACGCGCATGCTGCTGCGTGACGCCGGCCTGCCGCAGTCGGTGCTGACGACCGAGCACGGCATGGTGTCCAGCGGCGCTTACCTGCGGCTGTGGGAGAACGCCGAATTCCGCCAGGATGCACCGGAAGTCGGATTGCGGATCGCCACGACGTACCGGATCGGCCGATTCGGCATCTTCGACTACCTGTTCAGCACGGCCGCCACCGTCGCCGAAGGGCTCGCCGCGGTGCGGCGCAGCAGCGCGTTGATGGCCACCACCAATCACCACTACAGGTCGGCTCCGGACTCGGGCGACAGCGAGCACACCATGGTGCTGGAGATGATCGACGGCGAGGGGCGCGGCGCCGATCTGACCATCCAGGCCGCCTACGCCAGCACGCTGGCTCGCATCCGGCACGCCAGCGGGGCATCGATCACCCCGGCCCGAATCACCTTGCGACAGCAGCCACCTCGGGCCATGGGCGCGTTCGTCGACGCCTTCGGTACTGCGGCCATCGACTTCGGCGCCCCGTTCGACAGCGTGACGCTGCGGACCTGCGACCTGGCGTTGCCGCTGCGCACCGCCGATCCGGTACTCGCGGAAATCGTGCGTGGGCACGCGGAGTCGCTGTCGGCTCCGCTGCTCGACGCGCTCTCCTGGCCGGAGCAGGTGCAGCGGGTGCTACGGGAGATGCTCGGTGGGGACGACGTCTCACTGAACGCCGTCGCGCGATGCCTGACCGTGAGCCCGCGAACCCTGCAACGCCATCTGGCCGAATCCGGCACCACCTGGCGGCGCGAACTGGACCTCGCCCGGCAGACGGTGGCCCGGCAGGCCGCCGAGACCACCACCAAGTCGTCGCTGGCCCACCGTCTCGGCTATTCCGATGTGCGCGCACTGCGCCGCGCGGCTCGCCGCTGGGACTCCGGCGAGGAGGAGCAGCAGGCGAGCTGACAACCGGGCTGCCCGCCCTGCCGCCGATCCCCACAGCCGACTCCCAGGAAACCCGCAGTGATCATGGAGATTCGCCGCTGATCATCGACAACGGCCCGCGCAGCGTGCCGCAGATTTGGGCAGGATCGCGGGGAGAACAATGCAGGGCGCACGGGTACTGGCGGCTGTCGTGGCAGCCGCCGGATACGCAATGATCACGGCACACGCCAGCGCGGCCTACGCGCCGCACGAGAAAACCTATTCGACGGCAAGCGGATTCGCGTTCACCGTCGGACAGCGGGACCTGGACGCCCGGCCGATCGCGCCCTTGAACGGCATGCCGACCAATCGAGAAGTGTTCCTGGACAGCACTTCCTACGGGACCGTGCCCGCGGGAGCCACCGGACATCTGAAGACCGGGTACTACGTGGCCTGCCAGGCGGACATCGACGCCAAGTTGCACATCGACCCGGAACTCGACCTCAACCCGACCGTCACCGCCACTGCCGGGCTCGACACCTCGCTCGGCCCGCACGCCGGCGTCGACCTCAGCGTCGGACCCACGGTCACCGGCGGCGTCGGCGTCGACATCTCCATCGCCCCGGGCAAGATCGCCGACGTGGTCGCCGGGGAGAAGGACCTGCCGGGCAACGGCGGCACCGGAACACTGCTGATCCAGGACTTCCACCTCATGGTCGGCGACTGCGGCGGACCACTCACCATCCGGCCCTACACGCTCATCAGCGCCGACTCCGGACCCGACGGCGGCAGCGGCGCGGTCTACGGCGACCCCATCACCCTGTAGGGCCCGGGACCGCACCCAACGCCGCCGGTAGGGCACGGCTCCGGGCCGAAGTTCAGGTACCCATTCAGGGTGATCCCCGATGCGCCCGGACAACGCCGAACAGCACGATGGAAGCCATGACGAGAACGAGCGACTGGTCCAAGAGCGCCGGGCGTACCGGCTTCTCCGATCAGCTTCACGATCTGTGGCAGACCCGGCCGATGCGCTTCCCGAAGGACGGACCGCTCGCGGGCGTGGCCGTCGGCTTCGGCCGCCGCTACAACGTGGACCCCGTCCTGGTGCGGGTGGCGTTCGTGGTGTCGGCGCTGTTCGGCGGCGCGGGCATCGTGCTCTACCTGCTCGGCTGGCTGCTGCTCCCGCAGGCGGGCGACCAGTCCTCGCCGGCGGAATCGCTGTTCGGCCGCGGCCAGTCCTCGCAGAACTCGTCCCGGACCATCGTGCTCATGGTGGCGTTGGGGATCGCCGTGAGCACGATGGGACCCGTCGGCGTCGGGCTCGGCGGGTCCGGCGTCATCAGCTTCGCGCTCATGCTGGCCGGCTGGTGGCTGCTCTACCAGCGCCAAACCCAGCCGCCCGCCGCCTATTTCGACCAGACGGCCGCCGACAGCCTCCTCAACACCGGCTACCCCGGTACCACCAACCCGTACTGGACCGGCTACCCGGGCGCCAACGCCGTCACCTTCCAGACCTACGGCCCGTACACCACCCTCCCGGACCACTACGAGCCCGATCCGAACCAGGCGCCCGCGCCGGAATCCGCTGCCGCCCAGCCCATGTCGCCGCCCGGCACGGAACAGCAGCCCGCCCTGGGCGGCGACGCCGGCACAGCGGTACTCCGCGCCAACCCGCCCGACGCCGGCACCGCCGTCCTGCACCCGGAATCGCCTACCCCGCAGCATCTTCCGGACGCCGCGGTAACCGAGGTGCTCGATACGCGCTACGCCCCAGCATCCTCCGTGGCCGACACCGTGGTGCTACAGAAGTCCGGATCCCCCTCGGGCCCGGGCACTTCCGGAGAGCCGGCCGACGCCGCCCGGACCGGGACCCCGGATCAGGGCCCGGCCGGGAACCAGCGGGCGGATTCCGGGCAGCCCGGCAGCACAGGTCCGGCCGCACCGGTCGACATGAGCAAGCCCGGATCCCCTGCCACGCCTGCCCCGAACAACCCCGCACCGACCGACGACTGGAACACCGGCGGAAACGAGACGCCCGCCCTCCCCCAGATCGGCGAACCCCGTGTGCTGCACCAGATTCCGTCGGCCACCGATCGCCCCCGGGCCGGATTCGGGCCCGCGCCCATCTCCCCCGACTTCGGGCCCACCCCGCCCGGCTGGGATCCGCTCGGCGTGGCCCCGCTGGCCTGGGAGCTCCCCGAGCCGGGCATGCCGCTGCAGCAGACCGCCGTGCAGGCGCCCCCGCGCCGGCCGCGCTCCCGGCTGACCGCGGTCACCATCGGCCTCGCGATCCTGGCCGCCGCCGCAGCGGGTTCCGTGGCCGCCTCGGGCGTGGACTGGATGACCCCGGCCCGGATCGGGTCCGCGGCGCTCGCGGTGATCGCGCTCGGTCTGATCATCGGCGCGTTCCTGCGCCGCGGCCACGGCCTCATGGTGCTCCTCGCCCCGCTGGCCGGATTCGTCATCCTGGCCTCGCTGGTGGGTCCCATCGAATTCGATCAGGGCGCGATGGGCGACCACCGGTGGGCCGCCGCAACGGCTTCCGAGCTCCTGCCCGAGTACCACGTCAGCATGGGTTCGGGCACCCTCGACCTGAGCAGGCTGCAGCTGACCGAGGACCGCGACGTCGCGGTGAAGGTCCGCATGGGCGACGCCCGCGTGGTGCTACCGCCCAACCTGCGCGTCAATACGACATGCACTGTCCGCATAGGCGATTCGAATTGCCTGAGCGGAATGTCCGGCCCGGCGACGGGTCCCGTCCTGAACCTGACCGTCGATGTGCAGATGGGAAATGCGGAGGTGAACCGTGGCTGAGAACCAGAACAAGAACCGTCGTCCCTCGTTCGGACTCCTGCTGGCCGGCCTGCTGGGCCTGGGCGTGAGCGTGTGGGCCTTCGTCGGCCCCCACTTCTGGCCCGTCTCCGGCGGACTGTCCCTGGGCTGGATCGTGGTGATCGCCGCCATAGTCGTCGGCATCGTCCTGGTTCTCACCCCGAGGAAGAACCGGGACTAGCGAGCCGACCGCGCTGCCCCTTCCCCTCGCCGGGGTAGCGCACGTTCCTTCAAGGAACTGCCCTTCCGAGAAGGCCGAAGGCCCCGCACCCTTCCGGGTGCGGGGCCTTCGCGTGTCAATGGGAGACACTCACTCCCATTCGATGGTCCCCGGCGGCTTGCTCGTCACGTCGAGCACCACGCGGTTGACCTCCGCCACCTCATTGGTGATGCGGGTGGAGATGCGCTCCAGCACGTCGTAGGGCAGGCGGGTCCAGTCGGCCGTCATGGCGTCCTCGCTGGAGACCGGGCGCAGCACGATCGGGTGGCCGTAGGTGCGGCCGTCGCCCTGCACGCCCACGCTGCGGACATCGGCCAGCAACACCACCGGGCACTGCCAGATCGACTTGTCCAGACCGGCGGCCGTAAGCTCCTCGCGCGCAATGGCATCCGCCTGGCGCAGCAGCTCCAGCCGGTCGTGGGTCACCTCACCGATGATGCGGATCGCCAGACCCGGACCCGGGAACGGCTGGCGCGCAACGATTTCCTCCGGCAGGCCCAGCTCGCGGCCGACCGCGCGCACCTCGTCCTTGAACAGCAGCCGCAGCGGCTCGACGAGCGCGAACTCCAGATCGTCGGGCAGACCGCCGACATTGTGGTGGCTCTTGATGTTCGCGGTGCCCGCACCGCCGCCGGACTCCACGACGTCGGGGTACAGCGTGCCCTGCACCAGGAACTCGACCTTGGTCTCGCCCTGCTCGCCGACCACCTCGGAGACCGCGTCCTCGAACGACCGGATGAACTCCCGGCCGATGATCTTGCGCTTCTCCTCCGGATCGGTGATGCCCTTCAGCTCACCCAGGAACTTCTCCACCGCGTCGACGGTGACCAGCTTGGCCCCGGTCGCGGCGACGAAATCACGCTGCACCTGCTCACGCTCACCCGCGCGCAGCAGACCGTGATCGACGAACACGCAGGTGAGGCGATCACCGATGGCCCGCTGCACCAGCGCCGCCGCCACCGCGGAGTCCACGCCGCCGGACAACCCGCAGATGGCGTGCCCGTCCCCGACCTGCTCGCGCACCTGGGCGATCAGCGCGTCGGCGATATTGGCGGGCGTCCACGCGCCCGGAATCTCGGCGATCTCGTGCAGGAACCGGCTCAGCACCTGCTGACCGTGCGGCGAATGCAGCACCTCCGGGTGGTACTGCACACCCGCCAGCTTGCGCGCCCGGTCCTCGAACGCGGCGACCGGTGCGCCCGCGGAGGTCGCGGTCACCTCGAACCCGGCGGGGGCATCGGTGACGGCATCGCCGTGGCTCATCCACACCGGCTGCCGGGTCGGCAGGCCGCCGTGCAGGATGCCGCCGTCCACGCTCAGCTCGGTGCGGCCGTATTCGCGAGTCCCGGTGTGCGCCACCGTCCCGCCGAGCGCCTGCGCCATGGCCTGGAATCCGTAGCAGATACCGAAGACCGGCAACTCCAGATCGAACAGCCGCGCGTCCAGCTGCGGCGCGCCCTCGGTGTACACGCTGCTCGGCCCGCCGGAGAGAATCACCGCGAGGGGGTTCTTCTCCGCGATCTCCTCCACGGTGATCGTGTGCGGAACCACCTCGGAATACACACTCGCTTCGCGCACCCGGCGCGCGATCAACTGCGCGTACTGCGCGCCGAAGTCGACGACAAGGACTGGTCGCTGGGTTTCTGCCACGGCCATAGTCTAGTGAGCGATACACATCACATTGACCACGCCTCCCCGGCCTTTGGTATCCGCTGGATATACCTGCGGATCGGTAGGTGGCAACTGATCTTGTGAGAGGCGGGTAACTCACCGGGTACGTCCAAATTCGGTTCGGCACCCAGCCGCCGGCCCGGGTGCGTGGCAGTCAACGGCACCGAGCCGCCCGCCTAAGTCTCGGGGAGGCGGAATGGACCTCCACCCCGGGCCGAAGTCCGCCGCGGCCTCGGCAGCGGCGGCCGCGCCCGGCCCGGAAGTGGTGGCATCGGGACGGTATTCGCGTCGGGTGGGTCACCGATAGGGACTTCCGGCCCATTCCTCGCGAACCTCGGCCAGTCGCGTCGGGACACGGCCGACCCGTCGCACCGAGCGTCGCGGTGCGCAGGAAAGCTCGCCGGATTGTCACCGGTGCTGGCTATCCTCTACCTCGTGCCATTCGCCCGTGCGATCGATGCCGAGATCCACTACGAGGACAGCGGGGGCGGAGGCCCGGTGGTGCTGTTGGGGCACGAATTCCTCATGGACCGAACGATGTTCGCATCGCAACAGGCGGCGCTGACACCAGAGTTCCGGATCGTGACCTGGGATGCGCGCGGGCACGGCCGCACCCGCGACGAGGGGCTGCCGTTCACGTACTGGACCTCCGCCCGGGACGCGCTGACCGTACTGGATCAGCTCGGCGCGGAACGCGCCGTGGTGGGCGGGATTTCGCAGGGCGGCTTCATCGCCCTCCGCACCGCGCTGCTGGCCCCGGGTCGCGTCGCCGCCCTCGTCCTGCTCTCCAGCGAGGCGCACGAACCCACCCCGGCCGAACTCGCCAACGCCCGTAGGTTCCTCGACAAATGGTATGAGGACGGGCCCCGCCCGGCCCTCGCCGAATACCTGGCCCGCTGGCTCATCGGCGACGACGACTGGTACCGCGCCGTCTGGGTGAAACGCTGGCTCGCCCGCGACCCCACTGCCACCGAGGTGGCCGCCGGCGCTCTGCTGGGCCGCGACTCGGTCCTGGACCGACTATCCGAAATCACCTGCCCCGCTTTGGTCATCCACCCCACCCGCTCCGGCGTCCCCCGCTCCCACGCCCGCGAACTCGCCGACCGCCTCCCCAATGCCCACTACCTCGAAATCGAAGGCGCCCGGCAAACGGTGAACATGACCCACCCCGTGGCCGTCAACACCGCGGTCCGAGAATTCCTCCGCGACTTGACTCCCCCGCCGCCCCGCGCTTTCAGCGCCCAGCTCGGGAGCCGTTGACTCCGTTCGCAAAGGTGACAACTGATTTCGTACCGATCCGGGTAACTCGTCGGGTACGTCCAAAATCGTTTCGGCACCCGACCGCCGGCACGCATGCACGACCGTCGACGGCTCCCGAGCCGGGCGCTGAAGGCACGGGGAGGCGGCGGAGACCGATCCAGGACTTCGACAGCGGCCGAGGTCAACCGGTGGCACGGACGTCGGATACAGTTCGCGCCCTTGCACATTCGGGTGAATGTACAAGGGCGCGAGGCCGTGCTCTGTGGTCAGGCGCGGATGTTCAAACCGACCTTCTGGAATTCCTTGAGGTCGCTGTAGCCGGTCTTCGCCATCGAACGACGCAGGCCGCCAACCAGATTCAGCGAACCGAACGGGTCGTTGGAGGGGCCGTAGAGGACCTGGTCCAGCGGGACGCGCTCCTCGTCGACGGCGTACGGCAGCACGGCGCCGCGCGGCACCGACGGGTGCGCGGCGGCCGACGGCCAGTACCAGCCGTTGCCCGGGGTCTCCCGGGCCATGGCCAGCGGCACGCCCAGCATGACCGCGTCCGCGCCACAGGCGATCGCCTTGGCGATGTGGCCCGAGGTCAGCGTCTCGCCGTCGGCGATGACGTGCACGTAGCGCCCGCCGGTCTCGTCCAGGTAGTCGCGACGCGCGGCCGCGGCGTCGGCGATGGCGGTGGCCATCGGAACCCCGATGCCGAGCACCTCACCCGTGGTGGTGGCGCCCTGCATGGAGCCGTAGCCGACGATGACGCCCGCCGCGCCGGTGCGCATCAGGTGCAGCGCGGTGCGGTGATCGGACACGCCGCCCGCCACCACCGGCACATCCAGCTCGGCGATGAAGGTCTTCATGTTCAACGGCTCACCGTCGCCCACGTGCTCGGCCGAGATGATGGTGCCGTGCACCACCAGCAGGTCGATGCCCGCCTGCACCAGCGCCGGGGTCAGCGCTCGCGCGTTCTGCGGGCTCACCCGCACCGCGGTGGTGATACCGGCCGCACGCACCTGCGCGACCGCGGCGGCCAGCAGATCCGGCTGCATCGGGGCGGCGTGCAGCTCCTGCAGCAGCGCCACTGCGGCCTCGGTGCCCTCCTTCTCGCCGACCTCGGTCAGCTGCTGGATCTTGGCGGCCACATCGGTGTGCCGGGCCCACAGGCCCTCACCATTGATGACGCCCAGACCGCCGGCCTTACCCAGCTCGATGGCGAACTCCGGCGACACCAGCGCGTCGGTGGGATGCGCCAGGAACGGGATCTCGAAGCGGTAGGCGTCCAGCTGCCAGGACAGCGACACCTGCTTGGACGAGCGGGTCCGACGGGACGGCACGATGTCGATATCGTCCAGTTCGTAGGTGCGCCGGGCGGTCCGGCCCATGCCGATCTCGACCATATCGCGCATCGTCAGTCCTCCTGTGTCTGATTTGCCCTCCGCTTCGCTCCGGGCGGGTTCGCGGCGCTGGAAGTCTCGTTCTTCCCTTCTCCGCTCCTCCGCTTCGCTCCCCCGCTCCGTCAGTCCAGAACGAGACGCGCCGCGAACCTTGTGGGCGTTGGTATTTGCCGGTTATGTCCGGCTACGAACGGGTGGTGTAGTTGGGAGCCTCGACGGTCATGGTGATGTCGTGCGGGTGCGACTCCTTCAGGCCCGCCGCCGTGATCTGCACGAACTGCGCCGCCTGCAGATCGGTGATGCTCTGTGAACCGGTGTAGCCCATGGCCGCGCGCAGACCGCCCACCAGCTGGTGGATGACCTGATCCAGCGGGCCGCGGAACGGCACCCGGCCCTCGATGCCCTCGGGCACCAGCTTCTTCTCCGAGAGCACGTCGTCTTGGAAGTAGCGGTCCTTGGAGTACGACTTGGCCTCGCCGCGACCCTGCATGGCGCCCAGCGAACCCATACCGCGGTAGCTCTTGAACTGCTTGCCGCCCACCAGGATCAGATCGCCGGGCGACTCGGCGGTACCGGCCAGCAGCGAACCGAGCATGACGGTCGAGGCGCCGGCCGCGATGGCCTTGGCGATGTCACCGGAGTACTGCACACCACCGTCGGCGATGACCGGCACACCGTGCGGCTTGCACGCCGCCACGGCCTCCAGGATCGCGGTGATCTGCGGCGCGCCGACACCGGCGACCACGCGCGTGGTGCAGATGGAGCCGGGGCCCACACCCACCTTCACCGCGTCCACGCCCGCCTCGACCAGCGCCAGGGCGCCCGCGCGGGTGGCGACATTGCCGCCGACGATCTGCACCCGGTCGCCGACCTCGGCCTTGACCTTGGAGACCATCTGCAGCACGCCCGACTGGTGACCGTGCGCCGTGTCGACCACCAGCACGTCCACGCCGACCTCGGCCAGCGTCATGGCCCGGACCCAGGCGTCCTCGCCGACACCGACTGCGGCGCCGACCAGCAGGCGGCCGTCACGGTCCTTGGTGGCGTTCGGGTACTGCTCGGTCTTGACGAAGTCCTTCACCGTGATCAGGCCGCGCAGCTTGCCGCTGCCGTCCACGATCGGGAGCTTCTCGATCTTGTGGCGGCGCAGCAGGCCCAGCGCGGCCTCGGCGGTGACGCCCTCCTGGGCGGTGATCAGCGGCGCCTTGGTCATCACCTCGGCGACCTTGCGGTCCTGATCGACCTCGAACCGCATATCGCGGTTGGTGATGATGCCGACCAGCATGCCGCGCTCGTCCACCACCGGCAGACCGGAGATGCGGAAGCGGGCGCACATGGCGTCGACCTCGGCCAGCGTGTCATCGGGGCGACAGGTCACCGGATCGGTCACCATGCCCGCCTCGGACCGCTTCACCGTCTCGGCCTGCGCGGCCTGCGCCTCCACCGACAGATTGCGGTGCAGCACGCCCATACCGCCCGCGCGCGCCATGGCGATGGCCATGCGCGCCTCGGTGACGGTGTCCATGGCCGAACTCACCAGCGGGGTGCGCAGCGAGATCTCACGCGTCAGCTTGCTCGAGGTGTCGACCGAGCTCGGAATCAGATCCGAGGCCGCGGGCAACAACAGCACGTCGTCGAAGGTGAGACCGAGCATGGCGATCTTGTCGGGATCGTCGCCGCCCGTATGGGGGCGGCCAGTGTTTCGTTCGCCCGTCACGGGACTGCTCATTCGGATCGACCCCTCCTGGACCTCGGCAACATCCACCGGACCGGGCACCGATGGACGCGTGGATGAATGGCAATGCCGGCGTTTGCTACCCGGCCTTTGGTCAACCATGGTATCGGCTCGACAATTCCACGCCGCACCCCGCCCGACCCCGCGTCAGTGGGCCTGACAGCACCGTATCGACGAGCACATCCGCTGCGGTTTGCCGGCCGTGCCATTACTGTGTCGGCAGCCACGACATCACGACACCTGCCCAGGACAACCACTGTGCCTGCCCAGGACAACACCGCGCGCCACACCGAGAGCGCACTGTGCGCCGCACCACCAGCGAAGTGAGGGCAAATCCCCTTCAGCGCTGGCGCACATGGGGTGGTTCTGCGTACCGTGGGACTGTGCGTGACCATCTACCACCTGGCTTGCCGCCGGATCCGTTCGCCGGAGACCCCTCCGACCCGTCGGCCGCGCTCGATGCCATCGAGCCGGGGGAGCCGCTGGATCCTCACGAGCGCCTAGCGGTCGAAGAGGATCTCGCCGACCTCGCGGTCTACGAGGCGCTGCTGGCCCACCGCGGCATCCGCGGTCTCGTGGTCAGCTGTGAGGACTGCCGGCAGGATCACTACCACGACTGGGACATGTTGCGCGCCAACCTCCTCCAGCTACTGGTGGACGGCACGGTGCGACCGCACGAGCCCGCCTACGACCCGACGCCCGAGGCCTACGTCACCTGGGACTACTGCCGCGGTTACGCGGACGCTTCCATGAACGAGGCACTGCACGGCGACGGATTCGACGGGTTCGACGTCTGATTCCTCGAAAAGGGCCTGCATCCCAAGGATGCAGGCCCTTTTCGCATGTCCCGCGAAGGCCGTTCCGCCCCGCTGACGTGAAAACCCGATCGGCGCACGACGATCGGGTGAAGCGGGTGTCCTAGTGCGTCCCCGGCAACGGAACCGGCGGCAGCAGGCCGCCGCCGGTCGGCAGGACGATCGTGGACGGGACGGGCGCGACGGGCGAGGGCTTTTCGACCGGCGGCGGCTGCAGGCCGCCACCCGTCGTACCGCCACTCGTCGGACCGCCACCCGTCGTACCGCCTCCGGTATTGCCTCCGCTCGGAACCACGACCGACGTCGGGTTCCCGCCGCCACCGGTCGGCGGCACCACCGGCGGTTCGGATTCCTGCGGCAGGGAGGGCACGGTGGTCACCGGCGGAACGGTCGGCACCGTCGAAATTCCGCCTCCGGCGCCCGGATTCGGGCTCGGCACGGTTTCGAGCGGCCGCGAATCGACGGTCGTCGACGGGCTGCCATCCGTCTTGGTCGGCGGATTCACCGGCGGCACCGGCTGATTCGGCGTGGTCGTCACGGCCGGCACCTTGGTGGTGCTGCTGGTCGGGGCGATCGACGCCAGCGAGCTGGCCACCTCGGGCGCCTTCTGCTGCAGCACCGCGTACAGCTGCTGCCAGCGGTCGGTCAGGTTGTCCTTCTTGCCGGAGTCGTTGACCTGGGAGGCATTGTCGGCGGCACGCTCCATCAGCGGCTTGGCCTCGTCGGCCTTGCCCTGCGCGATGAGCTGCTGCGCCTGCACCAGATCACTGTCCGCCCGCGAGACAACCGTTGATTGGGCCTGTTCGCTGAACACGACCTCCTTGACCCGCCAGAGCGGATCGCCGGGACTCGCGTTGTAGGAGAACGCCGTCAGACCTCCGATGACGAGCGCCATGGCCGCCGCCGCACCCAGGATGGGCCGGACGAGCCTTAGTCGCCCGCGATTCGACGCGCCGATTCTGGCCTGCCGTGCGCCGATCTCCTGGTTGACCGCGGCGACAATGGCATCCAGGTCCGGTCCGGCCGGCAACGGCTCGGCCACGATCTCCGCGCGCCAGTCCGCCAGCAAAGCGGCGAGCTGATACTCCTCCGAAGTACCCGTCTGCACGGGGCCGTCGCCGGAGATGGCGTCGATCAGTGCATCGTCGCGTCGCACCGCGGCAATGTCCACCGGCCCGGTATCACCGGACGCCTCGGCGTAGGGACCGCTGTTCTGCGATCCAGGTCGCGCCTTCCAGTCGCCCCGACCGCGCTCGCCATCCCTAGCCATACATTTCACCTGCCCTCGCCACTTGAGACTTGAGTTTCGCGAGTGCCCGGTGCTGGGCGACTCGTATAGCACCCGCCGTACTGCCCACGGCGACTGCAGTTTCTTCAGCCGACAGACCCATGACCAGGCGAAGGATCAGGATTTCTCGATGCTTTTCCGGCAAGGTCGCCAGCAGAGCGTTCATCTGCCGGCTCGTTTCGGATTCGAGAGCTCGCTGCTCCGGTCCCTGGTCGGTGGATATGACATCCGGTACTTCGGCCATGGCGTCCGCCTTGTTACGGGCGGAATTTCTGTGGGCGTCTGCGACCTTGTGCGAGGCGATGCCGTAGACGAAAGCCATGAACGGCCGACCCTGATCCTGGTACCTGGGGAGGGCGGTCATGACGGCCAGACAAACCTCCTGCGCGACGTCGTCAGCGGAGAGCTGGCCACGTTCGGCCGATCCGATGCGCGCACGGCAATACCGCACCACGAGGGGGCGGATGCTCACCAGTACCTGGGAAAGGGCCGCCCGGTCGCCCTGCGCTGCGGCAGCGACGACTGCGGGATCCAACTCCTCACCCGTGTTGTTCATCGTCAGAGCTGTTCCTGGCGTTTTCGAGAGTGGCACGGCGGCGGGAGAGCCGGTGCTTCCGCCGATGGGGGCGGAACGGTCCAACAATAGCGGCTGGCGCATTGATGCCAGCTGTTACGGGGTCCTTCTCCGGGACGACTCAGGGAAGTCCCGGAGGGCGCTCAGGGATGGCCGAGAAGGCCGCTGGCCGAACGCAATCGCCCGCCGCGAGCGGCCAGCAACCGCGCGCACTCGGCGGCCACGATCGCGCCGTCACCTCCGGGTTCGACGCCGGAGCGCAGCATGGCGCAGGCCCAGCGCAGCGGCAGTAGCTCATGTTCGGCGCAGGCGCGATCGACTTCGGTTGCGAGAGCCCGGGATCGGTCGAGGTCGCCGGCGGCGGCGCTGGCGGCGGCCAGCAGTAGCCGGGATTTCACTCGATGCCGCAGCGAGGGCGAGTTTTCCGCGAGGGCGAGGGCGGCCTCGGCGTGGGCCAGGGCGGGATCGGCCGGAGCCGGGCGACCGCCGGCCGCGAGCTCGGCCGCGGGAACGGAGATCAAACCGGAGCCGGGGGCCGACAGCGCCGTCTCGGCAGCCACCCAGTGCAGACGGACACGCGGGCGCCACGCACTCGGGGCATCGGTCAGATGAACGTCGAGGTGTTCATGGCAACGATCCAGCAGCCGGGCGGCAAGCGCCGGGCGGAGGGTGCCGAGAGCATCGGCGGCGAGTCCGGTCAACGCATCGCAAACCGCTTCGGCGCGCCTGATTTCCGCCGGGGTCGCGGCGGGCGCGGCCACGGGAGCACGATCGCCGGCGACGGCGGGCAGGGCGAGGGCGGCCGCGCGGCCGTCGGCCACGGCGGCGTCGCCGTGCCAGCCGAGCTGGCGCAGCAACGAAGCCTCGGTGCTGTGGGTGAGCGACAGCAGCGCGGGGTCGGTGGTGGCGCGGCGGGCGCGGGCGAGCTCGGCGCGCGCGGCGGCGTAGTGTCCGATTCCACTGAGCGAGACTGCTCGCATCCAGGATTCGGCGGCGTCGGCGGCCGCGGGCAAACCGGTGGCAGCGCGTTCTGGCGTGGCGCCGAAAGCGGCGTCGGCGAGTTCGGAGTTCACTTCGAGCACAGGCACAGCCGCACTGTAACCAGTGCCGGGGCAAGTGCGGGCAGCTGCCATACCATAGGCCCCCAGCTATCGATCAGCATTCACCAGCGCCTTTGTGTTTCCACTCCGTAAATCTGTTCTCGCTATCGCCCAGCACGCCCGTAAGGAATTCGTATAGCGTTTCGCGCTATTAACCTGACGGCCGCGAATCGGCCATCTCTACCCTACTCAGCGCGAGATGTCCAATGGCTGAGATCACTCTGATCGAGACTCTTGCATAGATCGAGTGACAGGTATCGACCCTCGAAAAGCTGCTGCTACCAGGCACTTCGACCAGACAGATGGGCTATCACGGGTTGGTCACGGCGCTGGGCAACCGATCAGTATCACCACAGGTAGGCGGTTTTGTAAATAGCGAGGATGTTAATTCTCTAATGTGCACGTATTCGGCTCGAGTCGAATGAAGCTATTGACTCGAATTCGTTGTCCGACCTAACGTACGTCATCGCCGTCGTTGGCGTCGTGTCGAATTGCGGAGCCGACGAAGTGCGATCGCCGGGCCACGGCGATGCGGCCACCTGTTTGCCACCAGCACCGCTCGACAATGCCGACGAGCTCGCACCATGAGGAGTTCACCATGCCTATGCCGACCCACCTCCCAGGTCCGAACGCCGATGTCTGGGATTGGCAGATGCGCGGATCCTGCCGCGGCCAGGACTCCGCGGTGTTCTTCCACCCGGACGGCGAACGCGGCCGCGCCCGGGCCCAGCGCGAGCTACGCGCCAAGGAGATCTGCAAGTCCTGCCCGGTGCTGCTGCAGTGCCGGTCGCACGCGCTGAAGGTCAGCGAGCCCTACGGCATCTGGGGCGGCATGTCCGAGACCGAGCGCGAGCTACACGCCCGCCGCAACCGCCGGCGCATCGTCGCCTGACCCACCTGTTCTGCGCTCCAGGCAAACTCGCGTGACTGGTGTTCACCAGCGGTATCACTGAGGCCGGCGACCGGGTGCGCTCGAGATTCCTCCCATCCGACAGCGATGGCGTGCCGAATGTCTAGCAAACACCCGGCACCGCTCGAGAGGGTCGGCGACGACCGGCGTCACGGCATGTCTCGAATGTCATGTATGCGACGGTTCGGTCAACTGGAAAGCCACTCTGCCACAGTCTCTTTGCCGATACCCCCACGCGAGAGGAGGTTATAGCGGCACGCTACCCTCGTGGCCGATGACACAGAACGGAGCGTTGTGACAGCGCGGCCGCCTGCCGCAGAGGGCAACTCGTTCCAGAGTTCGAGGGACGGAGGGGCGGAAACGCCCAGCGTGGACTCTGCGGTGACGGCGCGCGCAGCCGAAAGTCTGGAACTAGCCGCACTCCTCGAGCGTTGCGGGCAGTCGGATCAGCAGGCGTTCGCCGAGCTGTACGACCGCACCAGCGCGAGAGTGTTCGGCCTGGTTCTACGCGTGCTACATGATCCGGGCTATGCGGAGGAGACCACGCAGGAGGTCTATCTCCAGATCTGGCGCACGGCAGCCAACTTCGACCCGTCCAAGGGTTCGGCCGTCACCTGGTTGATGACGCTGGCCCATCGGCGCGCGGTCGACCGGGTTCGAGCCGAGCAGGCGCACGCCCTGCGCGAGGTCGCGTACGGCACCAGCACCCTCGGCAACGAATTCGACGAAGTCACCGAGGAGGTCGGGCGTCGGCTGGAACAGCAGGCGGTGCTCGCCGGCCTGGCGACGTTGACGGAGACGCAGCGGGAAGCCATCTCCCTCGCGTACTTCGGCGGACGCACGTACGCCGAAGTCGCAGCCCATCTGGGCGTGGGGTTGCCGACCGTCAAGTCCCGTATACGGGATGGATTGACACGACTCAAGAAAAGTTTGGGAGTGACGTGAGATGAAAGAAAGCCAGATCGATCTCGCGCACACTGTCGCGCTCGGATCGATCGGCGACGAAGATCAGCGCGCAGTGGCGGACCTTTTGGATACCGACGACGCCGTACTGCGCGCCGCCTTCACCCAGGAAGTGCAGCAGACCCGAGAAGCCATCATGCTGGCCGCGTCCGCGGTGGCCGTACCGCCACCGCCCGCGCTCCGCGATCGCCTTCTCGCCGCGATAGCCACAGACCAGGCACCGCCGAACACGATCCACCGCTCCCACCCCGGTCTCCACCACGGAAACGGCCGCTCCCCCAGTCCGATCCACGACTGAGAGCTCATTTCCCGAAGTACGAGGTCCCGAACCCGTCACGCCCGCGAGGCCCCATTGCCTGCCGCCGATTCAGGTCGCCTGACCAGTTTCGGCTGCATGCTTTGCCGGTAAAGACCGATTCGTATGCGACTCCTCAGCATCCTCATTCGCTCCTACCGCCGTGGCCTCGCGGGACTGGCCGCTGTCACCCTCGTCATCGGGGGTCTCTATGCCTTCACCGACTCCCATTCGGGCGATCTCCGGGACCCATCCCCCGCCATCCCACTCCCGCCCGTCTCCGGGCCGCTGGGCCCGAATTGGCTGACGCCGTCACCGACCGACTCCTACCCCGGGCCCACGCTGACGAACTCCCCGGCGCGCTGACTCCCGCGCGGATCCGAAAACCAATGCGGGCCCGCATACCCGGACCGATACCTCGCGGCGGTCGGATTCCGTTCGGGCATTGGAACTTTCATCGAGCGAGGCCGGCACTGCCTCGGTGGACACGGCGCGGCGGCCCGAAAATGACAGTGGCGCAATGCAGTCCGGGCGAGACCACAGCAAGCGGGGCGTCACCATGGCAGCGGGCGGGACCATGGCGGTGCGGGCGTCACCATGGCGGTGCGGGGCGTGGCGCAGTCGCGCCGACGGCCGGATCGCGCCGGAGGAAGTCGGGTGGCGCGGTAAGGGTTCGGAGACGGCGAGGCCCCCGGACAGCGGGCTGTCCGGGGGCCTGAGCTGACGTCAGCGGGGCTGGGTCAGTGGGCGTGGCCGTGGTGCGCGTTGGCGGGCTCTTCGACCGGCTTGTCGACGATCGCGGACTCCGTGGTGAGCACCATGCGCGCCACCGAGGTGGCGTTCTCCACCGCGGAACGGGTCACCTTCACCGGGTCGATGACGCCCTCGGCGACCAGGTCGCCGTAGGTGAGGGTGGCGGCGTTGAAGCCGTGCTTGCCGTCGGACACCTTGGACACGACGACCGCGCCGTCGACGCCGGCGTTGCTGGCGATCCAGAACAGCGGCGACAGCAGGGCCTGACGCACGACCTCGACGCCGACCGCCTCGTCACCGGAGAGCGAGTCGCGCAGGGCGTTCAGCGTGGACGCGGCCTGCACCAGGGCGGTGCCACCACCGGGGACGATGCCCTCGGCGACCGCGGCCTTGGCGGACGCGACGGCGTCCTCGACGCGGTACTTGCGCTCCTTGAGCTCGGTCTCGGTGGCCGCGCCGACCTTGATGACGGCGACGCCGCCGGCCAGCTTGGCCAGGCGCTCTTCCAGCTTCTCGCGGTCCCAGTCGGAGTCGGTGTTCTCGATCTCCTTGCGCAGCTGGGCAACTCGCCCGTCGATGTCGGACTGCGCGCCGGCGCCCTCGACGATGGTGGTCTCGTCCTTGGTGACCACGACGCGGCGGGCCTTGCCCAGCACGTCCAGGCCGGCCTCACGCAGGGTGATGCCCAGGTCCGGGTTGACCACGGTGCCGCCGGTGACGATGGCCAGGTCGTCCAGGAACGCCTTGCGGCGGTCACCGAAGAACGGGGCCTTCACGGCGACGACCTTGAGGGTCTTGCGAATCGCGTTGACCACCAGGGTGGACAGCGCCTCGCCGTCGACGTCCTCGGCGATGATGACGACCGGCTTGCCCGACTCCGCGATCTTCTCCAGCAGCGGCAGCAGATCCGGCAGGGAGCTGATCTTCTCGCGGTTCAGCAGGATCCACACGTCCTCGTAGACCGCCTGCATGGTCTCCGGGTCGGTGACGAAGTACGGGGACAGGTAGCCCTTGTCGAACTGCACGCCCTCGGTGATGGCGACCTCGGTCTGCAGACCCGAGGACTCCTCGATGGTGACGACGCCGTCCTTGCCGACCTTGGTCAGCGCCTCGGCGACCAGCGCGCCGATCTCCTCGTCCCGCGAGGACACGGTGGCGACCTGCGCGATGGACTTCTCGCCGTTGACCGGGGTCGCGGCGGCGTGCAGGGCGGCGGCGACCGCCTCGGCGGCCTTGTTCATGCCCTTGCCCAGGGTCATCGGGTTGGCGCCCGCGGCAATGTTCTTCAGGCCGCCCTTGATGAGGGCCTGCGCCAGCACGGTGGCGGTGGTGGTGCCGTCGCCGGCGACATCGTTGGTCTTGGTGGCGACGCTCTTGACCAGCTGCGCGCCCAGGTTCTCGAAGGGGTCCTCGAGGTCGATCTCACGGGCGATGGTCACGCCGTCGTTGGTGACGGTCGGGCCGCCGAACGCCTTGGCCAGCACCACGTGCCGGCCGCGCGGGCCCAGGGTGACCTTGACGGCGTCGGCGAGCTTGTCGACGCCGCGCTCCATAGCCCGGCGAGCCTTCTCGTCGAACTCGATCTGCTTTGCCATGTACCTACTCCTGAAATGAGTTGGGTCGGAACGCACTCCGCCCCGGGCCGGTTGCTGTTGGCAGCTGCGACTCCGGGGCGGTGTCTCTCGAGGGGGTTTCAGGGGAAGCCCCTGAGAGCCCCGAGAGTTGGAGCGTTCTTACTTGGTGACGACGGCCAGCAGGTCGCGAGCCGACAGGATCAGGTACTCCGCACCGTTGTACTTGATCTCGGTGCCGCCGTACTTGCTGTAGATGACGACGTCGCCTTCCTTGACGTCCAGCGGAATCCGCTTCTCGCCGTCCTCGTCCCAGCGACCCGGGCCCACGGCGATGACGGTGCCCTCCTGGGGCTTCTCCTTCGCCGTGTCGGGGATGACCAGGCCGGAGGCGGTCGTCGTCTCGGCCTCGTTGGCCTGGACGAGGATCTTGTCCTCGAGCGGCTTGATGTTCACGCTCGCCACGTTGAGCCCTCCACTTTCAGGGGATTCGTCGCGTCCGGGGCTGTTCCCCGGACTCACGGTTTCGGTCATGTGTGTGACCCTGCGCAATCAGCCCCGTCGTCGCGGGTGCCGGGACCCCTGCTCAGTAGTCATCAGCTGGCACCTCAGCACTAACCCAGTGCCAACTAGCACTCTATACACGGGAGTGCCAGCGCTCAAGGCCGGGCACTGCTACTCGGCGCCCGGTGTTACCTGTAACGCCGCTGGACAGCACGGCAACACCGCTGGACAACGCGACTCGCCGACACGACGGCCCGGGAATCTGAGGTCTTCCAAAGAAATCCGAAAATCTGTAACGTTCGGATAACGGATTGTGACACCATTGACGTCGGCCACGCGACGAGACCGACTCGGTCCCGCCACGTGCACCGTCGAGAGTTTCACAACTGCTTCACCCCGCTAACCGCGCGGCAACCCAGCGCGCGGGCTCGAGAAGAGAGCAAGACCGCAAGTGATCAGTGGCAGGTCCGGATGCCCTATCGGACAAGGGCCCGCCGCGATCCGAAGCTCGGAGACGTCCGCTACCCGTAGGGCGCGTCCGGAGTCCGTTCGAGATGGTCGTCTCCACCCGGACCATCCGCTCGAAGGGAGGTGAACATGCGAACATCCCTCGGCATCTCCGCCGGGAGCGAGGTGGTGTGCTCGGCGACGGTCGCCACCGCGCCCAACGGCGCCCAGAACTTCGACTACCGCGTCGTGACAGCCGATACCGCCCACTCCGACGTCGGTGACCTGGTGGCCTCCTCGATCGAATTGATGACCACCCAGATCCCGCGCGACAGCGTGCATCCGGTCGGCGCCCATCCGATCGCCCGCGGCAACGGCCACCGCGAGCCCGACTCGGCCCCGCCCAGTGACATCGCGGTCGCCTACCGGGACCGGGAGCAGGCTCAGATCATCCGCTCGGCGATCGGCCGGCAGCGGCACGGCGTGCAGCTCATCCCGGAAAGCACCGCGGCCCTGGCCTATCTGCGGCACACCGGCCTGCTGGACCGCTGGAACACGGTGGCAATCATCGACATCGGGGCCACCGGCACCACGGTCACCGTGGCCGACCACGCCGACGACACCGTGCTGCGCACCGAGCGCACCACCGCCATCAGCGGTAACGCCATCGACGAGCTGATCCTGCAGCATCTGCTGGACTGCCACCTGTCCCGCCGCGGCATCCGCCCCAACCGGGGCATCCTGCTCAACCGCAGCCGCGCCGCCAAGGAGCACCTGTCGGTGGTCCCGGCGGTCACCATCGACCATGTGGCCGGGCAGCCGCTCAAACTGACCCGGGTGGACTTCGAGGAGATCGTCGCCGACCTGCTACGCGAGCTGGCGGTGTTCTCCCGCACCGTGTTCGCGCGCGCGCCGAAGTTCCCGGAGGCGGTCGCCGTCATCGGCGGCGGCGCCAATGTGCCGATCATGGTGGTGGGGCTGGAGCGCGAGCTCGACGTGCCGGTCGTCACCGTGCCGGAGCCGGAGGCCGCGATCGCGAAAGGCGCGGCGCTGGTAGCGGATTCGACCACGCCGAGCAGCACCTTCCCGGTGATCGGCCTGGGCTCGGACGCGCCGATCGGCACCTTCACCAAGCTCGCGGGCACGCTGGCGGGCGCGATCGTGGTGGTCGGACTGATCGTCGGGTACGGGGTCAAGGAATTCGTGGTGCCCGAGCCGCAGAACACCCACTACTCGCCGTCCACGACCGGCCCGCAGCAGTCGGTCCCGCAGACCACGCCGACGGGTCCTGCGGGCGGCTCCACCAGCACCACGACTACCCAGCGCCGCACCACGGCCGCGGCTCCGACGCCCCTGACCGGTTCGGCCGGCGGCGCGCCCGCCGCGCCCAGTAGCACCGCCCAGCCGCCGCTGCGCCCGGATCCCGACCTACCCCAGATCCCGTTCCCCGCGGATCTCCCCCGCCTGCTCGGGCCGCTGCTCGGCACCTCGCTGCCGTCGGCCGAGTCGGACCGCCTCCCCGAGACTTCAGCGGCCGGCTGAGAGCCGTCGACGGTCACGTACCCGGGCCGGCGGTTGGGTGCCGAACCGAGTTCGGACGTACCCGATGAGTTACCCCAACCGTCACGAAATCGGTTGTCGCCTCGGCATTCGCCAAACCGCCACGATCTTTTGCAGGCGGCGCTACAGGTGGCTGGTGGAGACTGGAAGACCGGGGTCGGTGGCGACGCTGAGTTCGGAAGGCTCTGCGCCGCCGGCGATCACGTGGGCGCCGAGGGTGGCGATCATGACGCCGTTGTCGGTGCACAGGCGCGGCTTGGGGACGCGCAGGGTGATGCCCGCTGCGGTGCAGCGTTCTTCGGCCATCGAGCGGATGCGGGAGTTGGCGGTCGCGCCGCCGCCCAGCACCAGGGTGTCGACGCCGGTGTCCTGGACCGCGCGCACCGCCTTCATGGTGAGCACATCCGCCACGGCCTCCTGGAAGGACGCCGCGATATCCGGGATGGGCAGCTCGCGGCCTTCCCGTTGCGCCGCTTCGACATAGCGCGCGACGGCGGTCTTCAGTCCGGAGAAGGAGAAGTCGTAGCGCGGGTCGCGGGGGCCGGTCATGCCGCGCGGGAAGGCGATGGCGCTCGGATCGCCCTCGGTGGCAATGGAATCCAGCACCGGCCCGCCCGGGTAGCCGAGGCCGAGCAGGCGGGCCACCTTGTCGAAGGCCTCGCCCGCGGCGTCGTCGACCGTGCTGCCCAATTCGGTGATGGGGTGGGCGAGATCGATGACCTGCAGCAGGTGGGTGTGCCCGCCGGACACCAGCAGCGCGACCGCCGGGGGCATGGGACCGTGTTCGAGGGTGTCGACGGCCACGTGCCCGCCCAGATGGTTGAGCGCGTAGAACGGGATATCCCAGGCCGCCGCATAGGCTTTCGCCGCTGCGACGCCCACCAGCAGCGCGCCCGCGAGACCGGGGCCGATGGTGACGGCGAGGGCGTCGGGCTTGCTGATGCCGGCCGTGGCCAGCGCCCGGCGCATGGCGGGCACGATAGCCTCGAGGTGTGCGCGGGAGGCGATCTCGGGCACCACGCCGCCGAAGCGGGCGTGCTGGTCCACGCTGGAGGCGACCTCGTCGGCGAGCAGTTCGCAACTGCCGTCGGGCAGTCGGCGCACGATGCCGACTCCCGTTTCGTCGCAGGAGCTTTCGATACCCATGACGATCATGACGAGACCTCGGCGTCGGTGGTGAATCCGTCCTGCGGGAAGCCGGCCATGGCGGGTCGCCGCATGGTGTACGCGTCGGCCCCGCTGGGCTGGTAGTAGTTCTTGCGCAATCCGATGATGTGGAAGCCGTGCTTCTCGTAGAGCGTGATGGCGGGCGCGTTGTCGGTGCGGACCTCGAGGAACACCGGCCCGCCGCGGCGCCCGGCCTCCAGCAGCAGCGCCTCCAGCAGCCGGGTGCCGATGCCGCGCCGGTGCTCGGCGGGATCGACGCCGATGGTGTGGACCTCGGCCTCGGGATGTTCGGCGGTGCCGAGCAGTGCGATGCCGGCGTAGCCGATCATGCGGCCGTCGGTGTCGCGCGCGGTGATGTAGCGGTTGTGCGGTCCGGCCAGCTCCGACAGGAACGAAACCTCGTGCCAGGGATCGTCCTCCGGGAACAGCACCTGCTCGAGTTCGGCACAGCGGGTGACGTCGGCAGGCCGCATCGGTTCGATGCGGATGGTCATCGGCCCACCTGCGCGTAACTCTTCTCGACGGCATCGGGGCGGCGCAGGTACAGCGGCACCAGCGGCGCGGGCACGACGCCGGCCAGGATCTCGGCGGCGGCGCAGCGCACCAGGCCCGCCGGGGACGGCGTCTCGACCGGCAGCACCGGCAGATCGAAATAGTCGACGTGCGAAGCGGATCCGGCGATCACGATGGCGGCGGCCTGATCCAGATCGGCGGGCTTGCTCACCTCGGGTCCCTCGGACCGCGTCAGCATGCGGCCCCCGGCCGCGGTGCGGTAGCGCGCCCAGTACACCTCGCGGCGGCGGGCGTCGGTGACGACCATCAGCTCGATCGGGTCGGCGCTCTCACGCAGATAGCTCTCGGTGTCGGCGGCGATGGCGTCCAGGCTGCACACCCCGTACACCGGAACGCTCAGTGCGTCACCGAAGGCGGCCGCGGTGGCCATGCCCACGCGCAGTCCGGTGAACGGCCCGGGCCCGACACCGGCCACGACAGCGGCGATATCGGCACGGGAGCGGCCGGATTCGGCGAGGCAGGCCAGGATCTGCGGGGTCAGCACCTCGTTGTGCGCGCGAGCGTCCACGGTCACCTTGGCGGTGATCGTGGTGATCTGCGGTGCGTTCGACCCGGGTTGCGCCGGTTCCAGTTCCACCAGTCCCGCTGTGACGGCGGGGGTCGCGGTGTCGACAGCCAATATCAGCATGATTGTCTTTACGATACCGGGTGGTACAGCCCACTCGGCGTGGTGTCTGCCTGCGGGAACTTACCGGCGGATCCGGGACTTTTCCGGTCCGGTTTCAATTAGCGGCGACCCACTCCCATTCGGCGGTGCGCACATCGGACTCGGGTTCGCGGCGCAGCTGCACGCGCAGATGGCGATCGGACAGGTGTTCGGCCACGCCCAGCCCCCATTCGACCACCACCACGGCGTGGTCGAGATCGGTGTCCAGGTCGAGGGCGTCGAGTTCGTCGAGGTCGCCGCCGAGCCGGTAGGCGTCCACGTGCACGAGGGCCACCGCGCCCGGGTGGGTTCCGGCGCGGTGCTGGCGGGCGATGATGAAAGTCGGTGAGCTGACCCGTCCTTCGACACCCAGCCCGGCGGCGATGCCGCGAGTGAGCGCGGTCTTGCCCGCGCCCAGCGGCCCGTCGAGGATCACCAGATCCCCGGCATGCAGTTGTTCGGCGAGCTCGCGGCCCAGCGCCTCGGTGTCCTCGACGGTGGCGAGCATGCGGTGATCGGTCACCGGTCACCGCCGACGTGGGTACGGACCACGCGGCCGCGGGGGTAGCAGACGATCTCGTAGTTGATGGTGCCGAGCGTGTCGGCCCACTCCTGGGCGTGCGGGTGACCGGGCTCACCACCGAACAGCACCGCGGTGTCACCCGCCCGGACCCCGGCTTCGTTCTCGCCCAGGTCCAGCACGATCTGATCCATGCAGACCCGGCCGATCTGCGGGTAGCGGACGCCGCCCAGCGCCACCGAGAATCGGCCGCCCAGCGGGCGCGGCACGCCGTCGGCGTAGCCGGCCGGAACGAGGGCGACCGTGGTGTCGCGGTCGGCGGTCCACTCGTGGCCGTAGGACACGCCCTCCCCCGCCGCGACCCGCTTCACCCGGAGCACCCGGGCGCGGAAGGTCATGGCCGGACGCAGCCCGAAATCGGACAGCTCCGGGATCGGTGACAGGCCGTACACGGCGATGCCGGGGCGCACCATGTCGAAGGCGAGGTCCGGACGGGTCAGTGCGGCAGCGGAATTCGCCAGGTGCACCAGTTCCGGCTGCAGGCCGTGCTCCTTGGCGGTGGCGATGAACTCCAGGAACCGTTCGCGCTGCAGGTCATTGACCGGATGCTGCGGGTCGTCGGCGAGCGCGAGGTGGGAGAAGATGGCGCGGAAGCGCACCGTCTCCTCGGCCACCAGCCGCCCGAGCAGGTCGAGCACCTCGGGGAATTCGGCGGCGGGGATGCCGTTGCGATTGAGCCCGGTGTCCACCTTGAGACTCACGGTGGCGGTCCGGCCGAGCTGCCGCGCCGCCTGCGCCACGCCCTCGAGCTGCGTGAGTGCGGAGACGCCGATTTCGATATCGGCCGCGATGGCGCTCGCGTAGTCGGTGTCGGAGGTGTTGAGCCAGCACAGGATCGGTGCGGTGATCCCCGCGGCCCGCAGCTCCACCGCCTCCCCGACCGTGGTGGTGCCGAGTTCCCGCGCGCCCGCCGCCAGGGCCGCCCGCGCCACCTCGGCCGCACCGTGGTTGTACCCGTCCGCCTTGACCACGACCATGACCGCGGCGTCGCCGGCGTGCTCGGCCAGGATTCGCACATTGTGGGCGATGGCATCCAGGTCGACGACGATCTCCACCTGTGGGTCTGGCTTCTTCACGCCCTCGATACTGCCATCTTGCCTCCCCGAGCCTTCAGCGGACGGCTGAGAGCCGTTGACCGTCGCGCACCCGTGCCGGCGGTTGGTTGCCACACCGATTTTGGGCGTACCCGGTGAGTTACCCGGCCCTCACGAAATCAGTTGTCACCTTCGCAGCGGCAATCGCCGCCAGTGCGGCGGACAACGCGCTCTCGCTTGCCGCGAGCAGCGGCAGCCGGACGCCCGGGGTGGGGATGCGGCCCTGGGCGGCCAGAACCGCCTTCACGACAACGGGATTGGGTTCGGTGAACAGGGCGGCGGCCAGCGGAGCCAGGCGGTTGCCCAGTTCGCGGCCGGATTCCAGTTCGCCCCGGCGCCAGGCGGCGATCAGGTCGGCGTAGGCGGCCGGGGCGACATTGGCACAGGCGAGAATCGCACCCGACGCGCCCAGGGCCAGCAGCGGAGCGGCATACAGATCGTCGCCCGCGAGCACCGAGGTGTGGCCGGGCACCCGGGACATGAAGGAGATCGTGGTGTCGTCGATGCCGCCCGCGGTGTATTTGAAGCCCGCGACATTCGGCAGTTCGGCCAGGCGGAGCAGGGTGTCGGCGCTGAGGGTCAGGGCCGTGCGGTACGGGATGTGGTAGATCAGCAGCGGCACGGGGCTGGCGGCGGCGAGGGTCCGGAAATGTTCCACCACACCGGCTTCCGACGGACGCAGGTAGTAGGGGACGACCGCGAGGGCGGCGGTGGCGCGCGGGTCGAGGGCGGCGAGGGCGCGCGCTGAGTCGAGGGTCGTGTTGGAGCCCGCACCGACGATGAGGACGGCGGCGCGCTCGCGACAGACGTTCGCGCAGATATCGATGACCCGGGCCTGCTCGGCCGCGATCAGGGCGGCGGGTTCGCCGGTGGTGCCGAGCGCGACCAGGCCCGCCGCGCCCGCGTCGAGGACCTCGTGGGCGAGCGCTTCCAGGGCGTCGGCGGCCAGGTCGCCGTCGGCGGTGAAGGGCGTGACCAGGGGCACATACAGGCCGGTGAATGTCATGTGACCAGCGTGATCGATGCCGGGCTTCAGGTCTATTTCACGTTTCTTCGCCCGAGCATAAGATCAGCTGATGCTGGATGTCCGCCGTCTGCGCCTGCTCCGCGAGCTCGCGCACCGCAAGACCATCGCCGCGGTCGCCGAGGCCCTGACCTACACGCCGTCGGCGGTGTCCCAGCAGCTCACCGCGCTGGAGCGGGAGGCCGGGGTGCCGCTGCTGGAACGCACCGGGCGCAGCGTCACCCTCACGCCGGCCGCGCTGCGGCTGGTCGAGCACACCGAGACCATCCTGTCCGTGCTGGAAGAGGCCACCGCCGAACTCGCCTCCGCCCGGCACGAACTCACGGGCACCCTGCGCATCGGCGCGTTCCCGACCGCCGTGCACGCCATCCTGTCCCCCGCGCTGGTGTCGCTGAGCCGCGACCATCCGCGGCTGGAACTGCTTGTCACCGAACTGGATCCGGCGGCCGCCCCCGCTGCCCTGCGGGCCGAGACCCTCGATATCGCGCTGCTGCAGGAGTACGACTACGTTCCCCTCGCACCCGAACCCGGCCTCGACACCGAGCCGTTGTTCGAGGAAATCATCCACCTGGCCGCCCGCGAGCCCGGACCGCTTGCCGCACAGTCCGATTCGCCGTGGATCGCGGGCACGCCCGGCACCCTCTGCCACGAGATGACGGTCCGCGCCTGTCTCGCCGCGGGATTCACCCCGCGCATCCGCCACCACGCCGACGACTTCGGCACCGTGCTGGCGCTCGTCGCCGCGGGCCAGGGCGTAGCACTCGTCCCAGACCTGGGCGTCCGCTCGACACCCCCGGGCGTCACCCTCACCGCGCTACCGGCCCGCCGCCGCACCCACCTCGCCTACCGCCGCGGCACCGGCGCCCATCCGATCGTCACGGCCGCGCGGACCGCCCTGCGTGCCGCCGCTACCGGTACGGCCGCGTGAAGTCGTCGGGATGGAACAGCGCGTAGCCGACCGGGGATCACCGGTGCCGGAGGATCAGGCGGCGAGCTCCCGGAGGGTGCCGATGGCCTCGCGGACATGGGAGAGCAACGGGGAGGCGGAGATCGGGGCTCCCGCGGACGTGGTGGCGTGCGCGGCGAGATTCGCGGCCAGGGAGTGGGCGCGGGCCGCGGCCGCGGCGGCCCAGGACGGGTGGAGGCCGCGAGCCAGGAGGGCGCCGACGATGCCGGACAGGACGTCACCGGAACCGGCGGTGGCGGCCCACGAGCCGCCCGCCTCATTGACGAAGACCGGGACGCCGGGGCCCGCGATCAGGGTGGCGCGACCCTTCAAAAGTACTGTCACCTGCCAGGATTCGGCGAGTTTGCGCACGGCGGCGACACGGTCGGCGCCGGGTTCGGCACCGGTCAGGCGGGCGAATTCGCCGGCGTGCGGCGTGAGGACGGTCGGGGCGGCGCGGCCGGTGACCAGACCGGGTTCGGCGGCGAGCAGGGTGAGGCCGTCGGCGTCCACCACCACGGGCAGGTCGGTGGCCAGGACCTCGGCCAGCCGGTCGCGGGCGGCGGCGTCGGTGCCCGCGCCCGGGCCGAAGACCCAGGACTGGACCCGGCCGGTCGCGGAAATGGTCTCCGCGGCAATCACTTCCGGGAAATGGGCGAGGACCTGTTGCGCGCCGGTGCCCGCGTAGCGCACCATGCCCGAGGTGGCGGCGACCGCGCCACCCGTGCACAGCACGGCGGCGCCGGGATAGGTGCCGCTGCCCGCGCAGACGCCGGTGACGCCCTGGGTGTACTTGTCGTCCGAGGGGCCCGGGACCGGCCAGCCCGCACCGACCGCCCGCGGTTCCAGCGCGATGAGATTCGCCTCGGGCAGTCGTAATCCGATGGGCACCAGCTCGATTCGGCCGCAGTGCGGTGCGGCGAGCGCGTGCACCGGCTTGCGGGCGCCGAAGGTGACGGTGACGTCCGCGCGGACGGCCGGACCGGCCACGGCTCCGGTATCGGGATCGACGCCGGAGGGGAGGTCGGCGGCGATGATCGGACAGCGCACGCCCGCAACCAGTTCGGCCGCCACCGGGCGCAGCGGGCCACGACCGGAGATGCCGACGATGCCGTCCACCACCAGATCCGGCGCGCCCAGCAGCCGACCGACCCGGTCGGGCACGGAGGTGCCGGTGTCGACGTGTTGCCGCAGCCCGAGCCGGGGCGGATCCGTTTCCCGCAGTTCCTCGGCGGTGGCGGAGACGGCGAGAATCCGCCCGCCCGCCCGGTGCAAGGCCTCCAGGCCCGCCGCGTGGGCGCGCTCCGGTACCAGCAGGACCGCCCGCACCGCGACCCCGCGCCGCCGCAGGAACGAGCCCGCCCACAGCGCGTCGCCGCCATTGTCGCCCGAACCGATCAGCAGGGTCACCGCGCGACCGGCGACGCCACCGGTGCGTTCGCGCAGCTCCCGCGCCACCACGTCGGCGAGGCCGAAGGCGGCCCGCCGCATGGGCATTCCCTCGGGCACCCTGGTGAACAGCTCGGACTCCGCGGCCCGGACCTCGTCGGCCGTGTAGTACCCGCGCACCGCCGGTGCGGTCATGATCGCCTCCCGGATGTGATTGCCTGCGCTTGAGGAGACTACGCCTGGGGAGCCGCGGCGCAGGTCAGCGCGGTGCCCGCGAATGGCGCGCTATCGCCGGGTACTAACCTGGCTGGCATGTCGATCCGTCGCCAGTCGTCTTCGCGTGTCCTGCTTCTCGTCGCGGTCGTGGCCGGAGCGCTGGTGGCCGGGGGCTGCTCGTCGGAAAGCTCGAAGACCGCGGCCACCTCGACCACGGCCGCTCCGGCCGCCTCCGCGACGGCCACCAGCACCGGTCCGGCGGTTGCCGCCGCGGTGACCGTCGAGGTGAAGGACATGAAGTTCTCCCCGGCCGACATCACCGTCAAGGCCGGGGACACCGTGACCTGGAAGTTCGACGACCGCGCCCCGCACGCCGTGCAGGGCATCGGCGATGTCGCGCTGGGCATCAACAGCCCGATCATCCACAAGGGCGAGTGGAGCCACACCTTCACCACGCCCGGCACCTACCGCTACCTGTGCCCGCTGCACCCGGACATGAAGGGCACGGTCACCGTCCAGTAGCCGCGCGGCTACTCGACCGTGACGGACTTGGCCAGGTTGCGCGGCTTGTCGACGTCGTAGCCGCGGGCCTGCGCCACCTCGGCGGCGAAGATCTGCAGCGGAACCGTGGACAGCAGCGGCTGGTACAGCGTTGGGGCCGAAGGGATTTCGATCAGGTGGTCGGCGAACGGGCGCACCGTGTCGTCGCCCTCCTCGGCGATGACGATGGTGCGCGCGCCGCGCGCCTGGATCTCCCGGATATTGCTGAGCAGCTTGGAGTGCAGCACCGCGCGGCCCTTCGGGGAGGGCATGACCACGAAGACCGGTAGCCCGTCCTCGATGAGCGCGATCGGGCCGTGCTTGAGCTCGCCCGCCGCGAAACCCTCGGCATGCATGTAGGCCAGTTCCTTGAGCTTCAGCGCGCCCTCCAGGGCGACCGGGTAGCCGACATGGCGGCCCAGGAACAGCACGGTCGGGACGTGCGCGAACTGGCGGGCGATCTCCCGCACCCGGTCGGCCGACTCCAGCACCTGGGCAACGAGTTTCGGCATGGACTCCAGTTCGGCGAACTCGCGCGCCACCTCGTCCGGATACTTGGTGCCCCGCGCCTGCGCCAACGCCAGGCCGACCAGATAGTTGGCGGTGATCTGGGCCAGGAACGCCTTGGTCGAGGCCACGCCGATCTCCGGGCCGGTGCGGGTATAGAGCACCGCATCGGACTCGCGCGGGATCTGCGCGCCATTGGTATTGCAGATGGCCAGGACTCGCGCCTTCTGCTCCTTGGCGTGACGCACGGCCTCCAGCGTGTCGGCGGTCTCGCCGGACTGCGAGATGGCGACCACCAGGGTGGAGCGGTCCAGAACCGGGTCGCGGTAACGGAATTCGCTGGCCAGCTCGACCTCCACGGGCAGCCGGGTCCAGTGCTCGATGGCGTACTTGGCCAGCAGGCCCGCGTGATACGAACTGCCGCAGGCGACCACGAAGACCTTGTCGAACTCGCGCAGCTCCTGATCGGCCAGCCGCTGCTCGTCCAGAATGATCCGGCCGCCCGCGTAGTGGCCGATCAGGGTGTCGGCGACGCCGGCGGGCTGCTCCTGGATCTCCTTGAGCATGAAGTAGTCGTGGCCGCCCTTCTCAGCGGCGGCCAGATCCCAGTCGATGGTGAACGGACGGAACCGGACACCCTCGGTCGCGCCGGTGAAGTCGGTGACCCGGTAGCCGTCGGCGGTGATGACCACGGCCTGGTCCTGGCCGAGTTCGACTGCCTCCCGGGTGTGTTCGATGAAGGCGGTCACGTCCGACGCGATGAACATCTCGCCCTGGCCGACACCCACCACCAGCGGGGTCGAGCGGCGGGCGGCCACAATGGTGCCCGGGTGGTCGGCGTGCGAGAAGACCAGGGTGAACGCGCCCTCCAGGCGGCGCACCACCGCGAGCGCGGAGGCGACGAAATCACCGGCGGTGTCCCCGGCCGCGTAGGCGCGGGCCACCAGGTGCACCGCCACCTCGGTGTCGGTGTCGCTGCCCAGCTCGATGCCCGCCGCCTCCAGCTCACGGCGCAGCGGGGCGAAGTTCTCGATGATGCCGTTGTGCACCACCGCGACCCGGCCCGTGCCATCGCGATGCGGGTGGGCATTGCGATCGGTCGGCGCGCCGTGCGTGGCCCAGCGGGTGTGCCCCATGCCGGTCGATCCGGCGAATCGGTCCCGGCCGGTCTCGGCGAGCTCCGCCTCCAGATTGGCCAGGCGCCCGGCCTTGCGCTCCACGGCGAGGCCGCCCGCGCCGTTCAGGATCGCCACTCCGGCGGAGTCGTAACCTCGATATTCCATGCGGCGCAACGCATCGACCACCACGCCGAGCGCATCCCGGTACCCCACATACCCCACGATTCCGCACATGGCCCCCTAGCCTAGCTGTATCCAATTTGCCCTCCGCTTCGCTCCGGGCGGGTTCGCGGCCCTGAAGGTCTCGTTCTTCCCTCCTCCGCTCCTCCGCTTCGCTCCCCCGCTCCAAGGCGGAGGTCGATCAAGCCGCAGTCCAGAACGAGACGGGCCGCGAACCTTGTGCGCTTGAAGCATCTCGGGCCATTACCGACTAAGTTCATCTCCGTGTCGGCGTCTGTGAAATCGCTCCTGAGCACTCTGACCCTGCGTGGCCCGCACGAGGTGCTGCGCGGGAATCTCGGCATCGCCGGGCTGCCCGGCGTGGTGTACACGCCCGGGAAGGGACTCAACCTGCCCGCGGTGGCGTTCGGGCACGGGTGGCTGACCGGGGTCGGCAACTATCGCCGACTGCTGGAGCACCTGGCCTCCTGGGGGTATGTCGCCGCGGCGCCCGACACCGAGCGCGGACCCATCCCCTCGCACCTGAACCTCGCGACGGATCTGCTGACCACCCTCGACATCTGCGCCGGGGTGCGGCTGGGCGCGGGCAATGTCAGCGTGGATCCGAAGCGGCTGACCCTGGCCGGGCACGGCATGGGCGCGGGCGCGGCCGTCATCGCCGCCTCCCAGCGCGACGTCGCCGCCGTCGCGGCCCTGTACCCGTCCCCCACCGCGCCCTCCGCCGAGGCCCTGGCCCCCAAGATCGACGCCCCGGCCCTGATCCTGGCCGGCGCCACCGATATCGACTCGGTCAGCTCCGACGCCATCCCGCTGGCCGCAGCCTGGGGCGAGGGCGCGATCCTGCGCTCGCTCGACAAGGCCGGCCACAACGGCATGATCGAGGGCCGCCGCGCCCTGGCCGCCCTCGGCGCCGGCAAACACGAACCCAAAACCGAACGCCTCACCCGAGCCCTCCTGGTCGGCTACCTCAACTACACCGTCCTCGGCGACAAGAAGTACAAGCCCTTCGCCGACCCCGAAGCCGCCCTCCCCCACACCCAGCTCGTGGACCCCAACGCCATCGAGGAAGAGCCCGAGCAGCCCCAGAAACTCCCCGTCCTCCAACTCATCCAGGCCCTCCGCAAGTAACCCGGGGCGGCCAAGGAACGCTCGCCTCGAGCGATTCTGCGGGCGGCACAGCCGGTTCCCGCACTGCGGAGCTCGACGCCTCCCTCGGCACTCTCCGCCAGTCCGTCCGGACTCCCCAGCGCGGGAACCGGATTCACGAGCGCGCCGAGCGACCGGGTCCCCGGCTACGGCAGCGCAGGGTGCCGGGACCGGTGCGCGCGCGGAGTCCGGACAGCACCGGCAGGACGACGATTACGGCGCGAGAGGTTCGGTGGTCTCGGGTATTTCGAGACCTCCCTCCGGGATCTCCAGCGGCGGGTGCGGCTCCGCTGACCAGGGCGGGGCGTCGGCGAGTGGCGCGTCGGATCCGGGTTGATCCGGAGCTGTTGGCGGCGTGAGGTTTTCGGGCGGGTGCGCGGGGACGGGCGGGGTCGGCGGCGCGCAACCGCCCGCAGTCTGGTCCGGAGTGTGATCGGGGGTGGGCGGCTGGGTGCAGCCCGGCGGGGCACCGTCCTCGGCGGCGGGTGGGGGCGGACCCTCTGGCGGCGCAGACTGATTCGGGGTGGGGTCGGGGCAGGGATTCGGTGGAGCGGCCGGCGGGTCGGGAACTGTGCAGACGCGGGGTACGCAGTCGGGACCGGGCGTTGCGCCGCCATCTGTACTGGGTGGCGTGTCCGCCGGGGTGGGTGGGGCCGGGTCCGGGTGGGCATCACTGGCGGGTGCGGTGGGGGTGTGGGCCGCGTCGTCGGCGGTGAGGACGGGGGTGCCGTTCTGATCGAAAGACAGTGTGTAGGTGTTGGTTTGGCCGGATTCATCGGTCACGGCGAGGGTCAGGTCGCCTGCGGGGGTGCGCTCGAGCACGAAATGCTTTCCGGACAGGTCGAATTCGAGTCGGCCGGACGGGAGAGCTGGGTTATCCGAGTGATCCGGTTCGGGCTCGGGATCGGTGGCGGCCTCGGGTTCACCGGGCGATGGCGAGGTTTGGCCCGTGAGCGAGCCGAGCTTCTCGATGGCGGCGGAAATGCCCTGTTGGAGGCCCTTTTCGAGTTGGGTGAGAGTGTCTTTCAGAGTCCGGCCGAACTGGTCGGATCGCTGCTGGGCCAGGTCCGGGGCTGCTGCGGTTCCAGTGTCCGCCGAGCCCGCGGAGCCATCGGGCTCCGCACCGCTGAGGTCCGCAGCGCCGGCCGGTTGCGTCTCGGCGGCCGGTGTGGTGGAACCCGCTCGGCCAGGCAGGGATTCCGGCGGGACGGTAGACGGCTGGGCTCGATCCGGCGACTGCGGCTGGGCCGGGTCGGGTGTCGGTTCCCCACCCGATGACGGCGGGTATCCAGGCGGGACGACCGGCTGTGACGGCTGGGGGTGCGATGTTGGCGGCGTTGTCGCCGGGTACGACCGCGGTGCTGGACAGGGCTGGGTCGTAGGAAAACTCGGGGCGGGGTTCTCCTCGGGCCGGGGCAGCAGGGCTTGGGCCGGCTGCGGGTAGGGATGGTCGATGACCTGGGCCAGGGCTGTGACGATGGTGCGGTAGTGGGATTCGAAGGTCTCGTTGGTGGCGGCGCAGGCGGCGGTAAAAGCGGCGAGTTTGTGATCGACGTCGGCACGGAACGTGCCGGTGAGCCAGGGGTCGGTGGTGTCGAGGGCTTCGATGTCCTCCGGGGTTCTGCCGTCGATGGTGAGGCGGCCTTCGCCGTCCGGAGTGGTTTCGAGCAGCGCGAGGGCGTGTTCGGCCTTGGTGAGGACCGAGTCATGGAGGGGGTCCAGGGCGGCGACGATGGCGGTGGCGGCGGTGCGGATGGTGTCGAGATCGTCGCGCGCCTGGCGCAGTTGGGAATTCACGATGGTGAGCGCCTCGGTGCCGGTGGCGCCGGTCCAGACGGTGGGCAAGGCTTGCGCGATCGCCCGGTGCGACGACCAGCGCGACTCGGCATCCGTGAGCGCTCTGTCCAATTCGATTCGGGCGGTGTCGAATTCGATGAGATCCGCGCCTCGCTGCTCGTCATAGCGGGCACAGAGGTCGGCGAGTCCGAGCCCCTGCGGCGCGCCGAATGCCTTGGTGTACAGGGGCAGAAAGTTTTCCCAGTACTGGAGGCCGGGCGCACCGTAATCGAGAATCTGGTCGACGCTCTTGCCGGTCGGGTCGAAGCTCATCGGCCCACCCGCGTGAGTGCGGTGGCGTATTCACGGTCCAGGCGCGCGTATTCGGTGGCGGCGCGGTCGAATACCTCGGCGGTGGCGGCGGCTGCCGCGCCCCAGTAGCGCAGGCAGGCGGCCGCGCGCTCGAAGCCCTGGTGCACGGCAATGCCCTGCGCGGAATAGTTCCGCCCGGCTTCGTCCCTGCCGACGCCGAAGGCGTGTTCGCCGACGGTGCGGGCATGCTGCCCCAGGGCCGCCGCATTGTCGCGCAAGGTAGTGGCCCCGTCGCGCAGGGCCGCAATGCGCACGCCGAAATCGCCGGATTCACTCATTGCTCCCCCTCGAATCCCGATGCCGCGAAAACCCCCGCCGCCCCGGCTATGTGCCGCCGAGGTGTCCTACGTCCATGCGCACCCACTCGGTGGTGCCGTCCGGATTGTGGTGGAACTCCCAGGCCGAGAAATCTCCGCCGCTGTCCACCACGGTCACATGATCGGCGTAGCCGTCGTGATCCAGATCCGTCCACACCTGCATGGCGTGATCGGTGCTGGTGGTGACGGTGTCGAGCAGGCCGTCACCGTCGAGATCCTGCGTGGGGTGCGATAACTCGACCGCGCCGAGCCCGCCGAGTTCCGTGTGCGCGTCGAGATCCGGCAGCTCCAGTCCGGGCAGATCACCCGATGTGACCATGGTGTGCACTCCTCCGCTGTGACGTGGCTCTCATCCTGTCACTTTGCCGAGGCACCCGCATCACCGTCGATCACGAATGTGGACAACTCGCGGCCTGTGCACAACTCACTGCTTCGGGATCACGATCCACAGCGCGATGTAGATGAGGAACTGCGGCCCGGGCAGCAGGCAGGACGCCACGAACAGGGCGCGAACGAGGTTGGCGTTCCAGCCGAAGTACCGGGCGAGGCCGCCGCACACGCCGCCGATCCATTTGTCGGTGGCGGAGCGGGTCAGTCGCTTGGGGGCCGGAGTCGGAAACTGTGTCGTCATGTCTCCCACAGTGCCCAGTTCGATCTCGGCGCACATCGGTCGCGCGCCCCGATACGACCCTGAACTTTCCGAGGGCCGGAGTCGGGGTGCCACCCCGAACACGGCAGAATCGCCCTGGTGAGCACCACTCTGCATGCGCGCGGCCTGGCCGCCGGACACGGTGAGCGGATTCTGTTCTCCGACCTGGACCTGATCCTCGCCCCGGGCGACGTGATCGGGCTGGTCGGCGTGAACGGCGCCGGGAAGTCCACCCTGCTGCGCCTGCTCGCCGACGGTCGCGCCCACGAGGGCGAGATCGTGCTGAGCCCGCCCGACGCCACCGTCGGCTACCTGGCCCAGGAACCCGAGCGCCTGACCGGCGAGACCGTGCTCGAATTCCTGCGGCGCCGTACCGGAGTGGCCGCCGCCCAGCAGCTCATGGACGCCGCCGCCGAACGCCTCGCCGACGGCGGCGACGACGAGTACTCCCCCGCCCTGGAGCGCTGGCTCGCCCTCGGCGGCGCGGACCTCGAGCAGCGCGCCGAGGAGGTGGCCGCCGATCTCGGCCTGGCCGAGAGCCTCCCGCACGGCCTCGACACCCCCATGACCGTGCTCTCCGGCGGTCAGGCCGCGCGCGCCGGCCTGGCCTCGGTCCTGTTGTCGCGCTTCGACATCCTGCTGCTCGACGAGCCGACCAATGATCTGGATCTCGACGGCCTGGCCCGGCTCGAGCAGTTCGTGACCGGCGTCCGCGAGCCTCTCATGGTGATCAGCCACGACCGGGAGTTCCTGGCGCGCACCGTGAATCGCATCGTGGAACTGGATCTGGCGCAGCAGCAGGTCGGCGTCTACGACGGCAGTTACGAGTCCTACCTGGAGGAGCGGGCGATCGCGCGCCGGCACGCGCGCGAGGCCTACGACGAGTACGCCGACACCAGGTCCGGTCTGGAAGCGCGCGCCAATATGCAGCGCAACTGGATGGAACACGGCGTCCGCAATGCCCGCCGCAAGTCGAAGGTGGACTCCGACAAGATGGGTCGCAAGGCCCGCGCGGAATCCACCGAGAAGCAGGCCGCCAAGGTCAAGCAGACCCTCAAACGCATCGAACGCCTGGACACGGTGGAGGAACCGCGCAAGGAGTGGGAGCTGCGCATGTCCATCGCCGCCGCACCGCGCAGCGGCTCGGTGGTGGCAACCGTGTCGGGCGCCACCGTGCGCCGCGGCGACTTCACCCTCGGACCGGTGACGGTGCAGGTGGATTGGGGCGACCGCATCGTGCTGACGGGCGCCAACGGTTCCGGCAAGTCCACGCTGCTGTCCCTGCTGCTCGGAAAGACGAAGCCGGACAGCGGATCCGCTGCCCTCGGCTCGGGCGTCGCGATCGGCGAGGTCGATCAGGCGCGCGGCCTGTTCCGCGGAACCGCCACCCTGGCCGACACTTTCAGTGCCCAGGTGCCCGACTGGAACGAGTCCGACGTCCGCACCCTGCTCGCCAAGTTCGGCCTGCGTGGTCCACATGTGCTGCGCCCCAACGACACTCTCTCCCCCGGCGAGCGCACCCGTGCCGCGCTGGCCCTGCTCCAGGCCCGCGGCGTGAACCTGCTCGTCCTGGACGAGCCCACCAACCATCTGGACCTGCCCGCCATCGAGCAGCTGGAGCAGGCCGTCGAATCCTTCGAGGGCACAGTCCTCCTGGTCACCCACGACCGTCGCATGCTCGACAATGTCCGGGCCACCCGCCGCTGGCACATGGATGGCGGGCAGCTCACCGAAACGCACTGACCCGGCGCTCCCGGCATGCGATTCGGCATGCCGGGGCGACAGGGGCTACTCAGACGGCGGCGACCAGCTTGGCGAGGTTGTCGGCCAGGTCATGCGCCTGGGTAGGGTCGGTCGCCTCCACCATGACGCGGACCAGCTGTTCGGTTCCACTGGGGCGCAACAGGATTCGGCCGGTATCGCCCAGCAGGCGCTCGGCTTCGGCAACGGCTTCCAGCACCGACGGCGCGGCCGCGACCGCCGCCTTGTCGGTGACCGGGACGTTCACCAGCACCTGCGGGACGGTCTGCACGATGCTCGCCAATTCCGCCAGGCCCCGGCCGGTTTCGGCCATGCGGGCCATCAGCTTCAGGCCGGTCAGGACGCCGTCGCCGGTGGTGCCGAAGCGGGGGAAGACCACGTGGCCGGACTGCTCGCCGCCCAGCGTGTAGCCGCCCGCGCGCAGGTCCTCGAGGACGTAGCGGTCGCCGACGGCGGTGGTGCGCATGGTGATTCCGGCCTCGCGCATGGCGATGTGCAGGCCGAGATTGCTCATGACGGTGGCGACCAGGGTGTTCTGCACGAGGTCACCGGAGTCCCGCATGGCCAGGGCGAGGATGGCCATGATGGCGTCGCCGTCGACGACCGCGCCGGTCGCGTCGACGGCCAGGCAGCGGTCGGCGTCGCCGTCGTGCGCGAGGCCGAGGTCCGCGCCGTGCTCACGGACGGCGCGCTGGACCTGCTCCAGATGCGTGGAGCCACAGCCGTCATTGATGTTCAGGCCGTCGGGTTCGGCATTGATGGCGATGACCGTGGCGCCCGCCTCGCGATAGGCGGTCGGCCCGACCTCGGAGGCCGCGCCGTTCGCGCAGTCCACCACGACGGTGAGCCCGCGCAGATCGCGGCCGGTGGCCTGGACCAGGTGCTCGACGTAGCGCTCGTGGGTGCCTTCCAGGCTGAAGCGGTCGTGCACGTCGTAGACGTGCCCACCGAGTCCGGGACGGCCGAGCACCCGTCCGATCGCGGCCCCGGTGGGGCGGATGAAGGCGCCCTCGGCGATGAGCGCCTCGATGCGGTCCTCGATGGCGTCGTCCAGCTTGTGGCCACCCGCGGCGAAGATCTTGATGCCGTTGTCCGGCATGGGGTTGTGCGAGGCGGAGATCATGACGCCCAGGCAGGCGTCGTACAGGCCGGTCAGGTAGGCGACGGCGGGTGTCGGCAGCACGCCGACCGACAGCACGTCCACACCGGCGGCGGTGAGGCCCGCGGTGACGGCGGCCTCCAGCATCTCGCCGCTGGCGCGCGGGTCCCGGCCGACGACGGCCAGCGCGCGCTTCTTCCCCCGACTCAGAACCTGGGCGGCGGCGGCCGAAACCTGCAGCGCCAGTTCCGGACTCAAAGACTCATTGGCGAGCCCGCGCACACCATCGGTGCCGAACAAACGTCCCATTACCTCAACACCCCTGCTGGTTCGGTCGATACAGCACGAGAGCAGGCTTCCGGCCCTCTCCCGGACTCTCGCACTCCGCCGTGTTCCGCAGCGGAGTGGGTCCGGGAAATAAGGGGCAACAGCTGTGAAAACTGTTGCGGGGAGCCTGCTCTCGTACAGGTTGCCGGGTAGACCGTACCGTGCCCGGCCCCCGGAAGGACCGGGCACGGTAGAGCCCGACGGCGCAATATCAGCGCTTCGAGTACTGAGGCGCCTTGCGGGCCTTCTTGAGGCCGTACTTCTTGCGCTCGGTGGCACGCGGGTCACGGGTCAGGAAGCCGGCACGCTTGAGGGCGGGACGGTCATCCGGGGTGACCTCGATGAGGGCACGCGCGATGGCGAGGCGCAGGGCGCCGGCCTGACCGGACGGGCCGCCGCCGACCAGGCGGGCGTGCACGTCGAAGGTCTCGGTGCGCTCGACGGTGACCAGCGGGGACTTCACCAGCTGCTGGTGCACCTTGTTCGGGAAGTAATCCTCGATGGTGCGGCCGTTCAGCACGAAGTTGCCGGAACCCGGCACCAGGCGCACGCGGACCACGGCCTCCTTGCGGCGGCCGACGGTCTGCACCGGGCGGTCGATGACGACCGGGGCGGCGAAGGTCTCGGCCTCGGTGTACTCGGCCTCGGCCTCGTAACCGTCGCCCTCCTCGACGACCTCCACGGCGGTGTCCTCGACGACGAAGTCGTCGTTGAATTCCTCAGGAGCGGTCACTGGGCCACCTGCTTGATCTCGAAGGGGATGGGCTGCTGGGCGGCGTGCGGGTGGTTCGGGCCCGCGTAGACCTTCAGCTTGCGAATGATCTGGTTGCCCAGCTTGTTCTTCGGGATCATGCCCTTGACGGCACGCTCGACCAGACGGTCGGGGCGGGTGTCCAGGATCTGGCCCACGGTACGACCCTTCAGACCACCGGGGTGGCCGGAGTGGGTGTAGAGGACCTTGTCCTCGCGCTTGTTGCCGGAGACGGCGACCTTGTCCGCGTTGATGATGATGACGAAGTCGCCACCATCCACGTTCGGGGCGTAGGTCGGCTTGGTCTTGCCGCGCAGCAGGTTGGCAGCCTGCACGGAAAGACGGCCGAGCACTACGTCAGTGGCGTCGATGACGTACCACTTGCGGGTCACGTCACCGCCCTTGGGGCTGTACGTAGGCACAGTGCATCCCTGTCTGTCGTAGGTTTTGCCAGCCAAGCGTGAGGTCGAGCTGATTCCCGGCGGCCGGTGGAGACCCGGGGCTCGTACGACAACCGGTTACCCGGCCGTACCGCACGCCAACGAGCCACCTTACCAGCGAGGGTGGCCGTCTCCCGAATCGGTCCCGGCGGGCAGGGAACGCCCAATCGAAGAGTGATCCATCTCACAGCGTAAGCGGAATGGGTTCCTCCGGTACGGGCATTGTAAGGAGAACGGGAACCATCGCGACGGTTGGTCCAGCCGTCCTGCCAATGGAGGCCGCCATGGCGATCAGCACCCAGCCGACCTATTCGCGCGCAGCAGCGACGCCGCACCCGCATGCGGCCGCCATGCGCCGGATCCTGCTGACCGTGGTGACCGGCAGTCTGGTGTTCCTGATCCCCTGGATCGCGTACCTCTCGGTCAGCCTGCCCTCCGAACGGCAGGTGAGCCAGTGGGACATCGCGTGGGTGGGCTTCGATTTCGCGCTGGTCGGCGCGATCGGCATGACCGCCTGGCACGCCTGGCGGCGCCGGCAGGTCTTCATTCCATGGGCGATGATCACCGGGACGCTGCTGATCTGCGATGCCTGGTTCGACATCGTGCTCGACTGGAACAGCCCGGATCTGTGGTTCGCCCTGCTCTCCGCCGGTATCGGCGAACTGCCGCTGGCCGCGCTGCTGTTCTACGCGGCCCGGCGGCTGCTGCGACTCACCATCGAACGCGCCTGGGCGCTGACCGGTCACACCGGACCCGCGCCCCGGGTCTCCCGGGTCGAGCTGCTGACCGCCACCAACTGGCTGCGGCTCGACGATCTCGCAGCGGACGGATCAGATGTGCAGGGGCGGGCCCGGATCAGCGCCGCGCGCGGGTCCGGGAATGGTGTAGCGCAGCGTGTCGATGCCGAAGCGTAGACAGTCCTGATCCCTGGGATCACCGACGGTGGCGATGCCCGCGTGCGGGAGGCCGGACACGAACGGGGTCACGGCGCAGGATTCGTTGACCGGGCTCACGGTCCCGCCACCGGCCCGAATCACGGTGTCGGCGGGCGTGGTTGACGCGACCGGGTCGGACCGCTGGTCGGAGTGCGCACCCAGCAGCGACAGCGCCGCCGCGCCGACGATGATCGGAGCGCCGAAGGGCTTGCGCATCTTGTTCCACAGCTTGCCCTTGCGCTGCTTGCGGTCGCCCTCGGGGCCGGATTCCGAATCCGGCTGCCCAGCCGCATCTTCCGGCGTTTGCGGATTCGCCCCAGGCGCCCCCGTCGACATCGACCCACCGTACATCCCGCTGGACTGGCCAGGAGCGTTTCCACCGGATCCAGCAAAGCTCCCGCGACCCGAACCGGACGAATCTCCCTCGGGCGCATAGGGACCGACCGGGTAGCCGCCGGTGTTGTACCCACCCTGCTGCCCATAGCCGCCCGAACCGTATCCGCCCTGACCGTACTGCCCGGCGGCACCCTGCTGCGGGGCGTACTGGCCACCCGCACTCGGCTGCGCGCCGCCCGGACCGTAGCCGCCCTGGGCGGCCGCATCGGAGCCCGGGGCATTCGCCGAACCGTAGCCCGCACCGGCCGGGTAGCCGGAAGACCCGGCGCCCGGTCCGGATTGACCGGAACTGTAGGAACCACCGGGTCCGTACTGGCCGGCGGGCTGGCCGTAGCCCGGCTGCCCGGCCGCCTGGCCGTAGCCGCCGGCCGGCCCGTAACCGCCGGAGCCGTACGGTCCGGCGGGCGCACCGCCCGAACCCTGTTGCACGCCTCCGGCACCCGAGCCCGCCCCGGCGCCGCCCTGGCCCATGACCGTGGTCAGCTGATCATCGGCCGGCGACCCGGGCGGCCGCATGAACCGGCCACCCACGCCCTCCAGCCCGGGCGGCAGCGTGCCGCGGCCGCCGGCCACCGGCTGCGGCCCGGTGCTCGGATTCTCGGTGCCACGGGGAACCCCTTGGCCCGCATCGCCACTCGGCGACTGGCCCGCTGCCTGCGCGGTGAGCCGCGCGACCTCCTCGGCCGTCATTCGCTGGGTCAGGCCGCCGGGTCCGGTCGGCGTGCCCGCGCCACCGCTCGGAGATGCAGCCTCCTGCGCGGTGATTCGCCTGGTGAGTCCCGCTGCCGCGGGATCGGCGACGGCCTGTGGACCGGTCCCGGCTGCCTGCTTCGCCTGGGCGGCGGCGGTCATTGCCGCGGCCTCCTCGGCAGTGAGGCGGACGGTCGCACCCGCCGGGTCGGCACCCGAATGATCCGGCGCGGCGGCCGGATCGGCCGTGGGCTGCGGGCCGGTGCCGCGCGCGGAATCCGGTCGCCGCGCGCCGGATTCGGGTGCGGGCGGCGAATCCATGTGCCGGGGAATCAATTCCGGCTGGTGGGCCAGCGGCTCGGGCTGACGCCGCAGTGGCTGCCCGGCGGCCGGGCCGCCGGTGACATGACGCGGACCCTGCTCGATCGGGCGCGCATCGGCGCCCGCCGGCTCCGGCGCGGCGGCCGCGGGCCGGTCGTAGGCCGGGTCGCCCTCGCTGTCGGCGACCAGCAGATGGGTCGCGCCCAGGACCAGGGCGTGCATCGGGTGGTCGGCGACCTGGAAGCGGTGGCCGAGGTGGTTCTGAAAGGCCAGGCGCAGTGCGTCGTTGAAGCACACATTGCCGGTGAGCAGCACCGTCGAGGTGTCGGCATTGATGGCGCGGGCCGCGGCCATCACCTCGATGACCACATTGTCGGCGGCGTGGGCCTCGTGCAGCGCCTCGGCGGTGATGGCGACGCTGACCGACTCGGTGGGCTGATCGTCATTGCCGTGGACGGCGACGACCAGGCATTCGCGGCCGTCGGAATAGACGCCGACCGCGCCGACCGCCGGACCGCGGCCGGGCGCGCGCACCAGACCGAGCGCGCGGACATAGCCGGAGAGCGCGACCGATTCGGGCAGCGGCTCGGCGGGCACGCCGAGTTGCTCTACCAGGCGCACGAATTCGTCGACCTTGGGGTCGGGCCATTCGTCGGGGAAGGGCAGCGCGAGCACATCCGGCGCACCGCCCAGGTGCTCGACGATGGACGCGAGCGGATTGTGCATGCGGGCCCGGAAGACCAGCTCGGCCGGCCAGGTCGCCCCGGCCACCACGATCTGCGGGTGCCCGATGATGTCGCGCACATCGGAGATGGCGATGCCGACGTCGGGACGCCGGTCCACGCCGGCGGTGTGCAGCCGGCCGGACGAATCCGCCAGCAGGTATGCGGGCGGTGTGTATGAGCTTTCGACCTGGACCGGGCGAATGGGCGAACCGCCGCCACCGGCGGCCACCGACACCACGTCCCAGCCGAGATGCACTGCCCCAACTCGAGCCGTCACAGTCATCAGTCTGCCTGCTCGCTTCGCAGCGCGCGCGACCGAATCCACACTTCGCACCCCCGCCTGCGCGAATGGCCGATCACGCAGCCGACTTCTTCAAGCGCAGGCGCGACCAGGTGAACAGGGCGAGCAGCACGGCGATCACGCCGAGCACGGAGACATCGAGTGCCCACGCGCCGACGGTGTGCTTCCAGAAGTGGTCCTGCTGCGCCGCCGCCGAGGCCGACAGATTGGGCAGATCGACCGTGGACGCCCCCGCGGAATAGCCCCAGCGCGAGGGGAACAGCCAGGAAAGCTGGTCCAGCACAACGCGGCCCGTCACCGGGATCATGCCGCCCGCCATCACAAGCTGCGCCATGATGATCACCACCAGCAGCGGCATCACCTGCTCGTTGGACTTGGCCAGCGCGGACAGCGCCAGACCCAGCACCACACAGGTCACCGCGGTGAGGGCGACATCGAGATAGAGCTCCGCCGGGCCGTAGGGAATCACCGCGCCCTTGCTCGGCGGCTTCTTCACCGCCAGCACGATGCCGATCATCACGGCCGACTGCAGCAGTGCCGCAAGGCTGAAGACCACGACCTTCGACATCAGGTATGCGCCGGAACGCAATCCGACCGCACGCTCCCGGTGGTAGATGGCCCGCTCGCCGACCAGGTCACGCACCGTGAGTGTGGCGCCCATGAAGCAGGCGCCCAGGATGAGCACCACCAGCAGCTGCTGGGCCTCGCCATTGTTGGCGCGCACGAAACTGCCGTCGGGCGCCTGCACGAAGCCGACGGACTCGAATCCGCTCTTGCCCTGCACGACCAGCGACAGACCGCCCAGCACGAACGGCAGGATCGCGAGGAACGCCAGATACCCGCGGTCGGCGAAGATGAGCCGCAGCTGCCGCCGCGACAGCGTGGAGAACTGTTTGAGCGGACTGGATTTCGGCGCCTTCGCCCGTTCCACCGGTTTGACCGGCGCGGGCGGCTCCGCGAACGCTTGGCGGGAGCGGAAATTCGCGAAGGCCCCGTCCGGATCGGCGGCGACGCGGCCGAAGATCTCGGCCCAGTCGCTGGTGCCCATGACGTGGCCGACGCTGCCCGGGTGCCCGCAGAAGGCGGTCTTGCCGCCGGGTGCGAGCAGCAGCACCTGATCGCACATGTCCAGGCAGGCCACCGAGTGGGTGACCACGATGACGGTGCGCCCGGCATCGGCCAGTTCCCGCAGCATGGTCATGACCTGGCGGTCCAGCGCCGGGTCCAGGCCCGAGGTGGGCTCGTCCAGGATCAGCAGCGAGGGACCGGTGAGCAGCTCCATGGCCACCGAGGCGCGTTTGCGCTGACCGCCGGAGAGCCGGTCCACGCGGGTGTCGGCGTGCTGGGTGAGCGAAAGTTCCTTCAGCACATCGGCGATCACCTGCTGGCGATCGGCCTTGCTGGTGTCCGGGGGCAGGCGCAGCTGGGCAGCGAAGTTGAGCGCCTGCTTGACCGTCAGCTGCCGGTGCAGCACGTCGTCCTGCGGCACCATGCCGATACGGGAGCGCAATGCTTCGTACTCGGCGTGCAGATTGCGGCCCTCGAAGGTGACCACACCCGCGGACGGATGCGTCGTTCCCGCAATGAGTTTCGACAGGGTCGACTTGCCCGCGCCGGAGGGGCCGATCATCGCGGTCAGCGAGCCGCGCCCGGCCTGCATGTTCACGTCGATGAGCAGCTGCTTGTTGCCCTCGACGGTGAACGAGACGCCGTGCACGTGCAGGCCCTGCTCGGCGACCGGCCGCTGGCGATGGACCAGCGTGCCCTCCTGCACGACGAAGTCGACGTTACCGATGGTGACGATGTCGCGTTCACGCAGCAGCGCCCGCTGTTCGCGGCGGCCGTTGACGAAGGTGCCGTTGGCCGAGCCCAGGTCCTCGATGGCCAGGCCCTGCCGGTCCGGCACCAGGCGGGCGTGCCGGCGCGAGGCCATCGGGTCGTTGACCACGATCTGGTTGTCGCTGGTGCGGCCGATGTCGAGGCCGTCGCGCGGAATCCGGTCGGCGCGCGCGATGGCCGCAGTGGAGGCGCGGGCGCGGATCGGCGGCAGCGCGGAGGTGTCCGCCTTGGTGGTCATATTGATGTTGTCGGCGGCGGCCGGGGGCGGCGTATGCACCGGCGGGCGTGGCACATTCGGCGTCGCCGCGGTGCCGGGAGGCGGAGTCTGCCGCTGTTGCAGGGGATTCGGCTGCTGGTGTGGTACCGGGTGCGGCAGTTGATGCTGCGGCCCGGACGCGGGCCGGTGCACCGGCGGCCGCTGCGCGAGATTCGGGTTGGCCTGGGCCGGGTTGGGCCAGGCCTGCTGGGGATTGGGCCGCTGCTGCACCGGCGGGCGCTGCGCGAAGGGCTGCACCGGCGGCTGCTGGGCCTGCTGCGGCTGCCCCGCCTGCGGCATCGGCCGCGACGGCGGCCGGTTCGGCGGCGGCATCATGCCCGGACGCTGCTGCGGCGGCGGCGTGCCACCGACCCGGCTGGTCTGCGGCAGCAGGTGCAGCAGCGGCCCGGTGATGGCATCGCCGAGCCGCACCTGGGTGGGCCGGTTGATGACCAGTGGCGTGGTCAGGCGGCGGGCGTCCACGAAGACGCCGTTGGTGCTGCCGTTGTCGCTGAGCATCCACGACCCGGCCTCGTAGCTGAGGGTCGCGTGCACCCGGGACACCAGCGGGCTGTCGACGAACAGCGTCACCTCCGGCGCCCTGCCCATGGTGATCTGCTGGGTCGCGTCGAAGACCCGTTCGGTTCCTTCATGACGCACGGTGATCTGCTGCGCCCCCGGTGAAGACATGGCTGGATAATAAGCGAAGCCCCCGAAGTCCGGCGTTGCGCTCATCGGCCGCAGGCCCGATAACGGGACAGACATCGAATCAGCCTGCGAGGGAGTGCACGTGGCGAGACGCCAGGGGGAGGCGGTGCGCACGCGCCGGTCCGGGGGGATTCGCCGCGTGGTCGTGGTGGCGGGGGTACTGGTGCTCGCGGTCGCGCTCTTGTCCGGATGTACACGAACTGTTCACGGTCGGGCGGTTTCCATCTACGACGACCCGTTCAAGGTGGCCGGTCTGCCCACCACCAGCGGCCCCAGCGGTCCGCGCGCGGGCGCCCCGGATTCGACGCTGACCGCGCAGGATTCCGACGGCGGCCAGGTCGACCACCTGGTTCTCAACGCGCTCGACGATATCCAGACCTACTGGCGGGGCGAGTTCCCGCTGGAGTTCAGCGGCGCCTTCAGCCCGGTCGGCAAGTTCATCTCGTGGAGCGCGAAGACGCCGCGCTCGCAGGCCGGGCAGTTCTGCGGGGAGTCGAGCTACCGGCTCGTCAATGCCGCCTACTGCCGCCTGGACGGATCCGTCGGCTGGGATCGCGGGGTGCTGCTGCCCGCGGTGGCCGACGAGTTCGGGAAGATGTCGGTGGTGATGGTGCTGGCCCACGAGTACGGGCACGCCATCCAGGAGATGGCCAAGCTCGTCGGCCGCCGCACCCCGACCATCGTCAAGGAGCAGCAGGCGGACTGCTTCGCGGGGGCGTTCATCCGGAATGTGGCCGAGGGGAAGGCCAAGCACTTCACCATCAACACCTCCGACGGGTTGAACGCGGTGCTGGCCGCCACCGTCGCCTTCCGCGACGCGGACCCGGACGATCCGCAGAACGTGCACGGTTCGGCGTTCGAGCGGGTGACCGCGGTGCAGATCGGTTTCACCGACGGGCCCAAGGGCTGCAAGGCCATCGACCAGAACGAGATCGACCGCCGCCGCGGCGATCTGCCGCAGACCCTGGGCAACGACTCCGGGCACGGCCAGTCCGACGTGAACAAGGCCAACCTCCAGGAGCTGGCCAAGGCCATGGCCGCCATCATGCCGATCGCGGACGAGCCCAAGTACGGCTACGACTCGGCAAAACTGAACTGCCGCAACGGCGCCGACACCGTCCCGGTCACCTACTGCCCCGCCACCAACCTGATCGGCACCGACGTGCCCGCGCTGCACGATCGCGGCGTCTCCAACGCCGACGACCAGGACGCCCTGCCCGCCGATGTGACCGGCGATTTCACCGCCTACATCGTCTTCATCTCGCGCTACACCCTGGCCGTGCAGCATGCCGCGGGACTGCCGCTGAAGGGGGCGAAGACCGGCCTGCGCGCGGCCTGCCTGTCGGGCGTGATCTCCGGAAAGCTGGCCGACCCCAACCGAAGCAAGTCCCAGGGCGACATCTCGCTGTCGGCGGGCGATCTCGACGAGGCGGTCTCCGGCCTGCTCTCCGACGGCCTGGCCGCCAGCGACACCGACGGCAAGACGGTACCCAGCGGCTTCTCCCGAGTCGACGCCTTCCGCGCCGGTGTCCTCGGCACCCAGGACACCTGCTACTCCCGTTACACATAGCCGCCTCCCCGCGACTGCCGCTCCGCCTCCCCGCGCGGCGGACGGCTGAGTGCCGTGGACGGTCACGCACCCGTGCCGGCGGTCGGTTGTCGAACCGATTTTGGGCGTACCCGGGGAGTTACCCGGACGGCGCGAAATCAGTTGTCACGGTCTGATCCGAAAACTCATCATCCGAACGGCGGGGGCGCAACTGGCTCCAGCCGCAGCACCCGGTTGCCGAGCATGATTTCGGTGCCGGCGGCGAGGGTGAAGGGCTGATTCGGTTGCAGCCGAATCCAATCCCGGTAGCCCTGCGGGCGGACCCGGCTGCCGTTGGTGGAGCCGTGGTCGACGAGGGTGATGTCCCAGTTCACCAGGCGGATCTCGGCGTGGACGCGGGACATGCCGCCGGAGTTGTCGTCGATTCGCAAGGGCAGCAGGCCCGCTCGCACCGGATCGGAGTGCTCGGGGTCGCGGCCGACCACGGCATCGGCGGCCACCATGTAGGTCATGCCGTCGTCGAGCACCAGCATGCCCAGCGGCGGCCGGATCACCTCGGCGGGCTGCTGGGTCTGATCCACGGGCATGCCGCACACGGTGCAGAAGGCCGCCCGCGGATCGCTGGGATGCGCACGTGCGCACTTGAATCCGAGCACCTTCACGGTGAGCGCGGTGGCCTTGGCGGTGGCCTCCAGGCGGCGCTGCAGGTCCGGGTCGGGTTTGGGCGCGGGGTTGGTGCCGTTCGCCTCCCGGGCGCCGCCCATCTCGGTCGGCGCGCGGTGCAGGTCGATGCCCTCGGTGTCCGGATCATCCTGGGCGGGTCCGGGTTCCGGGTCCAGGCTCGCCGGAATGCGACTGGAGGTGCGGGTCGGAATCAGGTTGGGGTCCAGGGGAAGCGCTTCCGGCTGCGGATCCCGCTCCGCGTCGAACGCCGCGGTCGGCGGCGGCGGTTCCACGACCCGATGCCGCGCCCCGCCCGGGCGCCCGGGCCGTCGCGATACCACCGGCCCGCCCTCGAACCACACCACCGCGCCCCCCGCCGGCGCGAGACCCTCGATGAGCGAACCGATTCCGCGCCCGGGCAGCTCCGGCGGCCGGCTACCGTCGATGAACAGGGCGGCTGCCCGCGCGGGCCGTTCGGCCACCCGGTCCACGGTGAAGGCGGCATCACTGCCGCGGTAGTACTCGACCGCGGACCCGGCCAGCAGCGCCGTCACCGATCCGTGCAGGAAGATCGCCAGGCCACCGGTGTCGGCGGCGGTCAGAATGCCGAATTCGATGGGCGCGCCGGGCGAAATGCGCTCGGCCTCCTTCATCAGCCAGCGGGTGGCGTGCCGCGCGACCAGCCGGCCCGGCCCGTCCGGGGCCTGATCCGTCGCGTCCGCGACCAGTTCGCCCAGTGCCCGCGCCGCCACCACGGCGCGCGATCCGGGCGTGAGCGCCCCCGGCTCCCGATGCGCCACCAGGATGACCGCACCCGCCACCCGGCTCACCACATGGCCGCCCGCGACCACCTCGACCTGCCGATCCATCAAGGGAACCGACCCCCGAGGAGCACGTCAGAGGAGTTGTTCGACACAGCCCCAGGTTACGTGCCGCCCCCGGACCACCCGCTCGCCCATCCCCGGTCCATTCGACTGACGAGTCTTCGTATGCCAAAGTGACCGATGATCTCGTACCGATGGGGGTAACTCCCCGGGTACGTCCGAAATCGGTGCGGCACCGGGCCGCCGGCACCGGTGCACTACGGCCCACGGTTCTCAGCCGCCCGCCGCGCGGGGAGGCGGAGCGGCAGTCACGGGGAGGCGGAATGGCGATGAGTCCAGGCACCATCGTCGGCGGGTATCGGATCGTCCGCGTGCTCGGCTCCGGCGGCATGGGCACGGTTTACCTGGCCAAACATCCCGAACTGCCGCGCATGGACGCGCTCAAGGTGCTCTCCTCCGATCTGACCGCCAACGACGAGTTCCGCGGCCGCTTCGAACGCGAGGCGAATGTGGTTGCGGGCATGGACCACCCGAATATCGTCTCGGTCCACAATCGCGGCGAGGAGAACGGCCGGCTGTGGATCGCCATGCAGTATGTCGAGGGCACCGACGCCTCGGCCGAGCTCAAGCGTGATCCGGCCGCGGTGCCGCCGCTGCGTGCGCTGTCCATCGTCACCCAGATCGGCCGCGGCCTGGACTACGCGCACCGCCGCGGCCTGCTGCACCGCGATGTGAAGCCCGCCAACTTCCTGCTCTCCAGCGTCGACGGCGAGGACGAGCGCGCCCTGCTCGCCGACTTCGGCGTCGCCAAGTCGACCGAGGACACCACCGAGCTCACCCAGACCGGCAGCTTCGTGGCCACCATCGCCTACGCGCCGCCGGAACAGCTCTCCGGCCGGCCGCTGGACCACCGCGCCGACATCTACAGCCTCGGCTGCTCCTTCTTCAAGCTGCTGACCGGCCGGAACCCTTATCCCGCAACGCAACCGGCGCTGGTCATGATGGGCCACCTGCACGAGCCGCCGCCGCGCGCCACCGACGTCGACCCGCACCTGCCCGCGACGCTGGACGAGGTCTTCGCGCGGGTCATGGCGAAGAACCCGGCCGAGCGTTTCAACTCCTGCCGCGAGTTCACCGACGCCGCCACGGCCGCACTGATGCCCGGCTACAACCCGGTGTCGACCACCACCTCGCCGACCTATCCGATCCAGGTCGCACCGCCGAGCATGCCACTGTCCGGCGGCGAAACCACAGGCGGCATACCGCTTTCCGCGTCCGAGCCGACCGAGACCGGGCCGGCCCCGCGGAACCGCAACCGGCTCTACATCGGGATCGGCGCGGCGGTGGTGGCGGTCGCGCTGGCCGTGGGCATCGCGATCGTGGCCGTCGGCGGCGAGACCAACTCCGCCACACCGGCTTCCAGCGCCGGAGCCTCGGCAACCACCACGGTGGATCCCAATCTGAGCCCGGTGGACAAGGCGCGCAAGGACAATCCCGCCTTCGCGGGCAAGACCGTCACCATGGTCGACGTGACCGGTGCGCAGTTCAACACCAAATACAGCATCTACCTGGCCGGCACCCCGCAGGCGAAGTTCCTGGAGAGCCTCGGCTTCGTCTACAACAACGAGTACCAGCCCAAGGGCGAGGAAACCTCTCCCCGCCCCTCCGATGGCTACGGGTCGCTGACCGTGCCCGACGATTCCTACATCATCGCGGTGCGCAGCGACGAAAAGGCCGGTGGCGGTGGGCTGCTCGGCCTGCCGAGCGAGATCACCAGCTCGCGCGCCATCGTCGTCCCGCTCGACGATCCGGCCGCGGTGGCCGCGCTGCGCGGCTGGAGCCCGGATTCCACGCAGACCCTGGTCAACAAGCTGGTTCCGGTGCTGCACAACAGAATCAAGTAGCGGTTACGACCGATAGTTCGTACCGATTGTTGTTGATGGAGGGGGAAGCATGCGCACGGTGAGACGGGCGGCCGTGGCCGTCGCCCTGGTGGTATCGGCGGTGGTGACAGCCGCCTGCGGCTCGGATACCGAAGCGGCGCCCGCCGAACCGGTGATCGACCTGAGCAAGCTCGACACCGGCAGTCTGCCCACCCAGCCCAAGCACTACGACAAGGCGACCGACCCCGACCTGGCGCGCGCCGTGCAGGCCGAGCGGCTGGCCAACTACATTCCCCTGCCGTCCGAGGTGAATCCACAGGTCAGGTTCCCGGCAGCAGCGGTGAACGGCGCTATCCGCCCGTTCATCGATTTCGGTTCGGGCGCCATGAAACTGCGCACCAACGCCAAAGCCGATGCGCTGAAGGCCGCAGCCCCGGGGTTCATTTCGGGCTTCGTCACCACCGGCGACTCCGGCGAACAGGCCACTCTGGCCTACGAGTACTCGAACGTCGTGCTGCTGTTCACCGACGACGCCGCGGCGAGCGCCGCCGCCCGGGCCCTGGGCCAGGCCGATTTCGATGCCGTCCCGGGCAGCCAGCGCTTGCGGATCGACAAGTATCCGGACGCGTTCGTCTACCTCGACACCCAGTACAACTTCAACGCCACCGTCCGATCCTGGTATGCCACAGGCAGATTCGTCCTCTTCACCTACGTCTGGGACGACGTGATGGCCCAGACCGGGGTGAGCGATCCGGCCAAGCTCATTGCCCGGGCGCAGCTCGGCCTCGACGCCATCCCGCCCGCCCTCGCCAAGTTCCCGGTCATTCCCCAGGACCAGCTGACCGAACAGCCGGTCGATATGGACGGAGTACTCGGGCGCACGCTGCCGACGGTGTCCGACGATCAATCCGAGCGCGGCATTCCGGGCGTCTACGACCGACACGGCGGACTGCAACTGTTCCCCGGCGACGACAACGCGGCACTGTTCGACAAGGCGGGTGTCGACCGGGTGGCGTTCAACGGCGGCACCGTCTTCCGCGCCCGCGACGCCGTGGGCGCCGATGCGATCGTCGCCGCGCGCAGCGAGACCTCACGCACCTTCCGGCCGGCCGAATCTCCGGCGAACCTGCCGAATGCCCAGTGCCGCAAGTACACCGGTCCCGATAAGTTGGCGATCTCCCATTACTGCTACGTCAGGCGCGGTCGCTTCGCCGCCGAGGTTTCGGCGAACCAGCTCCTCGATGCCCAGCAGCGCATCTCGGCGCAGTACGCCCTGCTGGTCAACGCGGAACACTGAGGGGGAACGGAAAACCATGCTCTCGCACAAACTTCGAGTGACCGCCCTGCTCACGCTGACCGTCGCCGCGGTGGCGGGGTGTGGCCCGACCGTCCAGGGCAGCGCCCGTCCCGGGGAAATCGACGTCCGCACGCTGGATGTCGGAAGGTACTCCACCGATCCGCTGGAGTTGCGCTACGAGTACTCCCCCGACATGACCAAGGGTTTCGAACTGGCCGAGCAGCGACTGGCCGACCACGTGGTCAATGCCGCGGACGTCGATCCGGAATTCAAGTACAGCACCGGCGTTCAGCCTTTCAAGGATTCGGACGGCGCGACCGCCGTACTGGCCAAGGTCACCGCGCCCATCCTCGACGCCGCCAAGATGATGTTCGGCGTCGCGGTGGGGCACAGCGTGAAACAGCCGGACAAGTACGGCAAGACCCCCGACGACAGCGCGTTCACCACGGTGACGGTGATGCAATTCCCCGATGCCGCGGCAGCATCGAAGGCCGCCGCAGACTTGGAGAATGCCGATTTCGGAGTGGCGGCCGAGGTGAATCAGCACGTGTCGCTCTCGAAATACCCTGATGCCCACAGCCATTGGCGTCCCGGTGTGGCCAGTATCGGGTCGACGCTGGCGCACGGCAGCTATGTCGTGGACACCTATCTCGGGGTGAACGAGCCGGACCTGTCGAAATTGACGGACCTCGCCGAAAAGGTCTACGACGCCCAACTGCCACTACTGGATTCGCTGCCGCCCCTGGACCGCGAGGGCGTCCTGCGGATGCCCTTCGACGCGGACGGCATGCTGCGACGGACTCTTGCCACACAGGTCTATCTCGCACCCGACTTCGCCAACCAGGCGGTCGCCGAACCGCGTGGATTCCTGAATCGGGTGAGGGACCAGGACTTCTGGGGGCGGCTGGTCGCCGACAGCGGCATGGATCGATTCACCACCTCCGGTGCGTCCTACGACGGCGTCAGCATGCTCTTCCGCGCGCGGGACGCGCAGGCCGCCGAGCGGCTGTCCGGGGCCATTCTCGCGCACGGCTATTCCGCCGTCGCGGACGCGCCCGCCGGGGTGCCGAACGCGAAATGCGGAGAGACCAGCGACCAGAACCGGAACAGTGGTGCCAAGCGCTTCCGGTGCATGGTCAGCTACCGCCGCTACACGGGTGCGGTCGAGTCGAATCAGCTCGCCGACGCCCATCAGCGGGCGGCCGCCCAGTACGCCTTGCTGGCGAACAGCACCTGGTAGCCGGTTCGGTGGCGAGCTGAGCCGGGTGGAACCGGCGGGTCGTGACCTACGTCCAATAGCACTGAGAGGTCGTCCGCCCGCGAATCGAGAGGAGACACCGTGGCCGGTGCATTCGAAGCCAGCAATGAGCTCATTCAGGCCAAGGCCCAGGAGTTCCAGCAGACACACGACATGCTGATGCATGCCATCGCCGATCTGAAGCGCGATGAGGACAGCATGGTCGCCGGTGCGAACTGGAGGGGCGGCGCGGCCGACGCCTTCAATGCGTTCATGCAGCGGTACTACTTCCAGGCCGACAAGCTGGTGCACACCGCCGAGACCCTGATCAAGGTCGGCTCCAACTACGAAGAGCACGACAAGGATTACGAATCCAAGGTCAACGCGCAGATCTCCAGCCTGGACCTCCCGGCTGTCTAGCCGATTCGGTCTCCCCCCTCTATTCGGACCAGTGGCAAAGGAATTCACCATGGCAGCAGTAGACGGCCGGATCATCTCGGCCCATTTCGAGGGCGTCGCCGACGGCGCGAACTCGATCATCCGCCGCGCGGAGGTCATCCGCGACCAACTCGAGGCCTTCCACCGCAGCGTGGAGGAGTTCGTCCAGAACAACTGGAAGGGTGACGCCAACGACGCGTTCGCCGACCTCCAGCGCACGTGGAACCAGCACGTCCTCCAGCTCAACACCACCCTCAACGGCGCGGCCACCCTGGTCCGCACCGGCAACGCCGAACTCCAGGCCAAGGACACCGCCCTGGCCGGCCTGTTCTGACCCGCCTGCTGATTTCCGGTTGTGGAACCCGGCAGTCGGCCCGCGCAACGGGCCGCCTGCCGGGTTCCACCGTGTGCCATCCGAACGCATTCACGCTGGGGTTCTGAAACTGAAAAGGCCTTTCCCTCAGAACCTTTGGGCCGACTCGCTGTCATGGCGCTCAGAACTGTCGAACCAGGAACGTTCCACCACTCGGGTGAGTGCAGACAAGTCGCCCGATTCGAATTCCTCGAGCGCGTCGAGAATGCCCGGCTGCACGATCAGAGTGCTGTGATATTCGGGTTCCGCGAGATTCGGCGTCAGTCGAGTCGCCTGCAAAGAGGGGTTCGCGCTGTACTCGTCCGGATCCGGTGCGTCGCCGCCTTTGAGGCGAGCGTGAATCTCCTCGTAAACGAGATCGGGTGGCAGCGGAGCCGTATTCAGCTCGGGATACTCGGCTTGGTAGTCGGCCAGCCGTTTCGGAAATCTATAGTGGACCCAACGGTAGTCGAGGTCGACTTTGATGAGTTCGATCAGCAGAATTCGACGATATCCACCGCTCTCCCCGAGGAATGCGTGTGGATCCGGCGGCGCACCCCGCTCCCTCCAAGCGGAAGCGAATCGGTCGATGACCCCCGCTATCAACAGTGCGGCGTTTTCCGGACTGTCGCAGCCGACGTTTATCACGTTGTGCGGACCATAGCGATGGAACCACCTCGTGTTCAACGAGTAACCAATTCAAGTTATCAAACGACGACGCCGGTGGTTGAGGGCCGCCGGTGGTGTCTCGGGCAGCTCGCGGTCACAGCTCGGCCGCGGGCAGCCAGGCGGTTTGGATCAGGTCCTCGCTTGCGCGGGTGCCGTAGGTGCCGCGGCCCGGGGGCAGGACGGAGGGGCGGGTGTCGCCGAAGAGGGTGCCCTCGTCGCGGCTGCAGCTCATGATCAGGGATGCGGAGTTGAGTTCCTTGAGGCGGTTGAGGGTGGCCTCGTACATGGCACGGCCCGCGCCGCCGGAGCGGCGGGCCAGGATCAGGTGGAAGCCGAGGTCGCGGGCGTGGGCCAGGTGGTCGACCAGGGCGTGCAGCGGGTTGCCGCCGGCAGTGGCCACCAGGTCGTAGTCGTCGACGACGACGTAGAGTTCCGGGCCGCGCCACCAGGACCGATCCTTGAGCTGCTGCGGGGTCACCTCGGGGCCGGGCATGCGCTGGGTGACGTACGCGGCCAGGTCGGCCATGTTCCGGGTGAACTGCGGGGCGGTGGTGCCGTAGCCGGCGAGATGGCCCTGGGGCACGGTGCCGAGCATGGTCCGGCGGTAGTCGCCCATGATGATGCGCGCCTGATCGGTGGTATTGGACGCGCAGATGGACTGCACCAGCGCGCGCAGCAGGGTGGTCTTGCCGCACTCGGAATCGCCGATGACGACGAAATGCTGGCTCGCCGCCAGATCCAGATACACCGGGGCCAGCCCGGATTCATTGATGCCGAGCGGAAAGCGCAGGCACGGCTGGGTGCTATCCGCCTCGGCGGGCCAGTCCCCCGCCAGCCGCAGCAGTTCCGTGCGCGGCAGCCGGTCGGGCAGCATGCGCACCGCCGGTGCCCGACGTCCCGGGGTGAACTGGGCGATGCCCGAAACAGCGTGCGCCACACCGGTTCCCAGCGTCGCCGGATCCGGGTCGCCGTCCACGCGCGGCAGCGCGGTCAGCATGTGCAGCCCGTCGGCGGTCATGCCGCGGCCCGGGCGGCCCATGGGCACCAGCGCCGCGAACTTGCGCCCCAGATCGGAGTCCATGGGATCGCCGAGCCGCAGTTCGACGCGGGTGCCGATCTGATCCTTGAGCGCGGGCCGCGCCTCGGCCCAGCGGTTCATCGACATCACCAGGTGCACGCCGTACGAAAGTCCCTGCACCGCAAGGTTCATGACGGTCTGATCCAGCAGTTCGAACTCCTGCCGGAACGCGCCGTACCCGTCGATCACCAGGAACACATCGCCGAACGGATCCTCGTGCACGCCCGCGGCGGTGGGACCGGTTCCCTGGTCGGTGGCGCGATCACCGGTCCCCGGGTCGGCGCGCAACCGCCGGAACTCGGCCATGGACTCCACGCCGAGCCGCCGGAAGGTGGCCTCGCGGCGGCGCACGATGCCCACCATCTCGGCCACGGTGCGCCGCACCCGGTCCTCCTCCATGCGGCTGGCGACCGCACCCACGTGCGGCAGCCCCGCCAGGCCGACCATGGTGCCGCCACCGAAGTCCAGCAGGTAGAACTGCACCTGTTCGGCGGTGTGCGTCAAGGACATCGCCATGACCAGCGCGCGCAGCGCGGTCGACTTCCCCGACTGCGGACCGCCGACGATCGCCGCATTGCCGCGCGATCCGGACAGGTCCACCACCATGGGGTCGCGGCGCTGATCGTAGGGCCGGTCGACGATGCCGATCGGGGCGCGCAGGGCCGCAATGGGATTCCAGTCCCCGGTGAGTATCGAGCGCGGCAGCAGCTGATCCAGCGTGGATGCCGCGCCGAGCGGCGGCAGCCAGATCTCGTGGGCCGGACGACCGTGCCCGCGCACCCGCGACACCAGCATCTGCAGGTTGGAGATCTGATCCGCGTCGCCGGGGGCCGTCATCGGTTCCGGCCGGTCGGGCAGCGGAATCCGGTCGGCGGCACGGAATTCCACGCGGCCCGCGGTGAACGGGCGTGCGGTCACATCGACGTCGCCGGACCGGGTGGCCACCGCGGCATCGCGCCGCGACCCGCCGCCGACACAAGGTCCGGAGACATAGGCGGACTGGAACCGCTGAATCTCCCCGGAATCGGATTTCAGATAGCCGCCGCCGGGATTGTTGGGCAGGTTGTAGGCATCCGGCACGCCCAGCACCTGCCGGGATTCATTGGCGGAGAACGTCTTCAGGCCGATCCGGTAGGACAGGTGGCTTTCCAGCCCCTTGAGCCGCCCTTCCTCCAGCCGCTGTGAAGCCAGCAGCAGATGCACATGCAGCGAGCGGCCCAGCCGGCCGATCATGGTGAACAGTTCCGCGAAATCCGGATGCTGCGAGAGCAATTCGGAGAACTCGTCGAGCACCACGACCAGCGCGGGCAGCGGATCCAGATCAGCGCCCGCCGCCCGCGCCTTCTCGTACTCGGAGACATTGACGAAATTGCCCGCCGCGCGCAGCAGTTCCTGGCGGCGGTTCATCTCGCCGGCCAGCGCGTCGCGCATCCGGTCGACCAGATCGGCCTCCTCCTCCAGATTGGTGATGATGGCCGCGACATGCGCCACCCCCTCCAGCCCGAGGAAGGTCGCGCCGCCCTTGAAGTCCACCAGCACGAAGTTCAGCTGATCCGGCGAGTGCGTGGCGATGAGCGAAAGTACCAGCGTCCGAAGGAATTCCGACTTACCCGACCCGGTAGCGCCGATGCACAGCCCGTGCGGCCCCACGCCGCCCTCGGCCGCCTCCTTGATGTCGAGCACCACCGGCAGCCCGTCGGCCCCGACACCGAAGGGCACCCGCAGCCGCTCCCGGCCGTAGCGCGGCTTCCACGCCGTCTCGGGGGTGAAGGCGCCGACATCCCCCAGGCCCAGCAGCTGCGACCAGCTCGAGATGACCTCATCCTCCCCGCCGGCGGTCTCGGCTGTGCGCGCGGCGGCGGCCCGATACGGCGCGAGCCGGCGCGCGGCCTGCTCGGCCTCGCGGGCGGTGATGCGGTCGACGACGGCGAAGCGCTCCATCGCTCCGGAGGCTCCGCGCCCGGCGCACTCGCCGTTCTCGACCACCATTTGAATGCCCCGGGAGCCGGCCAGCCGCGGCGCGTACCCGCACAGGTCGATGACCGTCACGCCCTCGAAACCGTGCTCCCGCAGGGGATCTTCCTCGGCGTCGAGTAGTCCGCCGTCCACCACCAGCACGATCTGGGTCAGGTTCGGATCGGGCGGCTGATTGCGGGAGTACCGAACCCGGTTGTGCAGCAGCGGATTCAGATCGGCGTACGCCTCGCGGATGGAGCCGTACACCATGCGCCCGCTGCCGACGCCGTCCTGGGATTCGGGGTGCTGAGCGTGGGGCAGCCACTTGGTCCATTCCCATTCGCGGACGGTGTCCGGTCCGCACACCACGGCGATCAGCACCTGGTCGGGGCCCTGGAACATGGCCAGCTGCAACAGTATGGCGCGGGCCATGTCGCGAGCCTGGGCGCGGTCGCCGGTGAGCTGGACGGCGGCGAAGCCCTTGACGGCGAGGGCGGTGGGCAGATCGGGCACGGTGGAGTGGGTGCGCACGAAGCGCCGCAGCGAGACCGCGGCAATGGGTTCGAGCTCCTCGACGGGCCCAGTTTCCGGGGCGACCAGTCTCGTAGCAAGCCTTTGGTTACCGAGCCCGATGCGGGCGTGACAGAAATCCTTGTCCCCCGGCCGACGCTCCCACATCCGCGTGGTCCCCGCCAGCATCCAGATCAGCCCGGGCTCCGGATGACTCCACTCCACGGCCGCCCGCTGCTGCGCGGCCGTCTCCTCCACATCCCGGCGGACCTGGTCGAGATAGCGCAGATAGTCCTTGCGATCCTCGTCGGCCTCGGCCGCCTTCTGCCCCTTGCCACCTTGCCCCGCATACATCCCGACCATGGAGAACACCATCATCATCGGGAACATCAGGCTCATCGGATTGGCGGCGAGACCGCTCCCGGAGGTGATCATGAGCGCGACCATTCCGAGCATGCCCACGCCCATCACCACCGGCATGAGCTTGGTGAAGAGATTGGCCGGAACCGTTCGCGGAATCTCCGGCGGCGGTTGCAGGGTCACCTCGCCGCCGGGTGAGCGGGGCATCACCCGGCGCGGTGGGCGCTGGAACCGTACGGTGCTCATCGCGGAAAGTCCCCCACGAATTCGAATTGAATTGCGGCTCAGTGTACGAACGGCAACCATCATGCCGTACAGTGCGGGCGTGGCGCAGTCGCGGACCGATCACCTCGAGGAACTCCACGGCACGGTCCGCGCGCCCGATCTGGCGCGAGTCACCATTCTGGCCAAGCACACTCAGGTCGACATGGCCATTCCCGTCGATGTGCCGGTGGCACTGGTCATCCCGAGCGTGGTCGACATGGTCGATCAGCACAATCGCGTCAATGACTTCGACCACGACGTCGAACCGTTCGAGCCGCACGAGTGGGTGCTGGCCCGTGTCGGGCAGCCGCCCTTCTCCAACTCCCTGAGCCTGGCCGAGCAGGGCGTGCGCGACGGGGAACTGCTCATGCTGGAGAGCGCCGAAAACCTCGCGCCCGCACCGCTTTTCGACGACATCATGGACAACGTCGCCATCGCCGACGCCGACCACTTCCACGGCTGGACGCCGCACACGGCCCGGCTGACCGGATCGGCGCTGGCGGTGGCCATCATGCTGACCGGCTGCTTCGGCCTGCTGGCCGCGCCCGCTGCCTTTCCCTGCTGGGTGAGCGCGATCGTGGTCACCGTCGTCACCCTGCTGCTGGTCACCGCGAGCACGGTGCTCAGCCGCATGTACCGCGACCGCGCGAGCGCGCTGGTGCTGGGCGGCTGCGCACTGCCCACCGCCTTCAGCGCGGGCCTGCTGTTCGTGCCGAGCCACTACGGCTGGGCCAACGCGTTATTGGGCGCGGTCCTGACCGGGGCCACCGCGATGCTGGCCTGGCGGGTGAGCGGCGTGGGGCTGGGCCTGTTCATCGGCGCGACCGCGCTGGCGGTCTTCGTCATCCCCGCGACGCTGGCGGGCCTGCTGACGGATCTGCCCGTGCACGCCATCGGCGCCGGCGCGGCGGCGCTGGGCCTGGCCGGATTATCCCTGGCCCCAAGGCTTTCCATGCTGCTGGCCAAGCTCCCGCTGCCACCCGTCCCCGCACCCGGCACCCCGATCGACCCCACCGAGGACGACCCCGACGACCATCGCGCCCTGCCCACCATGGAGGTCTTGCGCGCGAAATCCGAACGGGCGCGCGACTATCTGGCCGGATTGGTCGCGGCGACCACCGCGGTGGTGGTCGCCGGGGCGGTCGCCGCCGTGAATCCGAGCGCCGGCACCCTGTACTGGCCGGGCCTGGCCTTCGCGCTGGTGTGCGCCGTGGTGCTGATGTTCCGCAGCCGCACCTATGCGGGCGCGGAACAAGCCGTGGTCCTGATCGCGGGCGGCGCCACCATCGTGCTGCTGGTGCTCCTGGGCGCGGCCCGCACCCAGCGACAGCCACTCACGATTTTCGGTGTGGCACTGGTGCTCTTCACCGCGGCGCTGGTCCTGGGCATCATCGTGCCCCGCTGGCAGGCGACCCCGCCCGTGCGGCGGGCGGTGGAACTGCTCGAGTACGGCTTCGTGGCAGCCGTGGTGCCGCTGGCGTTCTGGGTGACCGATCTCTACGCCCTCGTACGCGGACTGTGATCGTCGGCGGCCATGCCCGATAGAGCACTGAGCGCCAACCGTTCCCGAGATCGCGCGGCGGCTCCCGGCGTGCGGGGATTGCGGGTCGCGGCGGCCTCAGCGGTCCTGGCGCTCGGTGCGGCAGTCGGAACGGGAGCTGGGCCGGGCGTCGCGTTCGCGGACCGGCCGCCGCCCATCGACGCGGGCCTGCTGCCTCCCGGCGGTCCGGCCGTGCCGCCGACCGAGACCGAACACCCCGCGAACTCGCCGTGCTCCAGCACCCAGGCCGGCGGTGGCGGGCCGACCATTCCGCCCACCCAGCGCACCCTCGACCTCCCCGATGCGTGGCAATTCTCGCGGGGCGCAGGGCAATTGGTGGCAGTCATCGATACCGGGGTGTCCCCGCACCCGCGGCTGCCCGGCCTGATTCCCGGCGGCGACTACGTGGCCGCGGGTGGCGACGGCACCGAGGACTGCGACGCCCACGGCACCATTGTGGCGGGCCTGATCGCCGCTGCCGAGGTCGGCGGCCAGGGCTTCGCCGGGGTCGCGCCCGAGGCGCGGATCATGACCATCCGCCAGACCAGCGCGCTGTACCAAACCAAGGGCGCGGGCCGGGAGAAGGGCCCCGACGACATGCCCGACGGCTACGGCAAGATCTCCGCGCTCGCCGCGGCGGTGCGCCGGGCCGCCGACGCGGGCGCGCGGGTCGTCAATATCTCCCTGGTCGCCTGCCCGACCACCGCGCCCGCCGGCGCGGAAATGGGCGCGCTCGGCGCGGCGGTGCAGTACGCGGCCGTCGAGAAGGACGTGGTCATCGTGGCTTCGGCGGGCAATACCGATACCTGTAAGGCGAGCAATCCGGGCCTGGATCCCCTGCACCCTGCCGACGATCCGTGGGATCACATCACGTCGTATGTGGTGCCGGCCTGGTGGGACGCCTACGTGCTGTCGGTCGGCTCGGTGGACGCCTTCGGTCAGCCGTCGAAGTTCACCGTTCCCGGGCCGTGGGTGGGGGTGGCCGCGCCGGGCGAGAACATCGTCTCGCTGGATCCCCGCGACACCGGGCTCACCACGGCCAAGGTGACCAATCAGGGCCAGGTCGTCCCCTACAGCGGAACGAGTTTCGCCGCGCCGCGGGTCTCGGGCGTGGCCGCGCTGGTGCGGGCCCGCTACCCGGATATGCGCGCCGCCGAGGTCATCGAGCGCATCGAGGCCACCGCGCACGCGCCGGGCGAGGGCTGGAATCCGGCCATCGGTTACGGCACAGTCGATCCCGTGGCCGCGCTCACCGCCCAGATGCGAAACAGCCTGCCGCCCAAGCATCCCGCCGGACCACGGAATCAGCAGCTCGCTCTGCCCACGCCGCCGCCCGCACCCGACCGCACACCGCGCAATGTCGCCCTGATCGGCGCCGGCGTCGTCGCGCTGCTGCTGGTGCTCGGCTTTCTGGCCTCGTTCCCGCTGCGCCGCAAGTTCGGCGTGCGCGACACCGACGCCTGACTCGGACCGCCGCCTGAGCTCAGTTCCCGCTCGGCGCTGGGGTTTTCACCGGGTCCCTGGCGGGATTCGGATCGGGCGCGACCCCGTCGTGGGCGACCATGGCCGCTTCCCGGCTGAGAGTCGGTCCGGGCGCGAGCAAGCCGAGTATCTGCCACGGCACCGGTTCCGGCCGCACCCGATCCGGGGCCATGCCCAGTGCTCCGGCGGAATCCGGATTCTTGATCCCGAACCGCACTCCATAGTCGGACACGAAGAACAGGCTGTCGTGGCGCGGGCTGTCCGGCTCGATACCGGTGGACTGCACGTACGCCCCCGAGCCCGGATTCATATAGAAGCTGTCCACATTCGGGCCGCTGCCGTCGGCCTGCGCCAGCGGAACCAGCCTGGCGCGGTCGGGAATCGGGACCGCGTGCCCGGTGAGCACCGCCAGCTCGGCGTGCTTGCTGCCGTCGGAGGTATCGGCGGCACGAACCGGTTTCCACGAGAGGCAGTCGACGGGCTGATCCTTGCCGTCCACCAGGACCGGGGCCCGGTCCGGATACTTCGACACCTGCAGCGCCGAGGAGACCGGCGCGCCGGTGCGGTCGGCCTGCGCGATGTAGTCGTCGGCGGCGCTGGTGCGGTGCGCATTCCGGATGATGTCGGCGGTCAGCGCCGAGACCGGCTGCAGGCCATCGGGCAGCACCACGTAGTACTTGCCGTCGGTCCGCACCTGCACCACATCGCCGATCCGGTGGTCGCCGAGCGGGTAATCCGGTGCGACGCCGGCATTCTCGATACGCGGCGGAACCAGCGGCGGCACTTCGGGAATCGCGTTCAGCAGGCCGTCGCTGATCGGGCGCGGGGTCCGGCCGCGCAGCTCGAGGGCGTCGACCACGGCCCGGTCGTCCAGATCGATCCGGGCGCGCCGATCGTCGTAGATCAGGTAGGTGTGGTCGCGGCCCTGCACCAGCAGCGCCGTGCCGGACGCCATGGGAGATGCCTTGTCCGCCCGGCCCGTATCGCCGGCCAGCACCGAGGTGGTGAGAGAGCGGCTGCCGTCATTGGACAGCACGTCGCACACCGTCCAGCTGCGGCCGTCGCCGCCGGTGAAGTTCAAGGAGGTCGGCGCTCCCGGTATGCCGATCAGCTGCCCGCGCGGCTTCTCGGCCAGCTCGGACTCCCGCACGGTCGCGGGCTTGGCCGCGTCGCCGGCGGCGAGCCGCGCCGAGGCCAGGTTCAGCGCCGGATGGACCACATCGCCGAGCACCACGTAGACCGCGCCGGAGTCCTTGCCGATGAGGATCTTGTTGGACCCGATCCGGTCCTGCGGCCGCAGCAGAGCCAACATTCCGCAACCTGCCAGCGCGACACACCCGAGGATGAGTCCGGTGGCGTATGCCCGCGACTGTGAACGCATGGGATCGTGCAGCATTCGCACATCCCGGCGAACCAGGGCGTGCTCCATGCGACGGACCAGGAAGCGATAGCCGCTCACCTGCCATCGGGTCGTGGGTTTCGAAGGCATTCAAGTCCCCGGCAAGTCGGTGCGTTCGCCGAACACAGTACATTGACAAGGACATTCATTCGCACTCGGCCGCCGCGCGAGCGCACTCGGGCAGCGCGCGCGGCCGATATCGGGGAGCCGGGGACCGACGATGACGATCGAATCCGGGGAGACGGCGACGCGGCCTTTGCTCGGCCGGATCTCCCTCGCGAACCTGATCTGGGCCCAGGTTGCCGGACTGGTCGTTCTGGTCCTCGGCATACCGTGCGGGCTGGCATGGTGGGGCGCACTCACGCTCGGCATAGTGGTCGGTCTGGTCCTTCTGTTACCTCTTGGCAAACGCACCGTTTCCGACTGGATCGCCACCGGCGGCCGCTTCCGCACCCGGCGCGGCCACCCGCCCGCCGACCTGATCGATTTCCGCGCCCCCGACGGGCGCTCGCTCGGGCTCTACCGGGACGGCAGCCGTGTGGTGGCGGTCGTCGAGGTGCTCGCGCCCAGGGGCGGACTGACCCGGCTCGGGCGCCGCACCGTGCGGTCCACCCATCTGCTGCCGCTGCCGGAACTCGCGAAAAGCCTGAGCCGGCACGACATTCTGCTGTCCGGCATCGATATCGTCTCGCACGGCTTCCGCAGCCGCTCCGGCACACCCGCGGGCGCGATCTACGACACCCTGCTCGGCCCGCTGCCCGCCACCGCGCACCGCACGGTATGGCTGGCCATCGCCTTCGACCCGATCACCTGCCCCCAGGCCGCAACCCGGCGCGGCGGCGGGCTGACCGGCGCGTGCCGGGCGGTCACCATCGCCACCCAGCGCATCATGCGCACCCTCGAGAACGCCGGCTGCTCGGCCCGGCTGCTCACCGCACCCGAGATCCGGCAAGCCGCGCTGCAGGTCACCGCGGGCGTCGATCCGGGCGCGCTGACCCAGCGCTGGCGCTACGCCGAACTCGGCAACGGCGTGAACATCGGTGCGGCCGTGGATCCCCCGCAGCTGGCCTCCGATCTGCTCGCCCAGCTGTGGGTGCCCGCCTCACGCGGCACCACGGTGGCCGTGCGGCTGCGCCCGGGCCGCTGCGCCGACACGGTGCGCATCGGCGCGGCCTGGCGGCTCACCGCCCGCGAGCTGCCCGCGGAACCGGTGCAGCAGCACATGATCTCCATGAACGGCCGCCACCGGGAGGGGCTGCTCGCGCATCTCCCCTTCGCCGTACCGGGCCTGGACGACACCGTGCCCACCGAGATCCGCGACATCGCCGGCATCGGGGCCCTGCAGCTGCCCTCCGCCGGATGCGGCCAGCTGCTCGGCTCCGACGACGACGGCAACGGCGTCGCCATCCGCCTTGTCGGGCAGGGTATTTCGAGCGTCCATCTGGCCGGGGAGCTCTATCTCGCCCAGCAGATCGTCTTCCGCGCGCTGGCCGTCGGCGAACGCATCCTCATCCGTACCGACCGCCCCGAGACCTGGCAGCAGCTGGTCACCACCATCGGCAATCCCGAACGCCTCACCGTAGCCGTCGAAACCCACCAATCCGACGCCGATTTCACCGCGACCCTGGTGGACGGCGTGCTGGCCCCCGCGCCCCACGCCGGCGTCACCACCATCTACCTGACCGGAGACCCGCTCGGCTGGCCCGGCACCAGACCCGACCTGTCCATCCACCAGCCCGCCGCCGCCGGCAACCGGATCGTCCTGCGCACCGGAACCAGCGAGGTGCCTCTGACCCTGGTCTCCATCCCCCGCGAGTCCACCTACATCGGACAGCCCCGCGCCGCCGTCGCGCTCGCGCGCTAGCTGCCCGGATACGGATCCGCGGCGCGGGCGGTGCGCAACGCCGCCGCCCACCAGGCGAGCTGGCGCAGCATGCGATCGGCGGCGTCGATGGCCGCGCCGTCCCGGGTCTCGCCCTCCGCGTCGAACTTGCGTTTGGCCTCATGGAAACTCACGGTCTCGCGGATGGAGACCATATGGATCTCGGCGACCACCTGCCGCAGCTGCTCGACCGCGCGCAACCCGCCCGACAGGCCGCCATAGCTGACGAAACCGATGGGCTTGCCACGCCATTCGCGCTTGACGCTGTCGAAGGCGGTCTTCAGCGAGGCCGGGTAGCCGTGGTTGTACTCGGAGGTGACGGCAACGAACGCATCCGCGGCCCCGATCCGCTGCCGGAACGCCTGCACCTCCGGGGAATCCGTGAGGTTCAGCGGTAGCGGGGTGTCGAGGAGGTCGATGACGCCCACCTCGAAATCCGCGTCGGCGCGGGCGCGGCGCAGAAGCCAGTCCCCGACCACCGGCGCGAACCGCTGGGGACGCACACTGGCGATGATGACCTCGAGCCGCAGCGGGGTGTCCATGCCGGGAGCCTATCGGCTGAGCGGTCAGCGCCGCCCGACCCCGCGCGCGGCATAGTCGGCCAGCCCCTTGGCGGGCTGGGTGCGCGCGGTGAAATCCAGCGCGTGCCGGGCTCTTTCCGGATGCGCGACGATATGGCGGATATCGGTGACGCGGCACTGCCCCGTCACCACCGGGGTCGGCCCGTCCACCGCCTTGGCCATGGCCGAGGCCACCTCCCACAGCGTGAGCGGCCGCCCCGAGGCGATGTTCAACGGCACGAAACCGGGCAGCCGGCGTTCCACGGCCGCAACGGTGGCCACCGCCGCGTCCCGCACATGCACGAAATCCCGCACCTGACCGCCGTCTTCGAACACCTGCGGCGGGCGGCCCGCCACCAGTTCGGCCCGAAAGCGCGCCACCACACCGGATTCCGCCGACCGCACCCGGCGGCCGTCCGCCACCGGCTCGCCGTAGAGCTGGTGATACCGCAGCACCGCGGCATCCCCGCCGGTATTGGCGACCCATGCCAGCGCGTAGTGCTCCTGCGCGACTTTGCTTGCCGCATAGGCGCTCCGGGGCCGCAGCGGTGCGTCCTCCCCCATCGGCTCCCAGGTCAGCACCTCCCCCGACCGCGGCGCGCGATGATCGAACAATCCCCGATCCAGGTCACCGCGCCGCCGCAGACCCGGATAGAACGGCCCGCTGCGCACGCCCCGATACCGGCCCTCGCCGTACACGGCCACCGAGGACCCGAGCACCAGCCGCGGCACCCCCGCCCGCTCCATGGCGGCCAGCAGGACGGCCGTGCCGACGTCATTGTGCGCACCGTAGAGCGCGGCCCAGCGCATGCCCTCCGCGCCCGGCCGCGCCCCGCCGGCCCGGTCCGCGCCGAGCGGGGGGCGCACGCACGGACCGGCGCCCTGGGCGGCATCGTCGCGGCCGCGCTGCCCGTCCACCGAGACGCGGCTCAGATGCGGAAGATCCTGCGGGGCAGCGAGATTCGAGGAATCGGCGGGCACCAGCTCGATCGCGCCCCGCAGCTGCGGCAGCGGCACGGCCGCCGCCAGGTGGCAGACCACGTCGATATCGGCGAGCAGGGGGACGAGCGCGTCCTGATCACGGACATCGAGGCGGGAAACATCCGCGGGGCCAGCGGCATTCGCACCGTGCACGCTCTCGAGCAACGCATCGATCGCGACGACCTCGTGACCGGCCGCCAGCAGAGCGCGGTGCACGTGGGAACCCAAGTAACCGGCCGCACCGGTCAGCAACACGCGTACGGAGTCGGAACCGCCCGCATTCATGGTTCCAGCCTATTCGACCGGCCTCCGACGCTCAGGTCCGCTGGACAAACGTCGCGACCACATTCTCCTTCAGGTCTCTTCGAATCAGACGCAACAACTGATTTCGCGCCGATCAGGGTAACTCGCCGGGAACGCCCAGAATCGGTTTCGTACCCAACCGACGACACGGGTTGCCAACGGTGGACGGCTCTCAGCCGTCCGCCGAAGGCGCGGGGAGGCGGGGGAGCTCAGGGCAGCTCGAAGGGGAGCTGCACGCCGGTACCCGTCAGCACGCGGCACTTGTCGCAGGTGTCGTCGCCCTCGACGGCAGCGACGGCGCGGCGCACCAGCGCCTTGAACGGCACCAGGTTGCGCTCGAACTCGGCGAAGACGGCGGCGGCGCTGACGCCCTCACCGGTCTCCAGGCCCGCGTCCAGGTCGGTCACGAGAGCGATTGCGGCGTAGCACATTTCGAGTTCGCGGGCGAGTACGGCCTCCGGGTGCCCGGTCATGTTGACCAGCGCCCAGCCCTGTCCGGCGTACCAGCGGCTCTCGGCGCGGGTGGAGAAGCGCGGGCCCTCCACCACGACCATGGTGCCGTGGTCGTGCGCGGGCAGCTCGTCGCCCAGGGCGCCGATCGCCGACGAACGCAGTTCCTCGCAGTACGGGTCCGCGAAGGCCACGTGCACCCCGCCGGTGTCGTAGAAGGTCTGGGCGCGACCGGAGGTGCGGTCCACCAGCTGGTCCGGCACCGACACCGTGCCCGGGCCCCAGTCGGCACGCAGGCTGCCGACCGCGCACGGGCCGAAGATGCGGCGCACGCCCAGTGACCGCAGGGCCCATACATTGGCTCGGTAGGGCACGGTGTGCGGCGAGAACTCGTGTTTGCGGCCGTGCCGCGGCAGGAACGCCACCGCCCGCCCCTCCACCTGACCGATGGTGATGGGCGCGCTGGGCGCGCCGTAGGGGGTTTCGACCTCGACCGTGGTCGCATCATCGCCGAAGAAGTCGTAGAACCCGCTGCCTCCGATGATGGCGAGCGTTGCCCGTGGATCCTCACTCATGCCCACGATTCTCGCGCATGCGCGCACGAGTGGTGGGACCAGGGCAAACCATGTACCCTAGGGGGGTATTAACGCCCGGGAGTGAGGACAGCGCAGGTGACCAACGACAAGACCGCGACCACAGACCCGGCTGCGCCCGCCGAAGCCGCCGAGGCCTGCCACGACCACGCCACCCACGGCTACATCACCGCCAAGGACGACTACCTCAAGCGCCTGCGCCGCATCGAGGGCCAGGCCCGCGGCCTGCAGCGCATGGTCGACGAGGAAAAGTACTGCATCGACATCCTCACCCAGGTCTCGGCCATGACCAAGGCCCTGCAGGCCGTCGCCATGGGCCTGCTCGAGGATCACATCAGCCACTGCGTGGTCGACGCGGCCGTCGCCGGCGGCCCCGAGGCCGAGGCCAAGATCAAGGAAGCCACCGACGCCATCGCCCGGCTGGTGCGGAGCTAGCCCTCAGCAGGCGGCGATGCCGCCGGGATACGTACCCAAGGACACGGGCAGCGCCCAGCGGTCCGGGCCGGACTGCCAGCCGGAGGCGACCCGACGGGACCCGCGGCGGACAGGGACGGGGTCGCGGTCCTTGCGGTCACGCGCGGCCGGGACGGAGTCGCGCTGCCGGGTGTCGCCGCTGCCGGCGTCCAGGTCCAGATCGGCGTACAGAATGCCCTCCTCGCCGTCCCCGAGCGGGGTCACCACTTCGCTGCCGTCCGCGGCGTAGATCCGGGCGCGGCCGGTAGGGCCGCTGATCCGAGGGGCGCCCCCCATACCGTCGAACGCCGGCTGCCCCACCACCGCGGTGGGCGCGAGCACGAAGGCGCCGACCTCCAGCGCGTACATCCGGCTGACCGTGATGCTCGAATCCGGCCCTGCCGCATCGGCGTACGGACTGCCGGGCCAGGCGGCCACATGGATCTGCTCCTCGTCGGCGCGTAGCGCACGGGTGAGCAGCGGCCGCTGGTTCTCCTGCCCGGACAGCGCGCCGTACTTGCCGATCGGAGTGTGGTGCACCGCAGGCAGATTCGGAGTTCCGGAGGCGAATATCTTGCGTTCCACGCTGTTCAACCCGGCCTTGCGGCGTACGGACAGCAACTCGCCGGAATCGTCGATCACGGCCTGCGACATATAGATTCGCCGATCCTGCCGTTCGCCGAATCCGAGGACGACGTGAATGCCGTGCGCGGCCGCGGCCCCGGTGATCACGCGCATTTCCACGCCATCCCGAGTCATCGAATTCTCGCGGCACCGAGTCGAGTATTCGACATTCCACTGATTGGTATCGATCCAGCGCCACCAGGGATATCCCGGGAGAAACGCCTCCGGGAATGCGATCAGCCGGGCGCCCTGCGTCGCTGCTGCTCGGATCAGTTCGACGGCCTGCTCCACGCCGTCGGACAGCCGTAGCCAGCTGGGTTCGGCCTGGACGGCGGCGACTCGCACCGTAATCCTCATCGCTGTTCCCTCATGGAACGTGATGCTTGCCAAGAGTTTCCGGCATAACAATGGCGACGAGTGCCGAATCACCGACTGATCATGCCAGGGTGCGAAAAGCCCCCGGAGTCGTGCCCATTTCCAATCGGAAGCTTCGGTAGAAACTACGCTCGGTGAGGAATCCCGATGCTTTCGCAACGGCCGAAAGCGGCAACTGTGGCGCATTTCGCAGTAGGTCGCAAGCACGTTCGATTCGCATGCGGCGCAACACCGTTCCCGGTCCCCCCTCGAACTCGCCGAACACCCGGTAGAGGGTACGACGCGACATGCGGCAGCCCTCGGCGATTCGATCGACTCCGAGATCCGGATCCGCACAGTTGCTGCGCATGAAGGCCAGCACCCGCTGCCGATTCAGCGCGTCCGCGGACTGGTCGTGCGGGGTGCGCCCGGACGCCGCGAGCACCGCCGCCGCCAGCAGATCCATCCCCGGTTCGGCCAGCAGCGCCGCCCCGGCCGGATCGGTGCGCTGCAATCCCGCGACACCCCGGAAGAATTGCGCCACGATTCCCGGCGCGGTTCCACTGGAAAACACGGTGGCCGTGGGGACTTCGGGATCGGAAACGCCGTAGTGATCGCGCAGCCGGCTCAGCGGGACCTGCACCACGACCTGTTCCCACTCCTGCTGCAAGTCCCACTGATAGGGACGAGTGGTGTCGTAGAACACGATCGAACCGGGACGGACATCGGCGACGCGGCCGTCCTGTTGCAGGCGCGCGTGACCCGAAAGCGGAATACTCGCGATCAGATACTCGTCATTCGCCTGCGCTATCAGCCGATCGGTGCGACGGATGAACTGAGTGGAGGATCCAGCGACGGTCAGATCGAGGTCGCCATATCGAGCGTGTTCGATATAGCCAACAAAACGATCGGTCGGTTTTGGTGAAACCGCCAATGGCACATAGGCATCGCTCACGTGCGCTTCCCAGCGCTCGAATGCCTCCGCCGCCGACTGCTCCGGTCCGGACCGCACCTCGATCCGATCGACCGCTTCTGACCGTTCCACTCCCCATCCCTCGATGACAATGGTCGGCCCTTGCACGGCCGAATACTCGGGAGAGTGTGTCAGATCAGGGGAATTCGAGCCAATACCCCCGAGCGGTACGCAGTGATACCACTAGGCCGCGGACTCGAAACTCAGGTCCAGTTCCAGATCGGCGTACAGCAAACCCTGTTCGTGCCCGGCCAGCGGCGACGCCAGTTCCTCGCCGCCCGGCGCGAAGATGCGCGCATGCCCGCCCGGCCCGGGTACCAGCTGCCTGGCCGGCTCCGATCCCCGGCCGCTCTCACCGCCCGCCACATCCATCACCGCACACGCCGCGATCACGTTCAACTGCCCGACCACCGCGTACCAGAGCGTGGCCGCATTGTTCACGCGCACACCCCAATCCACGTCTCGCGCCACGATGAACCCCGGCCAGGACACCACGTGGATCTGCGCGCCGGTGCGCTCCAGCTCCCGCCGTGCGGGCAGATGCAACTGCTCGGAGCCGCCCTGCACCGCGATGCGGCCGATAGCGGTGTGGAAGACCTGCGACTCGCCCGGCTCGCCACTGCGGAAGATCTTGTGCTCCAGCGGCGTCAGCTCGGGCTTGCGACGGATTCCGAGCAGTACCCCGCGATCATCGATGAGGCACTGCGACATGTAGAGCGCACTGGCACTGCGCTCGCTGAAGCCGAGCAGCACGTGGATGCGATGCCGCCGCGCGGCGTCGGCGATACGCCGGAACTCGGTGCGGCCCACCGTCATCGAATGTGTGCGATACCGCGCGAAGAACCCCTGTCCCCAGCTCACCGATTCCAGCCACAACCACCACGGATATCCGGGCAGGAAGGTCTCCGGGAAGGCCACCAGCTGCGCGCCGCCCGCGGCCGCGTCCTCGATCAACTCGATGGTCTGCTGGACACCGGCGCGCAGATCCAGCCATCGTGGCTCGGCTTGGACGGCTGCGACTCGCACCTTGGTCGGCACCGGCTCCTTCGACGGGTATCGGATGATGTGCAATCACCCTTCGCCGAACGTGAACCGGTCACAGCGACATACCGTGCCGGGCTACCGACCGCGCGTGCCTGCGTCCAGTTGTGACCGAAATTGACCGGGCGTCACCCCGGTTTCCTGGCGAAACGCGCGGTAGAAATGGCGATCGGTGGCAAATCCGGAAGCCGATGCAATCGCCGAGAGCGGCCGGGCCGGGTCGGTCCGCAACAGTCGCTGGGCATGCTCGACCCGCATACGGCGCACCAGTGCGGCGGGGCCGCCGATGTCCTCGCACACCCGGTAGAGCGTGCGCCGCGACACCAGGCAGGCGTGCGCCACCTCGTCGACGGTCAGATCCGGATCGGTATAGCGCTGGCGCAGCACCGACAGCACCTGCTGGCGCGTGTAGAGCGAATCGGCCGGCGCCGGCGAGTTCTGCCCGTTGGCCAGCAGCACCGCCGAGGAGAGCATGGCCGTGATCTGCGATTCGAGGGCATGTGCGGCCCGGTCGGTTTCCTTGACCGGGAGGGCCGCCATGCCGCGGAAGAAGTCGACCACCACGCCCATCGCGCCGGTGGCGGGCAGTGCCTTGGCGATCGGTAGCTCGTCGCGCACCAGCCCGGCGTGATCGAGCACCGCGCTCATGGGCGCGCGCACGATCGTGGACACCGCGTTCTCGGTGGTGCGGCTCTCGATCGGGCGGGCGCTGTCGTAGAAGGCGATGGTCCCGGCCCCGCCCTCGGTGATCCGGCCGTTCTGCGCGGTCCAGTTCGCGCCCTCCACAACAATGTTCACCAGCAGGAAGTCCCCGGCGGCCTGATCGAGCTGGCGCTTGTTACGCACCACCCGCTGCGCGCTGGAGGTCATCATGGTGAGACTGGAGTGATCGAACTGGGTGGAGCGTAGCTTGCCGTGCCACTGACCCTTGCCGAGCGGCTCACAGATCGACGGCAGCACCGCGTCGGCCACGATGGCCTCCCACTGCTCGAATGCCTGCCGCGCGGAAACCTCTGAGGTCGTACGGACTTCGGCGCTGGCAGTGGACGCAATACCCACACCGTGCATCATTCCACTACCGGACGCCGGGAAACTGCGAATGAAGCCGACCGATGCGACAAAACGGACCAATCGTCCGGATTGTCCTGGTAGTCAGGCCGATCCGGATAGGCCGCTGCCCGGTCGCCGGCGGCTCGAAGGCGGCGACCGGGCGGCGCCTCACCAGTATTCCCATCCGCAGCGCCGCTGTGACTGCCCGGGCGTGCCAGATCACTGCCAATTGGCGTCAGCCCCGACACACCTCCTGATCAGGCATGACTCAACCGGAATTCGCCAGGGGTCATCCCCATTTCGCGTTTGAAGGCCCGATAGAACTGCCGCTCGGACACGAAGCCCGATGCCCGGCCCACGGACCCCAGCGGCCGAGTCGGATCGGTGCGGATCAGGGCCAGGGCCCGCTCGACCCGCATCCGCCGGAGCATGGCCGCCACACCGTCCTCGCCGTGCTCGAACAACCGGTACAGGGTGCGGCGTGACACCGCGCAGGCGCCGGCCACCTGATCGATGGTGAGTTCCGGGTCGGCGTAATGGCGTTGGATGAACGCCAGCGCCCGCTGTTTGGCCAGCGTCTGCGCGGGTTCGTCACGCGGCAGCTCGCCCGCCGCCAGCTGCACCACCGAAGCGAGCAGTCCCGTACCGTGTTTGGCCAGCACTGCCGCCTGGTCCGGTGCGGTGTACTGCAATTGCGCCAGGCCGCAGAAGAAGCGGCCCACGATGCCGGCCGCCCCCTCGGGCGGGAAGCGCACCGCGGTCGGCAGCCGGTCCGCCGGCACCCCCGACGCCCCCACCACCTCCGCCAGCGGCACCTGCACCGCCACCACGCCCCAGGACTGCTCGAAATGCGCGCTGAAGGGCCGGGAACTGACGTGCAGGGTGAGCCCGCCGTCGGCGAGCTCCCCGACCCGCCCGTCCTGCTCCAGCCAGCCGTGCCCGTGTGTGGTCACGCTGGCGAACAGGATGGGTTCCTCGGGCTCGTGGAGGAGCCGCGGGATCCGGCTGAGGTGCTGACCGCTGGCCGTCACCATGGACACATCGATGCCGTCGAATCGCGATTGCACGATGCGCGCCCGGAACTCCCCCGACCGCACCGGCGTCACCACCAGCGGAACGTAGGCCGCTGCGACAACGGCCTCCCATTCCTCGAAAGTCTCCTGCTGCGAAACCTCCGGTGTGGACCGAACCTCCATCACCGCGGGCTCGACGCCGCCCCTCATCGCCCGATTCTCGCACCCCACGCCCGCCCCGATCCGCGAATTCCCTTAACAACATCCAACTTTCATCACGTCGCCCGAATTTCCCCATTCCCCGCAACTCGCACCACGAATCTTCATCCCGGACTTGCACTTTCACCCACACCCACACCCCCATCCACAATCACATGCCCGTCATTTCCACCCGACATCGAATTCGCCGCTCTGCCCGCCGTGCAGGCCGGACCACATCGAACGGTCGAGTCGATCGTCCGCAGCTGCGCGCGCAGTACCGTCGCGGCGAGCGCATACGGCGGCAGATCGGCGTCCGGGTCGTCGTCGTCCGGGTCGTCGAACACGTCGAGATCCGCCATCAGCGCCGCACGCTCCCGACGCGCCCGCCGATCCAGCACCGCCTCCACCTGCCGGCGAAACTCCCACGGTGACAGTCGCTCCGTGACGCCGGGCAGGTCCGCGCCGGCCAACTGCCGCGCCACGGCCGTCCGATCGCCCGGGAGCAGGTCGATGACCTCCGCGACCTCCCCGCCGTCATGGAGCATCCAGACGAGGAAGGTATGGATGCGGTCCGCGCGTTCGAAACTGCCGACGAGCACCGAAGCGTCTGCGGCAGTCGAGCGGGTGCACGCTACCGCCCGCAGCGGTGCTGCCGCCCGGACGGACCAGCCCGGCACGCTCACCCCCTGCGCCTCGAGCCGATCCGCCGCGGCACCTGCCGCACGCGACAGCTCGGCGGTCGAGAGCCGGGCCAGGGCGCGCAGCGTGCCCAAGGCGTCCGAGGTCGCTCGCTCCTCGAGCACGAGCACCGCCCACGCGCCGAACAGCTTGGCGAACCCTAGATCCTCGTCGCCCCCGGCGAGCAGATCGGCGACCAGGAATTCGACCTCCAGGGGATCGGTGTCATCCCCCAGCTCGGCTGCATCCGCCAGCACACGGTCGATCGGCTCCCGTAGATCGAGCCCCTGCCCGTCGAACCGGGCGACCTCATCCTCGTGCGATACGAGCTCATCCTCGTGCGATGCGAGCGCCCGCTCCGGCCGTCGCCCGCCGCCACGCCCACCCTTGTGCTTTCGACCCCCGCGGGCCCGCTTCGATTTCCCCATACCAAGGACTATCCGCCCGTACCCCGGCCACCACATCGCAAAGCGAAACTTCGCACCCTCGAACCAAAAAGAAGTTCACCCTCTACTTTTCGCGCTCATTCACGCTGCGGCCCAGCGTGCCGCCGGCGACCGGCCGGCGGTTGCACCGGTGCAGCCACGCAGGTGGCCCGGCCCGGGTGCGCGGGTGCGTCCGAGTGCCCGAAACAGCCGAGACCGCACACCGGTTGGCGGAACACGGCGTCGGCGCGGTCGCTGGTCAGCGTTCGGCCGGCCGGTTGGCGTGTACCACACGGGTGCAGGACGAGTCAGTCGCCGCAGCAACCTTCGGGGTCGGGAACGGTGCGGACCTCGCGGGTCTGGGCATTGCGGGCGGCCAGGTCGGCGTCGTCCGGGTAGTCGACCGCGATCAGCGACAGGCCGTGGGCCGGGGCCACGGTGACAGAGCTCGAGCGCTCACGCTCGTTCAGCAAATCGGCGATCCAGGCGGGAGTGCGGCGGCCTTCCCCCACGGCCAGGACACCGCCGACCAGGCTCCGGACCATCGACCAGCAGAAGGCGTCGGCGCTGACATAGGCGGTCAGCAGGTCGCCCTCCTGGACCCAGTCGAAGCGCTGCAGTTCGCGGATGGTGGTAGCGCCCTCACGGCGGCGGCAGAACGCGGCGAAATCGTGCAGGCCCAACAGTTTTCGGGACGCCTCACGCATGGCCTCGACATCGGGGCCCGGGCGGCAGGGGACGACACTGCGCGCCCGAAGCGGTTCCGCGCCAAAGGGAGCCGTGGTCAGCCGGTAGGCATAGTGGCGGCGGATGGCGGAGAAGCGGGCGTCGAACTCGGGCGGCGCGAGGCGGACAGCCTTGACACGCACATCCTTCGGCAGGAAGCGCGCCAGCCGGTGCACCAGCTTGGGGCCGTCCACCTCGGTGTGCGTATCGAAGTGCGCGACTTGACCTTCCGCGTGCACGCCCGCGTCGGTGCGCCCGGCCACGGTGAGCTGGATGGGCTCGCGCTGCACCTTGCTCAGTGCGTCCTCCAGCACGCCCTGCACGGTGCGCAGGCCGGGCTGGCGCGCCCAGCCGGTGAAATCGGTGCCGTCGTAGCTGATGTCCAGCCGTACCCGAATCGAAACCGGTTCGGGCGTCGGATCCTCCACGGTCACAGCGATCTCCTGGTTAACATGGAGAAAGCCCGCCGACCCGGAGGGGACGGCGGGCTCACTCATGGAATCTCACCCTCGGGGTTTCAGGGGATGCCCCGGAAACCCCTTGTCGAGTCCGAAGGACCGGATTTACTCCGCGGCCTTGTCCTCGGCGGCAGCCTCTTCGGCCGGAGCCTCGGCGACAGCCTCTTCGGCCTTGGCCTCGGCCGGAGCCTCAGCAGCCTTCTGCGAAGCGGCGACACGACGGGCACGGTCGGCCTCGTTGGTCACGGTCTTCTCGCGGACCAGCTCGATGATCGCCATCGGAGCGTTGTCACCCTTGCGGGGGATGGTCTTGATGATGCGGGTGTAGCCACCCTCACGGCCCTCGAACGAGGGACCGATCTCCGCGAACAGGGCGTGCACGATGTCCTTGGAGCGGATCACCTTCATGACCTCGCGACGGTCGGCCAGGGTGCCGCCCTTCGCCTTGGTGACAAGCTTCTCGGCGTAGGGGCGCAGCGCCTTGGCCTTGGCCTCGGTGGTCGTGATGCGACCGTGCTCGAAGAGCGCCGTCGCCAGGTTGGCGAAGATCGCCTTCTGGTGCGACGCCGTCCCGCCGAAGCGGGCACCCTTCTTGGGCTTGGGCATTTGTTTGAATCTCCTGTGTTGAAGGCCGATTCGGGGCGCTACACCCCGAATGACCTAAAGCTGTTCGGTCTCGGCGTAGTCCTGCTCGCCGTTGTCGGTGTCGCTGAACGAACCGCTGTCGCTCCAGGTGCCGCTGGCCGCGTCGTAGCCGACGACGGAGGACGGATCGAAGGAAGCCGGAGAATCCTTGAGGGACAGGCCGAGCGAGTGCAGCTTGACCTTGACCTCGTCGATGGACTTCTGACCGAAGTTGCGGATGTCCAGCAGGTCCGACTCGGTGCGGGCGACCAGCTCGCCGACGGTGTGCACGCCTTCACGCTTGAGGCAGTTGTACGACCGCACGGTGAGATCCAGGTCCTCGATCGGCAGGCCGAACGAAGCGATGTGGTCCGCTTCGGCCGGCGAGGGGCCGATCTCGATGCCCTCGGCCTCGACGTTCAGCTCGCGCGCGAGACCGAACAGCTCGACCAGGGTCTTGCCCGCCGACGCCAGCGCATCCCGCGCGGAGATCGAGTTCTTGGTCTCGACATCCAGGATGAGCCGGTCGAAGTCGGTGCGCTGCTCGACACGGGTGGCCTCGACCTTGTACGTCACCTTGAGAACCGGCGAGTAGATCGAGTCAACCGGAATCCGGCCGATTTCCGCACCCGACGCCTTGTTCTGCACGGCCGGGACGTAGCCGCGACCGCGCTCGACCACGAGCTCGATCTCCAGCTTGCCCTTGTCGTTCAGGGTGGCGATGTGCATGTCCGGGTTGTGCACGGTCACGCCCGCCGGGGGGACGATGTCACCGGCGGTGACGGTGCCCGGGCCCTGCTTGCGCACGTACATGGTGACCGGCTCGTCCTCTTCGGACGACACGACCAGGCCCTTGAGGTTCAGGATGATGTCGGTGACATCCTCCTTCACGCCCGGGACGGTGGTGAACTCGTGCAGCACGCCGTCGATGCGGATGCTGGTGACAGCGGCACCAGGAATCGACGACAGCAGCGTGCGGCGCAGCGAGTTGCCGAGGGTGTAACCGAAGCCCGGCTCCAGCGGTTCGATGGTGAACCGCGACCGGTTCTCGGACACGACCTCTTCGGTCAGCGTCGGTCGCTGTGAAATCAGCATTTCTTCCTCCTTCGAGCGCCCACCATTTGACGCTCACGATTGGGAACTGTTGCGGCCCTGGCGGTTACACCGGGGCCGCAACCAGCGGCGCGCGTACGCGCACCTATTACTTCGAGTAGAACTCGACGATCAGCTGTTCCTGCAGCGGAACATCGATCTGCGCACGCTCGGGGAGCTGGTGCACCAGGATCCGCAGCCGGCCGGGAACGACCTGCAGCCAGCCCGGGATCGGGCGGTCGCCGACGGTCTCACGCGCCACCTGGAAGGGGTACATGGCCAGCGACTTCGGCTTGACATCGATGATGTCGTACTGCGAGACCTGGAAGCTGGGCACATCGACCTTCACACCGTTGACGGTGAAGTGGCCGTGCGAGACCAGCTGACGGGCGCCGCGACGGGTCCGGGCCAGACCGGCGCGGTACACGACGTTGTCCAGCCGCGACTCGAGCAGACGCAGCAGGTTGTCGCCGGTCTTGCCCTTCTGGCGGTTGGCCTCTTCGTAGTAGCGGCGGAACTGCTTCTCCATGACGCCGTACGAGAAGCGAGCCTTCTGCTTCTCCTGCAGCTGCATGAGGTACTCGGACTCCTTGATCCGCGCGCGGCCGTGCTGGCCGGGCGGGTAAGGACGACGCTCGAACGCCTGGTCGCCTCCGACGAGGTCGACACGCAGACGACGCGACTTGCGGGTGATAGGGCCGGTATAACGAGCCATTGTTTTCTACTCTTCCTTCCCGCTAGACGCGACGCCGCTTGGGCGGACGGCAGCCGTTGTGGGGCTGCGGGGTGACATCGGAGATCGTGCCGACCTCGAGGCCGGCGGCCTGGAGGGAGCGGATCGCGGTCTCGCGGCCCGAACCCGGGCCCTTCACGAAGACGTCGACCTTCTTGACGCCGTTCTCCTGCGCCTTGCGGGCAGCGTTCTCGGCGGCCAGCTGCGCGGCGAACGGAGTCGACTTACGCGAGCCCTTGAAACCGACGTGGCCGGAGGACGCCCAGGAGATGACGTTGCCTTCGGGGTCGGTGATGGACACGATCGTGTTGTTGAACGTGCTCTTGATGTGCGCGTGGCCGTGCGGGATGTTCTTCTTATCCCGGCGACGCGACTTCTGAGTCTTCTTCGGGCCCGAGGCCCGGCTCTTCGGAGGCATGCGCTATCCCTACTTCTTCTTGCCGGCGACGGTCTTCTTCGGACCCTTGCGCGTGCGGGCGTTGGTCTTGGTCCGCTGGCCACGCACAGGCAGGCCACGACGGTGGCGGATGCCCTGGTAGCAGCCGATCTCGATCTTGCGACGGATGTCGGCCTGCACCTCGCGGCGCAGGTCACCCTCGACCTTGAAGTCCTGCGCTTCGATGAAGTCGCGGAGCTTGGTCAGGTCGTCATCGCTGAGGTCCTTCGACCGCAGGTCCGGGCTGACGCCCGTCTCCGCGAGGATCTCCTTGGCGCGGGTACGGCCGATGCCGAAAATGTAGGTCAGCGCGATCTCCATGCGCTTTTCGCGCGGGAGGTCGACGCCCATCAGACGTGCCATGGTTGGCGATTCCTTACTTTTGCGGAGGTCTGCTCCCTGTCCGTCCCCTCGTGAGTGGGGCCCCGGCCTCCGTACCGGGGGTGGGCCGCCATCCGTCCCCTACGGGACTCGGCGACGGCGACTGGTGCTGGGAGTTTCTTCTTTGTTGCCAATCCGAACTGCGTTCGGTGCTTGGCGGTGAGCGACCGGGGGCGTGAAGAATCCACAGTCCCGGCGATCACGGCACGAGGCCGCAATCAGCCCTGACGCTGCTTGTGGCGCAGGTTCTCGCAGATCACCATGACCCGACCGTGGCGGCGGATCACCTTGCACTTCTCGCAGATCGGCTTGACGGACGGCTGAACCTTCACGTCAGATCCAATCTGGGTTGGTGTTCACTGGCCGTGAACACAGTTTTTCCCCGGCCGGTTTGACCGGGGAAAACCCGGGACTCGCGGCCCCGGAAGTCTTTGGCACCCGCGGGGGTGACTCACTTGTAGCGGTAGACGATGCGGCCGCGGGTCAGGTCGTAGGGCGACAGCTCCACGACGACGCGGTCCTCGGGCAGGATGCGGATGTAGTGCTGCCGCATCTTGCCGCTGATGTGGGCCAGCACCTTGTGACCGTTTTCCAGCTCGATCCGGAACATCGCGTTGGGCAACGGCTCGATAACCCGGCCCTCGACCTCGATGGCCCCTTCCTTCTTCGCCATATCCTCCGCGATCCCGGTTAGGCTGAACCTGGTTGGTTCAAGCTCATTACGGCAGGTCGGCCCCGAAGTTGGTGGTGCATTGCGGCCAACCCGGTGACATACTCACTGGAGGCGGCACTAGGACATGCCACAACCACTATGTAAGTCACCAGCGACCTAGCTTACCCGTTTCCCCAGACCCGGCCAAATACGGGTGTCGTGACGTGCCCCGCTGTGCACAGCCGATCCCACCGGTCGCGTGCAGCACGCCACCGGGCGGACGAGATACGCCGGGCACGCACCCGTCGGAGATCGCTAAACTACGCGCTGTCCTGCACGCTCAATCGAACACCGGGGGTAGATGTGAGTCGCGAGAACGACGGACTCCCAATGCTCCCGCCCTGGCTCTCCGAGAGCGACGTCGCCGCAACCGGTTACGAGGCTCCCGTCGAGAACCTCCCTCAGGACGAGGTCATCCCCGAGCAGAAGGGCGGCCGCGGCCTCTTCGGCCGGCGCAAGCCGCGCAAGGACGCGCCACCCGAGCCCACCGCCCAGCCGCCCGCCGCGAATCCCGCCTCCACCTCCGGTGGCGCCGAGCCGAATCCGTGGGCCTCGCAGCCGGCCACCCCGATGCCGACCCGCGACCCCGGCACCCACTTCAACCTCCCGCACCGCGGCGACCAGTCGGGCAGCGCGAATCAGCAGTCCAACGGACACAACACGCGACTGCCACAGCCCAACGGCCACGGCCCGGCACAGCCGCCGAATGGCCAAACTCCGGCCCAGCTCCCGCAGAACGGCCGGCGCCCTGCGCCCGGGCCGCACAATGGGCAAGGCTCCACGCCGCCCAACGGTCAAGGCTTCGGCGGCACACCGCATCCCGGCCAGGCGCCCAACCTTCCGCAGGGGCCTCGCTTCGACATCCCTCCAGCCAATGGCGGACAACCCGGACACCCGGCCGCCCCGGAACCGGCTCGCCCGGGTCCTCATTCGGGCCCGCTCGGCCCCACGCCCGGTCCGCAGTTCTCGCCTCCGCCGACGCCCCCGGTTGATCCGACGCAGCGCATCGCCGGTGCCGAACCGGCTCGGCCGGGTCCGCTGGGACCGGTACAGGGTCCGCAATTCTCGATGCCGCCCACGCCGCCCGCCGAACCCGTGGATCCGGCCGAGCTGTCCGCTCCGGCGCAACCGCAGCAGGCGAAACCCGACTTCACCCCGCCGCCACTGCCGTCTTCGCCGAACTCACCACAGGGCCCGAGTGCCGCTGAGTCGCATCCGAGGGGCGCCTCCCTCGCCAGTGCATCGGCCGTGGGTACTCCCGGCCCGGCCAACCTCGCGCGTCCCCCGGCGGATCCCACCACCCGGGCGCCGCTCCCGCCCTCCCCCGGTGAAGTCGACTCGGCCGCAAACGATCCGGCGCTCCGCGCCCCGCGCCCGCCGCTGCCCCCGTCCCCCGGCGAAGCCGATACCGCAGCCGATCCGGCCGACGCCACCACCAAGATGGCGCACCCGCCCCTGCCCCCGGCTCCGGGCGACCTGGACGCGACCGGCTCCGGCATCATCGCCCCGGCCGCCCCGACCACACGCACACCGATCCCCCCGGCCCCCGAAACCGGCCACGCCGCAGATCAACCGGACTCCCGTCAGCCCGATGACACCGGCCACGCGGACCCCGGCCAGGCCGCCGTACACGAACTGCTCGAGGCCCAGCCGGCCGGTCTGTCCGGCACGCCCACCGACGGCGAGCAAGCCGACCCGAACACCGCTTTCGACCAGTCGATGACCCCGGGCCGTCACCGCGCCGCGGAAGTCCCACTCCCGCAGCCATCGGGCCCTCACCCCGGCGACCCCGTACCCCCTGCACCGCAAGGGAATTCCACCCCGCCCACCCCCGGCCAGAACGACAACCGCCCGCCCCTGCCCCCGATGCCCGGCACCTCGCCGCACGGCACGGGACCCATCCCACAGGTTCCCGCAACCGGTCCGCAGGGATCAGGCCCGCTGGCACAGAGCACTGGATCCGGTTCGCTGCCCCAGATTCCGGGTCCCGGCGCGCAGATGTCCGGCAATGACGGCCAGTGGATCCCGCCCTCGCCACCGGTTCCGGGCCCGTTCCCAGGCGCACAGGCGATGCCGCCGGCGGCTGATTCCGGGCTTCCTCCGATGCAGCCGACTCCAGGGTTCCCGGCGGGTCCTGTTCCGCCGCAGCCGAATCCGTGGGGGCAGGCACCGGGGCCGAACTTCACCCATCCGGACGGTTCGTCCGGCAACACCGATGGGGATGCGAACCCCTGGGCGAACGTACCCATGTCCGAGGCAGCAGCTGCGGGTCTGAACGGCCCGCAGGCGAATGGTCCGGGTCGACCCGATTCGGGGATGCCGGCGATGCAGCAGACCCCGGGATCCCCGGCGGGTGCGGTTCCGCCGCAGTTGAATCCTTGGGCGCAGGGGCCGGATGGGCCGATGCCGGGTGGCCCGGACGCCACCAACCCGGACGCGAATCCTTGGGCGAACGCGCCCATGTCCGAGGCGGCAGCCGCCGGGTTGACCGGGCCGCACGCCGGTGGTCCGGGAGCGCAGGGCACGGGTGCTGGTGGGCAAATGCCCTGGGCCGCATCGGGACAGGAACAGGGCGCTGTTCACCCGAACGGATCCGGGCCGGATGCGGGCAATGTGCCTGGCGGCCCGGGACAGCAGGGGTTCGGTGGGCCCGGGAGCCAGGCTGCGCCGGGCCAGCCGGAGGCCGCCGTCCCCGGGCAGTACGGCACAGGCCCGGGACAGGCCGGTGCTCCAGGGCGACATGGCGTCTCGACGCCAGGGCAAGCCGGGGCTCCGGGCCAATATGGTGTTTCGGCTCCTGGGCAAGGCGGGGGTCCGGGACAGTACGGTGTGCCGGCTTCCGGGCAGCCGGGGGTCGGTGGGCCGGGGGCGGGCGGCTGGGGTGCGGGCGGGCCGCGCGGGTTTGCCGGTGGTCCCGTGCCGTCGCTGGATGATGTGCCGATGCGGCGGGCCAAGAAGGCCCCGGAGTCGGGGTGGCGGCGGGCCGTGCACCATATGTCCGGTGGCGCCATCAATCCCGGGATGTCGGCGGAGGAGCGGCGGCTGCAGGAGTTGGTCGCGCGGATCCGGCAGCCGGTGCGCGGGGATTACCGGATCGCGGTGCTGTCGCTGAAGGGCGGCGTCGGGAAGACGACGACCACCATGGGGTTGGGCTCGATCTTCTCCTCGATTCGCGGGGACCGGGTGATCGCGGTCGACGCGAACCCGGACTTCGGGACGCTGTCGCAGCGGGTGCCGCTGCAGACCCGGTCGACAGTGCGGGATCTGTTGCTGGACGAGCAGATTCAGCGGTATTCGGATGTGCGCCGCCACACTTCGCAGGGCAGCAGCCGCCTGGAGGTGCTGGCCAGTGAGCGGGATCCGGCGGCGTCGGAGGCGTTCAGCGAGGAGGAGTACCGCGCGGTCGCGCGCATCCTGCAGCGCTTCTACAACATCATCCTCACCGACTGCGGTACCGGCCTGATGCATTCGGCCATGGCCGGCGTGCTGGATCTGGCGCACTCCCTGGTGCTGATCTCGTCCTCGGCCATCGACGGCGCGCGCAGTGCCGCCGCCACCCTGGACTGGCTGTCGCTACACGGGCACGATCATCTGGTTCGCAATGCCGTGGTGGTGATCAACCTGCCGCGCCCGGGCGCCCCGAATGTCGGCATCAATCAGCTGCGCGACTATTTCCTGTCGCGTTGCCGCGCAGTGCACATCATCCCCTACGACGCGCATCTGGGTGAGGGTGCGGAGATCGATCTGCACCGCCTGAGCAAGCCCGCCAAACGCGCGTATGTCGAGCTGGCGGCCACCGTCGCCGATGATTTCGGGGCCGACCACCGGCACTATCGGGGCTGAGCCGGGGCCGGTCCCGGCACCGGTTCCGAATCTGTTCGCGGGCAGTGGCTTCGACCGGGACGGCTGCGCATGACATGGCACCGGCCGGGTGCTAGTTTGTGGCTCGATCGCGCCGCTCGCCTCGGCGCGATGCGGGTTTTGCACGTACGGCCGGCCCGCCACTGACCGGTGGGTGAGGGGAACGGATGCGTCTGAGGTCCGGGCGATGGTGCGCCGCCGGAATGGGTGCCGCCGTGCTGGTCCTGGCCGCCGCGTGCGGGAACGACGGCGGTGCACCGGATTACGGGCCGTACGCGATTCATGGCGACGATGACTTCGATCGGCAGCCGAGCCGGATCCGCGGCATCTTCGCCGAGTCGGTGCGGCTGGCGGATCACATCGTCTTCGCGACCGATATCGATCCCGACCTGACGACGGTGCGCGGCGGCGGGATCTCGGCCGACGATCGCGGCTTCCACGAGACCGCGCTCTCGCCGCAGCAGCGGGCGGCGGCGCGCCCCTTCGGCGTGGCCGGTTCCTTCGGTATCGCGGCCGCGAACCGGCCTGGCGGTGACGGTCCGCCCCAGAAGTATCTGGCGATATCGCTCACGGCATTTCGCGACGAGCAGTCGGCGACGGCGGCCGCGGCGGAGATGGCGCGGGTCGATTTCGCGGCGAGTCCCGACAACGCGCCGGTCGGGGTGGATGCCTTCCCGGCCGCGCTGAGTCATTGGCGGCCGGGCGTCCCTGCGCTGGGCAGTCTCATGGCGTGGCAGAACGTGGTGATCCGGGTGTACGCCGAACTGCCGGATCCCGATCTGGGCCGGCTGGTCGACATGGTCACCACCACCTATCGCAAGCAGGTGGCCGGGCTGGCCGGTGTCGACACCTCCCCCGTTCCGGATCCGGCCACGGTGCCGCTCGATCCGGACGGCCTGCTGATCCGGCTGGTGCGCACCGGTGATCCGCTGGCCGACCCGAAGACGTTCGCCGCCTTCGGGGTCCGCGCCTTCTCGGCGCTCTCACCGGAGCCACCGCACACTTTCGACAAATACTCCGGCAGCGGCGTGACAGCGCTGGCGGTGTCCCACAACAAGTACCTGTATCGGATGCGGGATTCGAAGGCCGCCGCACAGTACGGCCGAGACCTCGCCGCCGACCCTGAGAACTCGGAGTACACCTGGATGCGTAATGTCCGCGGCCTGACCGCCGCAACCTGTTCGCAGGCGACCCGCCCGGACCCGAAATCCGTGCAGGCCCGCCGCTATCGCTGTGTGGTGGTGCGCGACGGGTATGTGGCGGTGGTCTACAGCAATACCGAGACCGATGTCCGGCAGCTGGCGGCGGCGCAGTACGCGATCATGGGAGGTCCGCGATGAAGGCACTGCTGCCCGACGATCCGCGCTGGATCGGCCCGCACCATATGATCGCCGTCATCGGCACCGGCGATATGGGCCGGGTGCTGCTGGGCCGCACGCCCACCGGAAAGCTGGTGGCGGTCAAACAGATTCACCGCTCGCAGACCGTGGATATGGAGTTCCGGGCGCGCTTCCAGCGGGAGCTGGAGACCACCAAGCAGCTGACCGGACCGTATACGGCGGCCGTGGTGGACAGTGACGCGGATGCCGAACGCCCCTGGCTGGCCACCGAATACCTGCCGGCGCCGGATCTCGCGACGGTCGTCGCGGCCTGCGGTCCGCTGCCGCTTCCGGGCCTGCGCCTGCTGGCGATCGGCCTGGCCACCGCCCTGATCGAGGTGCACCGGGCGGTGCTGGTGCACCGGAATCTCAAGCCCGGCAATGTCCTGCTGATGCCCGAGGGCCCGCGCATCATCGATTTCGGTATCACCCGGGCACGCGACGGCGAGGGCGCCTCGGCCGCCGTCGCCGACGCTGCTCCCTACCTGGCCCCCGAGCAGGCCGGGGGCGAGCCGGTGACCTCCGCCGTCGACATCTACGCAATCGGCATGCTGCTGGTCCTGGCCGCCACCGGATCCATGTCCGCCACACCGGATCTGCAGGCGGTCCCGCATGCGCTGCGCAAACTGGTGGAGTCCTGCCTGGCGCCCGATCACGCGCATCGCCCGTCGGCGCGTCAGCTGCTGGAGCAGGCGGAGCGCATTCCCGCGGAATCGGCGTGGCCGCAACCGGTGCTGGAGTTCATCGAGACGCATCGAGCAGATGCCGAGTGGTGGGCGTCCAGCGGTGAGCAGGAGACCCGCTACCGGGATCAGCTGGCGCGCTTGGCCGGTCGGCGGCGGCGGACGATCGGCTGGGCGGCGGCGGCCGTCACCGGCCTGGTGGTGGTGAGCGGCACGCTGGCGGGGCTGAGCCGGTCGTCGCAGACCGACGGCCATGCCCAGCCGCGCACGGACCCGTCACTGGACTTGACGGCCATGGAATTGCGGCTGCTGGACTTCTGCGCGGTCATCGACAAGGCGGTGCCCGGCAAGCTCGGCACACGTACCGGTGATCCGCAAGCCTCGCCCGAGGGCGGCTGCGGCACCACCGTGGTCGATTCGACGCAGCGAAAGGTCCACTACAACCTGGACATTCCCGACCACGCCATCGGTGTGGACCAGTTGACGCCGACGGGCCGGACCGCCGGCTGGGGCCCGATCCTCAGCGCCGGAGCCGCGGACAACAAATGCGACACCGTGCTGGTGACCCAGTCCGGCGGGAATGTGCCGCTGCGGATGTCGGCCGAGGAGCTGGACCCCGCGGCCCAGCCGGGCACCGCCTGCACCGCGGCGGAGGACGCGCTGACCGCCGTCGCACAGCAGCTCACCTCGTACGTGCCGCAGCGGACAGTCCCGTCGAATTCGATTCTGCGCGTGGACCCGTGTTCGGTGGTACAGGACAGCACGATTCGGGAGATCGTCGGCGATATCGCCGACCATCAGCGCGCCCCGCACGCCTGCGCGACCATCGGCCAGGACGGCTGGGTCCGCGTCGACCTGGTCGACCAGAGCCGCCCCGATCAGGGCGAGTGGACCTACGAGACCCTGCAGGCCGGCGAATTCACCGCGTACGTCATCGGCGCACGCTCCAGCAACGACTGCTACCTCAGCTATCTGGTGCGGCCCACGGATAAAGGCAATGCCGAGCAACTGAAGCTCACGGTGTCCGATCTGTCGAATTCACCAGATGCATGCGGCAAGGCCGTGACACTGCTCGACGAGGCCATCCGGCAACTGCCGAAGTAGCCAACTCCGCGCACTGTAATTGCAAATGATCTTTCGCGCGGAACATGGCGGTCCGGGCCGCCCTCGGGCCCGGACCGCACAGTTGTTTCGTTATTCACCAGGCGGGCAGCCGCCGCCGACCGGCGAGCACATCACGAACGAGATCGTCGTAAGCGTCCGACAATTCGGCTAAATGGTGCCAAGCGCCGTGTAGCATTTCATCATTCGCGTCAAGGGTCATCAACGCGTGATGAGCCCGAACCGAAGCCTCTGCGAGGCGATCGATGACCGAACCGACCGTTTCGGTGTGCAGGGTCGCACCCAGCCGATGCTGGGGAACCGAGCGCACGATCCAGTCGTCGATGGCCATGACCAATTCGATTCGGCGGCGCTTTGTTTCGACGATCGAGGTGGGATCGGTTTCCGGACCGATACCGCCGCGCCCGACCAGCCGCCGCTCGTGCAGCACCGCGAGATCATGGGCGAACCACAGCAGGGGTCCGCCGATCACCCGGTGACCGCGACAAGCGCGCAGTAGTAGGTCGGAGGTCGGCAATAGGCCGGCAGCCAAGGGCTGCGCCTCCATATCCGCATACGAAGCGGACACGTCGGGCAATGCCACAACGACCGTGTTTGTTGTCTCCGAACCTGCCACGTTGCCTCGCGTTCTTCGACGTATAACAACACCGCATTCAGGACGTTCATTACAATAAACCTCAGAATGCTGGTGTCAAGCCTTACACGGCAGTAGTACTACCGGAGTAGACTTTTGGCCTTGAAGCAACAACCGAGGAGCGAGATGGCGGACGGTCCGAGATATCAACGGATCGCAGACCTCCTCCGCGAGGAGATCCGCGCCGGCAAGTGGGAACCGGGCGATCGACTGCCGAGTCACAATGAGCTGGCCGACCAGATGCAGGTGTCGATTACGACTGCTCGCAACGCAATTCAGCTCCTGGTTGCCGAAAACCTGGTTTACACCGCCACTTCCCGGGGCACCATCGTGCGCAGTCAGGAAGTGCTGGAATCCGTTGTCACCAACCATATTCGGCCGGACCGGCCGAAGGCGGCGCACGACATCTTCTCCGAGATCGCGCGCGCCGCTCGGCGGGAGCCGTCCAAACAGTTCAGCGCCAGAATGGAACCGGCCAGTCCGGAAGTGGCGCACTGGCTGGGTGTCGCGCGCGACGAGTGGGTCGTGTCGCGCACGATCATGCAGTATCTGGACAACGAGCCGTGGTCGTGGGAGGTCAGCTTCTATCCGCGAGATCTGGCCGAGGCCACCGGAATCGACGCACCACACGACATTCCGGAGGGCACCACGCGGCGGCTCGCCGAACGCGGATTCGGCGAGACCGCCCATCGCGACACCATCGTCGCCCGACCCGCCACGGCCGAGGAGGCGGCGCTGCTGGGCGTGGGCCCGGGTACGCTACTGCTCGACCACCTCCGCATCGGAGCGAATCACGATCGCGTCACCCGAGTGACGCGCCATCGTTCCACAGCGGCCCGCAACCGATTGGCATACGAATTGGGCGATGACGAAGGAACGGACATTATTCGTAAAACTCTAGGTGCTCCATTTCCGTCCGGAAATTCCCATTCCTTCGGTAATTCCCTGCTACCCGGTTCGCCATGAAGCCGCACCTGCGCCGCGCCCGCATCGCCGATCTTGGGACCATCACCCGGTTCCGGCTGCAACGTACGAGCTGGCTGGCGGCGCGCGGCAGTGACCAGTGGACGCGGGCCGGGCGAGGACTCCCCATCGAGACCTTCGTCCGGTCCGTCGCCCATGCGGTCCGCCAGGGCGAGACCTGGATCGCCGAGGTGGACGGCGAAGCGGCCGGCACCATCACCGTCAACGACCGCGCCGACGAAAACCTCTGGTCTCCGGGCGAACTCGCCGACGCCGTGATCGTCCACTACATGATCGTCGACCTCCGCTTCGCCGGAACCCGCGTGGGCGAAACCCTGCTGGCCCACGCCGCCCACCTGGCCCGCGGACAACACCGCACCTGGGTCCGCCTCGACGCCTGGACCACCAACACCGACCTCCACGCCTACTACCTCCGCGCCGGCTTCCACCTCGCCCGCATAGCCGGCCCCGAAGCCACCGGCCCCTCCCGAGCCCTCTTCGAACGCCCCACCGCAGCCTGGCCCCACCCGGTCACGACGCGCCCAGCCCTCACCCTGGCAGCAGGCGAAACCACCCGCTTCACCCGGAACCCGGACCCCACCACCATCTGGTCCCTCACCCACAACCCACTCCTGCGCACCCTCCCCGGCGCGATCACCGAGCCGGGCCCGGCAACCACGTGATCCCTGTGGCTACTGCATCTCAGCGGCGCATTTCCGGATCGTCACCGGCGTAGACGCTTTCGGCGAGGTCACGCGTCCGCAGACACCGTGCTGTGGACGGCGGCGATGCTCGGATGGTCGAGGGTCATGGCGAGATTCGCTTCGTGGCCCAAGCGGGCACGGATTTCGGGGACCTCGGCGAGGGGGCCAGAGGGCGTGGCGGCGGGGCAGAGCGGAGTGGGCGGCCAGGTGGACCGTGCCCATTCCGCCGCTGCCGAGCGCGCGTTCGATGCGGTGGCCGCCGGGTATCGAGCCGGAGCCGATGTTCATGCGACTTCCTTGTGTGCCACCCGGTTACAGCGCGGGGAGGTCGGCGATTTGGATCATTTCGTCGCCGCGGGAGCGGGACCAGAGGATGCCGCGGCCGGGTGGGAGGCGCATGGGGCGGATGTCGCCGATGAGTTTGCCCTCGTCCCGGGAGCCGCTCATGAGGAGGGCGGGGACCGACAGGTTCTTCATCGAGCCCAGGACCTGGTCGTAGAGGGCCCGGGAGATGCCACCCATATTGCGGGAGATGATGACGTGCAGGCCGATGTCGCGAGCCTGCGGTAGGAGTTCCACCAAGGCGCCCAGGGGGTTTCCGCCCGCGACGACCATGTCGTAGTCGTCGACGACGACGTAGATCTCCGGGCCGGTCCACCAGTCGCGATCGCGCAGCTGCTGGGGGGTGATGTCGGAGCCGGGGATGCGCTTGGAGAGGTAGTTGACTACTTCCTTGATCATGCCGCCGCAGGTCTGCGAGGAGGTGGAGTACCCGGCCAGCTGATCGCCTTCCAGCACACCCAGCAGGGTGCGGCGGTAGTCGATGAGGATGACGCGGGCCGTGTCGGCATTGGAGCTCTCGGCCAGGCCGCGAATGATGTTGCGCAGCACCGTGGTCTTACCCGATTCGACTTCGGAGAAGACCATGAAGTGCGGGTCGGAGCTGAAATCCAGGACGATCGGCTGCAGTTCGGATTCGCCGATGCCGATGACCACCTTGGTGGGGCTCTGCTGAATTCCGTGGCGGCGGGCCAGTTCCAGCGCCTGTTCGCGGGGCACGCTACCGGGCAGCGTGCGAACGGCGGGTGCGCGGCGTTCGCCCCAGATGGCCTGCATCTCGGTGCGCGCCGCGGCCACACCCTCGGCCAGATTCTGGACGTTGGTGTCGGAGTCCAGGCGCGGCATGGCGATGAGCATGTGCAGCTGGTCCGGGGTGAGACCGCGGCCGGGCCGGTTGAGCGGGACGTTGACCGCGACGCGGCGGCCCATCTCGGAGTCGGAGGGGTCACCCAGGCGCAGCTCGATGCGGGTACCGATCATGTCCTTCACGGAGGCGCGGATCTCGCCCCAGCGGTTCGCGCCCAGGATCACGTGGATGCCGTACGAAAGACCCTGGGCGGCAAGCTGTCCGACCACCGGCTCCAGGCTGTCGAATTCCTCGCGGACGACCTGCCAGTTGTCGATCACCAGGAACACGTCGCCGAATCGGTCGGCCAGTACCGGGTCGTCGGCGCGGTCCGAGGCCAGCGCGGCGTGCTTGCGCCGCCGGAATTCGGCCATGGATTCGATGCCCTGGGCGGCAAAGCGCTCTTCGCGTTCGCGCAGCAGGGTGGCGAGTTCGGCGATGGTCCGCCGCACCTTGTCGGAGTCGAGCTTGCCGGCGACCGAACCCACGTGCGGCAGGCCGACCAGACCCGCCATGGAGCCACCACCGAAGTCGAGGCAGTAGAACTGCGCCTGTTCGGGCGTGTGCGTGGCCGCCGCGGACATGATGATGGTGCGCAGCGTGGTGGACTTGCCGGACTGCGGGCCGCCGACCACGGCGACATTGCCCTGCGCCCCGGCGAGATTGATGGTGAGCACGTCGCGGCGCTGCTCATAGGGCTTGTCGATGATGCCGATCGGCATCCACAGCTGCCCGTGCCGGTTGACCGGCGACCGCCAGTCCGGATCCGGCAGCAGCATGTCCACGGTCGGCGACTCTTCCAGCGGCGGCAGCCAGACCTCGTGGGCCGGGCGGCCGTGACCGGTCAGGCGTTTCACGACGGTCTGGAGCAGGCTGTCGGGCAGGCCTTCGTCGCCCGTCGGCGGCGGGGGCGGCAGCAGGTCGAGCGGATCGAGCGGGTTCTCCGGTTCGGCCTGCTCGAGGATTTCGACCATCGCGGCGGTGAATTCGCGCGGTGGCGCTTCGACGACGGTGGTGCCGTCCGCGGCCTGCCGGGCGGCCCGGGGCGCGACGTAGGGACCCGATACATAGGTCGCGTTGAACCGCAACGGATCCGAGGCGTCGCTCTTGAGGTAGCCGGAACCCGGGACACCGGGCAGGTGATAGGCGTCGGTGATGCCGAGCACCGCGCGGGATTCGTTGGCCGAGAACGTACGCAGACCGATGCGATAGGACAGATGCGAGTCGAGGCCGCGCATCTTGTTCTCCTCCAGCCGCTGCGAGGCCAGCAGCAGGTGGACGTGGAGCGAGCGGCCCAGTCGGCCGATCATGACGAACAGATCCGCGAAATCTGGCTTCTGCGAAAGCAATTCGGAGAACTCGTCGATGACCACGAACAGCGCGGGCAGCGGGTCGAGCGGCACGCCGGCCGCGCGGGCCTTCTCGTACTCGTTGACATTGGCGAAGTTGCCCGCCGAGCGCAGCAGTTCCTGCCGCCGATTCATCTCACCGGCGAGCGCGTCACGCATACGGTCGACGAGCGAGAGCTCTTCTTCGAGGTTGGTGATGACCGCCGCCACGTGCGGCAGCGGGTCCATACCGAGGAACGTCGCACCACCCTTGAAGTCGACCAGGATCAGGTTGAGCTGATCCGGCGAGTGCGTGGTGACCATCGAAAGAATCAGTGTGCGAAGGAATTCCGACTTACCCGAGCCGGTGGCGCCGATGCAGAGGCCGTGCGGCCCCATCCCGTTCTCGGCGGATTCCTTGATGTCGATCTCGACGGGCGTCCCGTCCGGGGTGATGCCGATGGGCACCCGTAGTCGTTCGCGGCCGGCGCGCGGCCGCCACACCTTGGCCGGGTCGATCTGGGACGCGTCCGGAATCTTGAGCAGGTTCATCAGACCGGGGTCGGCGGCGGAGGTGTTGTCGCCGAGGCTGACGATCTGCGCCGCGGTGGCGATGCGGAAGCGAGCCAGGCTGCGCGAGAACGCCTCCGCCTCGGCAAGGGTCACGCTGTCGGCATTGGCGAACTTCTCGGTGCCGGCCGCGCTCTTGGCGAACACCTCTCCCTCGACCGCGACGAGCTGCAGCCCGCGCCGCGCGGCCAGGCTGTTCTCGGCGGCGCTCAGGTCGATGACGGTGACCGCGTCCAGACCGGATTCGCTGATCAAACGCTCACTGCCGCTGACATATCCGTCGTCGATGACGACGACCAGGTGCATGCGCCCCTGCGTCGGTTGCGGATTGCGCATGAACCGCCCACGCTCGAGCAGATCGTCGGCGAGCGCCGTCTCCAGCTCACCGAGCGAGCCGTAGATCATGCGGGCCGCGCCCATGCCGTCGCGCTGGCTCGAATGCTGCACGTGCGGCAGCCATTTCGCCCACGCCCAGGCCTCGCAGTCGGGTTCGGCCGTGACGATGGCAACGGCGACGTGGTCGGGGCCGTGGAACGCGGTGAGCTCCATGAGCATCGACCACACCAGCCCGCGCGTGTCCTCGGCCGGTCCTTCGACATTGATGGCCGGGAAGGCGCGCAGCGACACCGCGGTCGGCAGGTGGTGCACCACGGAATGCGTTCGCACGAAACGCCGCAACGCGACGGTGGACACCGGTTCCAGATCCTCGAGCGGACCGGTTTCCGGCCGCGCCAGCTTGGCCGCGAGCCGGTGCGTGCCGATGCCGACGCGCACATGCCCGAAGTCCGGATCGTTGGGCCGCCGCTCCCACATGCGCCGCGAGCCCACGATGGACGGCAGGTCAGCCGGTTCCGGATGGCTCCAAACCAGCGTCTCGAGCTGCTTCTGCCCGGTGCGCCGCACCTCGCGGCGAGTCTGGTCGAGATACCGGAAGTAGTCCTTGCGTTCCTCGTTCAGCTCCGCGGAGCTCTTGCTGCTGCCGCGCTGACCCATGAGCATGCCGGCCATCGACATGATCATCATCATCGGCATCATCATCATGTACGGGTTGGACAGCATCGACCGGCCCATCAAGCTCATCATGGCGAGCATGCCGATCATGGCGACCACCATGACGACCGGCATGAGCTTGCCCATGAGCGGCGCGGGCACCGGACGCGGAATCTCCGGCGGCGCGGTCAACGCCATCTCACCGCCCGGGGCGCGGGGTGGAGCGATGCGGGGCCGGCGCACGAAACCTTCGGTAGCCATGGGTGTTTCTCCGGTCGTTAGGAATCGAGGTCGGGTAGCTCGTCGTCGCGGCGGCGTCGCCGGAACGGAATCGACACGGCGAGACCGATTCCCAGCGCGGACAGACAGACGATGGTTCCGACGGTGGCGACCAGCCGCGGCAATCGCGGCGGGCCGACAGGCTTTTGCGGTGTGGGGAAGGCCTGGGATTTCGCGGCCCCGACATGGATCGGCAGCTCGGGCGTGTCCGCAGTGAGTGTGCTCGCCGGGAACTGCGCGGTGAGGGCGGCGACCGGATCGATCAGGCCCGCGCCGACGCGGTCATCGCGGCCGGTGCCGGGCTGATGCGCGGTGAGCATGATCTGGTTCATCACCTGCCGCGCGGTCCAGTCCGGGTACTTCGCCCGCACCAGCGCCGCCAGGCCCGCCACGTACGGCGCCGCGAAACTGGTTCCGTTGATGGCCTTCTGGCCCGAGTCGAGGCCGGTGGCGTTGACCAGCCCGGTCCCGCCGGGCTTGTTGTCGAGCGAGACGATGTTGGTCCCGATCGCCGCGACACCGACCCACGGGCCGTAGAGCGAGAAGCTGGAGGGTCCGCCGCTGGGATCGACCGAGGCGACCGCCAGCACATACTTGTTGAACCAGGCCGGGCTGGAGATGGTCTTCACCTTGTCCCAGCTGGTCTTGGTATTGCTGTACTGGTCGTTCTGCGTTCCGCAGCCATTGGCCTGGTCCACATTGCCGGCGGCGACGACCACGACCACGTTCTGTTCGTAGGCGAACCGCACGGCGTCGCCGAGCGTGCTGTCCGCGGTGTCCCCTCCGGCGGCCGTGCAGGCGTCCTCGGAGATATTGATAACGGTCGCACCCATATTCACCGCGCGCACCACGGCCGCGGCGAGGGTCTGCATATTCCCGTACCCCGACTTGCTCATGCTGCCCGGCGTGTCCCCGCCATTGGAGTCCTTGGCCTTGTAGGCGTCGCTGAGCTGACGGATCGACAGGATCTCCGCGTCCGGCGCGACTCCCACGAACGCGTCGTCCGCGCTGGGCTGAGCGGCGATGATGCCCGCGACCAGGGTGCCGTGGCCGTCGCAGTCCTCGGTGGTGCCGTCGCCATCGGAGACGTAGTCCCCACCGCCCTGCAGGTTCGCCAGCCGCGGATGCCGATTCACACCCGTGTCGATCACGGCGACCTTCTGCCCCGCGCCCCTGTGGTTCGGCCCCGGATTGGCCTGCCAGGCCCCGGGCAGGTCGAGCACCTTCTGCGCGACGGGTTCATCGCGCGGTGTGTCGCCCTTCAGCGACTGTTCGACGCAGACCGCGTTCTTCTGGGTCGGCACCGGTGGCGCGGGCTTGCCGGCCAGCGCCTGCGCATCCCCGATATGGGAGAGGTCAGGATCGGGCTGGGTGACGGTGGCCGCCGCGGTGCCCTGCGGCCCCAGCAGCGCACCGCCGAGAATCGCCCCCGCACACAGTGTTCGCGCCCAGTTTCCAGGACGCCGACTCATATGTTCCGGGCCGTCGAGTAGACGTCCATGATCCACAGCACCAATGGGACGATCGACACGATCAGGCCGTATTCGAACAGCTCGTTGAAGCGCCGGGTGACCGGGGTGACCTCGACATGCGGGCCGATGACGCCGAATCCGACGGCTCCCACCGCGAATACCAGCAGCAGCCCGGCGGAGACGAGCAGCATCCCGTCGTCGGACAGTGCCAGCAGCACCGCCAGACCGATGAAAGTGACACAGCCGCTGGCGATCAGCGTGGCGGCCGGGGTGAGATCGGCGAACGAGCGTCCGCGCAGGCAGAGAATGATCGAGATGACGACGGCCAGGGCGATGCCCTGCCAGCGGTCGGAGTGCAGCGGGTCGGCTGTGCCGAGCGCACCGGCGACGGCGCCCAGCGCACTGCCGATGACGATGCCGGTCTGGAACTGATTGGCCGTGCGAGCACGCTGCCCGAGCCCGTGCGCGGAGGGCAGCACGGTGGCTCCGATGGCGCCGATGCCCTCGATGGTGGGGCGGGGTTCGTGGTCGGCCGGATCGATGGCGGCGCCGGCGGTGGGCACCGGCGGCACGGGCAATCGCGCCAGCATGGCGGCCAGCCGCGGCACCATCGACAGCACGATGATCGACGCGACCAGAACGCCCGCAGCCACTTTCGGCACCCCGGCATCCCAGATCATGCGCACGGCCGCGCCGATTCCGGAGAGGATCACCACGGTCACGACGGCGGACACCACCGCGGCGCCGGCCCCGATGATGCGGTAGCCGACCACGGCGAGCAGCAGGGTCGCGGCCGCGCCGAGCATGAGGTGCGGACTGCCCACCGAGCCAGGCACGGCCAGCGCCGCGCCGCCGAAGGTGAGCAGCAGCATGCACAGGGTGAGCACGGTCGCGGTCAGCTCGTCGGCGTACTTGCGCATGGCGATGGCGGCGGCGACCAGCGCGGCGATGGCGCCGCCCAGCAGCAGCGGCGGTGCGACGAACTTGTCGCCCCCGGATCGCGAGATCAGGCCCAGCACAACCGCGAACGCGACCGCGGCCACCCCCGCCACCAGTCCGGTCCACCGTGCGGCGGTCACGGACCAGCTGCGGAACTCCTCCGCCGTGAGCCTCGATACAGCGTCGATGACGTCGTCGAACAGCGCGGGCGCTTCCTTGGCGGAAACCGCACGCAGCACCAGCAATTCGCCGTCGTAGATCTCGGCGTCATTGAGCGTCTGACTGGGCGCGATCATGTCGCGTCCCAATTTGGCCAGCGTCCAATGCTGCGACTGGAGTGGCGTTCCCCCCTCCTCGCCGCCGATCGGGTCCGGATTACGGGATTCGATGAGGCGCACCAGATCACCGATGAAGGCGGCGATCGGAACGTTGGCCGGCAGACCGACGTCGAGCTGGGTATTCCCCCCGATGACGGACACACGGCACAATTCGGGTTCAGCCGCCCGCGGGCCGCTGATCGACTGTGCTGTCACTAGCTGAACTGCTCCCCTGTAGCTCTCAACAGTTGCCCGCCCAGGGCGGTTAACCATAATGTATCCGACTGTCCGCAGCCGTGCGATTCGCACGGTGTGGGTGGGGATTGTGAACGAAAGACCAACCAGGCTCGACGAATTCGGGGTTCGACTAGGATGATCGACACTCGCCAGGCCCAACGCGCCTTCGATGCGGGAGTGCTGTCACTGGGGTTGAGCATCGAGGGCCAGGAATCGAACCGGGACCTCGACTACGCCAAACTCGCCTTCCAGCGCGCGACCGAATGGGACCCCACCATGGCCGACGCCTGGCTGGGCCGGGCCGCCGCCGGGGATGTCACCAAAGATGTTCTGAGCAACCTCTACAAGTGCAGCACTGTGTCGCTGGGACGGGAACAGCGCCGGTTGGGGCTGGCGCCGCGGGTGCTTGCTGGACGTTTTCTGCCCGGGCTCTACATCGATTACCCGCTGTCCAGTTTCACCGAGATCCAGCTGGCGTGGGCCGCGCACCTGATCGCCGAGAAGTCCTACGACGAGGCGCTGCAGGTGCTCGATGAGCTCGACAAGCACCGCCGCGCGCGGGCGGGCGAGCCCGACTTCGAAATCGACGGCCGCATAGCCAAATACGTGCGCGGCATCCTGCACTACAACACCCAGCGCTGGCCGGACGTCATGTCCGTGCTGAACGGATCCGACGGCTGGGAGGACCCGTACCTGGCCGCGGGCGCGCACGTAATGGTCGGTACGGCCTGTGCGCAGCTGGGTCTGTTCGGTGAGGCGATCCGCCGCATGGAGGCCGCCGAGGCAGGCCCGATTCCGGCGGCCCGCACCGCGGCCATGTTCTGCCGCGGCCTGTGCCTGCGCGAGAACGGCCAGGCCGAGGAGGCCCAGGCGCTGTTCGAGAAGGTGTATTCGCAGGCACCGGATTTCGACGCCAATACCGCGGCCATGCGCGACCGCACCTACCGCATCACGCTCACTACCCGGGAGGTGATCGAGGCCCGCACCGACCGTTGGGATCCGGCCTCGGCGCCCTCGCTGGAGGAGAAGCAGGCCGCCGAGCACGAGGACCGGGCCAAGGAGATCCTGGCGCAGGCGCGCGCCGAGCTGGACAAGCAGATCGGCCTGGCCGCGGTGAAGACGCAGGTGGCCAAGCTGCAGTCGAGCGCGCAGCTCGCGAAGATTCGTGCGGAGAAGGGACTTTCGAGCTCGGCGCGCGGTCAGCACCTCGCGTTCACCGGCCCGCCCGGAACCGGTAAGACCACCATCGCGCGCGTGGTCGCCAAGATCTATTGCGGCCTCGGCATTCTCAAGACCGACAAGGTCGTCGAGACCAAGCGCTCCGACTTCGTCGGCCAGCACCTGGGTTCCACCGCCATCAAGACCGACGCGCTGATCGACACCGCCATGGACGGCGTGCTGTTCATCGACGAGGCGTACACCCTGATCCAGCAGGGTCTTTCGGGTGGTGACGCGTTCGGTCGCGAGGCCGTCGACACGCTGCTGGCCCGCATGGAGAACGACCGCGACCGCCTGGTGGTGATCATCGCCGGATACGACGGCGAGATCGACCGCTTCCTGGCCGCCAACGACGGTCTGGCCTCCCGCTTCGCCAAGCGGCTCCAGTTCCCGTCCTACACCGCGGAAGAGCTCGGCCGGATCGGCGAGGTCGTCGCGTCCAAGCGGGATTCGGAGCTGTCCGAGGACGCACTGCGCGCCTTGGTCACGACCTGCGAGAAGCTCTACACCATGGAGAGCACCGACCAGAGCGGGCAACCGCGCCGCGGTGTCGACGTGGCCGGCAACGGCCGTTTCATCCGCAACCTGATCGAGGCCGCCGAGGAGGAACGCGAATTCCGCCTGGCCAATGACGAATCCATCGATCTGAGCGCCATCGACGAATCGGTGCTCATGCGGATCGAGGGCCCCGACATGAAGGCCGCGCTGAGCACCTTGCTCACGTCACTCAACCTGTCGTCGGCCGCCGACTGAGGGGCAACTGAACTGTGAACGACTTTCCGCGGGGAGCGGGCGGCTATCAGCCGGGCGGAAATGGTGGGAACCCAGTCGGGGACGGGGGCTACCCCGGAGACGGGCGGCACGGCAGGCCGCCGAGCGGTTACCCGCAGGGTGGTCCGGGCGGCTACGGCCCGGGCGGGCCACGAGAATACGGACCGGGCGACCCGGGCTTCGGGCCCGGCGGACCCGGCAACTTCGCGCCGACCGGTGCGGCGAGCGGCCATTCACGCAGCGGGGAAGGAGATTTCGGGCGTGGCGGGTTCGACGAGTTCTCGCACGGCGGCTCGCCCGTAGCCGCGCCGCCGCGACCGGCGCCGCCGCAACCGCGTCCCCCGGCGGCGCAGTCCGCACCAGAGCCCGTGGAGTCTCAGGGGCAGCACTCGCAGTCCGCAGCGAACCGGCCCGCGGCGAATGCCGTTGCGGCGGAGCTGCGGTCGGAGGATCTGTGGCTGCTGCGGAATCTGCCGTTGCGACTGGTGATTCCGGTGGCCTTGATCGGCGTCGCGGTCTCGCTGGTCGTGGTGGCGCTGCACGCGCCCTGGTGGGCGGCGCTGGTGGCCGGGCTGGTGCCCGCGCTCATCGGGCTGGTCCCGGTGGCCGGCACGCCGATCGGGCTGCGGCTGGGGCGGTGGGTCGGGTATCGCTGGAAGCAGGCGCGCCGGGCGAGTCTCGACGAGAACGCCCTGGTCGACGTTCCGCTGCCCGATGGCGGCAGCTGTGGATTGCGCTGGGACGGCACGCTGTTGACCACCATGCTGCGCATCGATCCGCCGCCGGACACGCTGACCTTGCTGCGGCGCGGTTCACTGAGTACCGATCAGCTGTTGCCGCTCGACGAGATCGCGGCCTGCCTGCGGCAATACGATGTCGAGTTGCATTCGGTCGATGTCATCAGCACCGGCACCCGCACCGCCAGCACCGAGGCGGTGATCTCGGGCTACGCGGCCAGCATCGCACCGCTGGGCCGCCTCTACGACGAGATCCTGGGCCCGCTGCCCGCCATCGCACACCGCACCATGTGGCTGGTGCTGCGCCTGAATCCGCTCGACAACGCCAAGGCCGTCGACAATCGCGGCGGCGGTCCGGAGGGCGCCTTGCGCTCGGCCCTGGTCGCCACCCGCCGGGTCGCGAATCGCCTTGCCGGGCACGGTATTACGGCGTCGGTATTGACGACGTCGGAGATGACGACCGCGGTACGTGAGCTCACCCGCGGTATTCCCGTCGGCGAATTCACCGAGCACCCGGACAACCTGGAGCACAACGGGGTTCACCTGACGAGCTACCAGATCGATCCGCAGCTGTTCAATTCCGATGGCCTGGCCAAGATCTGGGCGGTCCGCAGCCTCGCCACCACGGTGACCGTCCGCCTGCAACCGGTCCCCGAGCCCGGCGCGAAGCCCGGCCAGCCCGCGAGCATCATCGAGGTGGACGCCCGAGTCCGCTACGACACCCCTTACGAGCACGGCGAACCCCCGGTAGCGGGCCTGAAGGAACTACCCCGCCGCCAAATGTGGGCGCTCATGGACATCCTCGCCTACGGCACCCAGGAGATTCGCCCCAGCGGCTACCGCGGCCCCGTGGACGTCCTCACCGACATCACCATGCCGACAGCGGGCTGCGGCCAGCTCATCGGCGCAGACGCCACCGGCAGCGGCATCGCGGTCCCCCTCATCGGCGACGGCTCCCGCCGCATCGACATCATCGCCAGCCTCCAATTGGCCCAGCAGGTCATCCTCCGGGCCATCGCTCTCGGCGCCGGCGCGGTGGTCCACACCGCCCGGCCCGGCGCCTGGCAGGGCATGGTGACGAATGTCGCCGCCCCCCACGCCCTCTCCCTGGCCTCCTCGGTAACCCACAGCTCCCGCGGCACGGCCGTCACCGGCCGCCTCCCCAGCCCGGCCGCCACGGTCATCGTCTTCGACGGTGTCCCGGCCAGCGCTCCTCCCGGCTCGGCCACGGTGGTCACAATCCACGAATCCATCTCCGCCGATTACCAACCCGACGCCGACGTGACGATCGTCCAGCACCCGGACGCCCCGCACACCATCTCGGTGCACACCCCCGCCACCATGACCACCGCCCAAATGGTCACCACCCCGGCGGAACAGCATTACCTCAGCGGGGCCACGGCCCGGCGCTGAGACGCCAAGTCCCCCAGTGGATTCCCAAGGTGTGCCGCTGCTCGAACCTGACAGTATGCTTTGCAGGCGAGCAGCTCAGGTATGGCTGGTCATTCGTTTCGGGGGAAGTTCTACATGCGTCACGGTTTCAACCGACCTCGGTCGGTCCGCGTCCGGCCGCGCGCGGCGGCGGCAGCGTTCTTACTGATCACAGCTTTGACGAGTACCGGCTGCGGGGCCGATTCCCGTGCGGCCGAAGTGAACTCGGTAGATCTGAGCAAACTCGACACCGGCAGCTACGCGACCGCGCCGACGCCGGTCACCACCACCGGCGCGAGCGGGCGCATCACGGAGGCGCTGCGGCTCGGGAACACCATGCCGCTGCCGATGGAAATCGATCCCGCGCTGACCCACGACGATGGTGGTGTACACCCCTTCGCCCATATCTCCGAAGTGCTTCGTCCCGAGATGAAGGGTGGCCATTCGGCGTTCGGTTGGCTCAATGAGGCGGCCTTCACCAATGATCCGGACGGATTCGTGGCGGGTTTCGCAACGGCCGCACGCACGGACGCGGACGAATCCCTCGGGTACCGGCTCACCGATGTCGTCATGGTCTTCGACAACGACGGCGACGCCGCCGCGGCCGCGGCGGCCGAGGGTGCCAACGGTTTCCTGGACGTCGGCTTCGGGACGGGTGAGCCCGCGCAGTCGCCCGCGCATCCCGCCGCGCACCTCTCGTGGCTGCCCGACGACCAGTACCTCGCGACGTTCTACCCGATCGGGAAGTACCTCATCCTCACGCTGGTCAACAGCGCCGAGAACTTCTACGCGAAGATCTCGGATCTCCCCGATCTGATCGCGAAGTCCGACAAGACGATCGACGTCACCGCCGACAAGCTGAAATCGTTCCAGCCCACCGCGCCGGACCAGGTCGACTCGTTGCCGGTCGATCCGCAGGGCCTGCTGCGCCTCACCCTGCCGCGCCCGGCCGGGGACCAGACAGCGCACGCGTTCGACGGCGTGCTCGACCGGCACGGAGCCCTGCACACCGAATCGAATGTGGTGCTTGCCCGCTCGTTGTACGACAAGGCCGGGGTGGACGCGGTCGCCTACGGCGCAGGAGCTCTGTACCGGACCCGGGACGCGAACGCGGCGACGGACTTCGTGAAGTCCAACGTGGACAAGTTCCTCCACCGGATCGATTCGCCGCCCGGGCTGCCGAGCGCGTTCTGCGTGAAGTACCACGGCCCCGATGTTCATGCGTTCCCGTTCACCTGCTCGGTCGTCTATGGACGTTTCGTGGCGACGGTGTGGTCTCAGCAGCAGCAGGACGTCTTCCAGCGCATCTCCGCGCAGTACGCCATCCTCGCCAACGGGAAGTAGGGGGAATCGTGAAGCGTCTCGGTGCGCGCCGCGGTTGCGGCAGAACAGTTCTCGGTGCGGTGTCCCTCGTCGTCGCGGCCGCCGTGACCGCGCCCGCCCTGGCCGGATGCGCCAGCGAGGTGTCCGGTACCGCGGCCGCCGCGGAGGTCGATGTCCGGCAACTCCCGGTCGGCAACTACCCGACCGACCCGCTCGACGTACGGATGACCTACCGCCACAGCAGCGGCGAGGGATATGCGATGGCCATCGCGCGCCTCGCCGACAACACGGTCATCGGAGCGGACGTCGACCCGTCGTTCAGCCACAATCTGTTGTCCAAGTCGCTCACCTCGGCATCCAGTACCTATGCCATACTGGCCGACCCGGTTCGAACGGTGCTGGACGCCAGTAACATGGTCTACGGCTACTCCACCGCCTCCAGCACCAAACCGCTGGGCAAGTCCAGCGGTTTCAGCCTCTCCGGGAACTTCCAGCCCTTCGGCGGCGCGGACGTCGATCCCACCGCCAGTTCGTTCAACCTGACCGTGATCCAGTTCCCCGACCAGCAGAGCGCCCAGACGGCCGGACGGGACATGGAGGCCGCCGACTTCAACGTGGCCCCCGACCAGAACGTCCACGTCACCCTCACCGGGAACCCCGCCGCCATCGCCCATTGGCGGCCCGGCGTCCCATCGCTGGCGGCCGTCTTGACCGACGGCTCGTACGTGGTCGACCTTTTCGTCCAACAACCCACCGCCGACCTCGACGGCCTGCGCGGCCTCGCCGGCAAGATCCTCACCGCCCAACTGCCCATGCTCGACCGCGCGCCCGCACTGTCGGCCAAGGACATCTACCGCCTGGATTACGACCCCGACGACATGCTCCGCCGCACCCTGCACCCCAGCTCGTTGATCAACCCCAACCCGGACACCGAGATCACCCACACCGCCCGCGGCTACCTGCACTACGTCGACGACCAGACAACCTGGAAACCCTTGCTGGACAACAACGGCGTCGACCGCGTCTCGGAGACCGACAAGGGCAGCCTCCTCTTCCGCGCCCGCGACCCCGAGTCCGCCGCCGCCCTGTGGACCGCCATCACCGCCCTCACCCCCACCCCCGCCGAGGCCCCCGCCAAGGTCCCCGACGTCGCCTGCGCCGACAACCACGACGCCGCCGACAACAACTCCGACAAGGACTACGACGCCTGGAACGTCGACGACAAATACATCTGCACCGTGCGCTACGACCGCTACGTCGCCCGCGTCGCGAGCAACCAGCTGATCGACGCCCAGCAGAAGGCGGCAGCACAATACGCGGTGCTCGCGAATAGTCAGTACCTGTGAGATGCCACCCGGCCAATTGACGGGGTGCCCCGCACATCCATACCTCCCAGTACACTCTGCACACCAGAAGCAAGGTGACACTGGCTATTCCGTTTCGGCGGGGGGAATACTTGACATGCGTCATGGCTATGGCCGACTACGGTCGGCCCACATCGGGGTGCGCGCGGCAGCGACGGCACTGCTCGCGGTTTCAGTATTGATGAGCGCCGGATGCGGTTCGAAATCACATGCGGCCGAGGAGAAGACGGCCGATCTGACCAAGCTCGACACCGGCAGCTACCCGACGAAACCGCAGGACCCGACCACCTCGGATCCCGCCAAGCGAGCCCGCATCCTCGAGGCTGTACGGCTCGGCAACCTTCTTCCTCTCGCCTCTGAGATTGATCCGGCCCTTACCCACAACGGGTCCGGTGCAAACGTATTCACCGGACCGAACTCGTTCGGCGGCTATCTCAATGTCGATCATTTCGTAGATGACACACCGGGATTCGTTGCCGGCTTCGCTACCAGCGGACGTCCTTCAGAAGATGTCTTCGTCGGATATACGCTGACAAATGCCGTCATGATCTTCGACAGTGACAGTGCCGCCGCAGCCGCGGCGACCGCCCTCGCACGGAGCGGCATGACGCTGGAGTTGCCGAACACTACGGCTGATCCTGTGCAGTCGAGCCACCATCCAACCGCCCAAATGATCTGGGCTCCTGCCGAACAGCGGCTTGCCTCCTGGTATGCCACTGGGAGATTCGTCGTCTTCACCATGATCAATGAGATCGAGAACGCCGTCGTCCAGAACGATCTCCACGTCGCGCCCGAAGCCGCACCACTTGCGGTTGCCGACAAGGCCATCGAGGTCACCACTGACCGGTTGAAGAGCTTCCAGCCGACACCGCCGGACAAACTCGCCGAGCTTCCACCCGACCCCGACGGCATGCTCAGACTGAGCCTGCCACGACCGGCAGGCGATCAGACGGCTGATGCGTTTACCGGGACGCTCGACCAGCACGGCACGCTCCACATTGTGGGCGATACGGCCGTGTACAAGGCACTATTCGAGAAGACCGGGATGGATCGCGCTGGTTACGGTGCGGGAATCCTGGTTCGCACCAGGGACGCGGCCTCGGCCGAGACCTTTCTCGATACCACATCCACTTCCCGGTTCAAGCATCGGATAGAGCCGCCGACCGGGCTCCCTGCTGCACGCTGCGTGAAGTATCACGGCCCCGACGACAACGCGGCGCCATTCACTTGCTACGTGACATACGGGCGGTATGCCGCAACGGTCTGGTCTCAGCAACAACAGGATGTGTACCAACGGATTTCCGCGCAGTACGCGATCCTGGCGAACAACAAATAGGGGGGCTTGTGAAGAGGCTTGTCGCTCACCGTTTCGCTGGTAGAGCAGTCGTCGGAACGATCGCCGTCCTTCTGGGCGTGTCATCACTCTCTGGATGCGGGAGCCAGACATCCGGGAGCCCGACCGCAGGCGAGGTCGATGTACGACAACTGGCTGTCGGCAACTATCCGACCGACCCACTCGATGTCCGCATGTCTTATCAGCACAGTGGTGCCAGCGGGAAGAAGATCGCCCTGGCACGGCTGGCTGACAATGTCGTGATCGGCGCCGACGTCGACGCGAAGTTCAGCCACAACGTTCTGGCGCTGTCATTGGACTCGACCAATGCGACACTGAATTCGGTGCTGGCCGGTGCGGTGCAGCCCGTATTGGAAAGCAACGGCTTCATTTTCGGCTTTTCGGCAGCCGCGAGCACCCGCGAGCTGTCCGCATCACGCCTGCGCGATCATTCGGGCAATTTCAATCCATTCAACGGTGCCGCGGGTGATCCGGAAGCAACCGCCTTCAATGTCACTGTGCTGCAGTTCCCGGACCAGCACCGTGCACAGGCCGCAGCCGATCAAATGGAAGCCGCCGACTTCGCGGTCGCGGCAGATCAGAACGTTCGTGTCACGCTCGCCAAACAGCCCAACGCGAAGGCCCATTGGCGACCCGGTGTCCCTTCGATGGCTGCCACGATGGCGTACGGGCAGTACGTCGTGAATGTCTATGTGGCACAGCCCAAGCCTGATCTCGATGCGCTTCGTGGACTGGCCGAGCAGATCTTCGCGGCGCAGCTGTCACTGCTCGAAAAGGCACCCGCACTGTCGCCACATGAGATATTCCGACTCGACTACGACCCTGACGCCATGCAACGCCGGACGCTGCATCCCAAGGGATGGCTCAACCCCCACCCTATCGACGAAGCGACCCATACCCCGCGAGGCTATCTCCACTACGCCGACGACCAGGTGGCCTGGAAACAACTGCTCGACGACAACGGCGTCGACCGCATATCGACCGCGAGTAGCGGTGGCTTGCTATTCCGCGCTCGTGATGCCGAGTCCGCTGCCAAGCTGTGGTCCGGAATCAACGGTGCGGCAGGTGCAAACGCCGAAGCACCCGCCAAGGTGCCCGACGTCTCCTGCACCGCGAAACCCGGAGACGAATCCGGCGCTTCATGGTGGGCCTCCAGCGTCGCGGGAACCAGCACCGCCTACGTCTGCACCCTGCACTACGACCGCTACGTCGCCCGCGTGGCCGGACCCCAATTGGTCGACGTGCAGCAGCGGGCTGCAGCACAGTACGCCCTGCTGGCAAACGCTCAGTACATGTGAGGAATTGGGATGAACATCGGACCGGGCACCATCATCCGCGGCTACCGCATCGAGCGCGTCCTCGGCGCGGGAGGCATGGGCACGGTATATCTGGCCAAGCATCCGGAACTGCCGCGCTGGGACGCGCTGAAGGTCCTCAGTCCGCAGTTCAGCGCGGATCCGGAGTACCGGGCACGGTTCGAACGCGAAGCAAATCTCGCCGCGGCCCTGGATCACCCCAATATCGTCTCGATCTACAACCGCGGCGAGGACAACGGTCAGCTTTGGATCGCGATGCAGTATGTCGACGGCATCGATGCGGCGGCCGCTGCCGAAAGGAATCCGCAGTCGATCACGCCTTGGCGCGCGTTGCATATTGTTACCGAAGTGGGGCGTGGCCTCGATCACGCACATCGCCGAGGCCTACTGCACCGGGACGTGAAGCCCGCCAATTTCCTGTTGTCGATGGGCGACAACGGTGAAGAAAGGGTGCTGCTCACCGACTTCGGCGTCGCCAAGTCCACCGAGGATACCAACGAACTCACCCAGGCCGGTGCCTTCGTGGCCACGATCGCCTATGCCTCACCCGAGCAGCTCAGCGGGCACCGACTCGATCATCGTGCCGACATCTACAGCCTGGCCTGTTCGTTCTTCCGACTGTTGACAGGCCAGAATCCCTACCCGGGAACGCAACCGGCCGTGGTCATGATGGGTCACCTCAACGAGGCGCCGCCGCGGATCAGCGCGGTCGATCCCACTCTTCCCGCAGCTGTGGACGAAGTGATCGCGGTCGCGATGGCAAAGGACCCCACCGAACGATTCGATACCTGCCACGAATTCACGACTGCCCTGAAATCCGCTCTCGAGTACGGAGTTTCCGGCCTGTCCATGACGACTGTGCCTCACAGTCGGTCCACCGTGCCCAGTGAACCTCCGTCGTCAGTATCCGAGGTCGCCCCGAGATCCACGGCCCGTAAACGGCCCTGGCTCATAGGCGGAGTCGCCGCCGCCACCGTCATCGCAGTGGCGGCGGGGGTGGGCGTCTGGGCTACGCAGCACGATTCCACTGCATCAGCGCCCGGAAGCCCGATAGCCGATGCTCGCGCGCAGAATCCATCATTCAACGGGAAAACCATTGTTGTGCTGGATATTTCAGGCGTCAGCGGCCACTCAGCGACCATGGATGTCCAGTTGAAGCCCGGACCTCAATCGAAGTTCCTCGAGGATTTGGGCTTCAATTACAACCCCAACTTTCTTCGCAGCGGCGATGAGCCGAACCCCCGGCCGATCACATCGGGGTCGAGTACGCAGTTCGACGCGATGCAGCCCATCAATTCCGGCTATCTCGTCGCCGTCCGCAGCGATACCGATGCCGGCGGCGGCGGGTTGGTGAACCTGCCCTCGGCCGTCACGGGTAGCAAGGCTTCCGTCATCGTCCTCGACGACCCGTCCGCAGTTGCCGCGATTCGTCAATGGTCGGACAACTCCGAACAGGTCCTCCTCGACAAGCTGCTGCCGATCTTGCGCAAGAACGTCAGGTAATTCGGTGTCGCCCGCTGCTGCCGAACCGTGACTACTGGGTCGGCAGCGTGTCCCAACTCTTCAGCGCATCCTGCTTGGCCAGGGTGGGACCGGGGACCAGCTGGCCGATGATCTCCCACGGGGCCAAATGCGGCGTGCTGCCGAGTCCGAGGATCTGCGCGGTCGCCAGATCCGGGATGCCGTAGCGGATTCCATTGTCAGCCACGTAGAACAGATTTTCGCGCCGCTGGCTGCCCGGTTCGATACCCGTGGTACGAACGAACTCACCGGTGGTCGGCGGCACGTAGACGGCATCGACACGATCGCCGTTAGCTCCGTCCTTGGTGGCCAGCTCGACCGGCTTCTGCGAATCGGGGAGCGGAAGACGGGTGCCGAGGAGCAATTGGACGGTCGCTCGGTCCGAAGGTCCTTCGGTAGCATCCGCCTGTTCCTTGCCGAGGCCGCTCTTCTTCGCCCAGGTGACGCAGGCTACCGGGTTGTCCTCCGCGGTAACGATCTTCGGCGTGGAGCTGGGGAAGTCGTCGACCGGCAGCGAATGCACGACCGGGATTCCGCTGATTACATCGGGTGTCACGGACTTGAAGCCGTTCATGCCCTGTGAGTTGTCGGAGCCGATGACCTGCGCGGTGAACGTGGAGATGCGCTGAACACCGTCCGCGAGCACAACATAGAGGTCGGATCGGTCAGAACCATCCAGAGCCGCGACCTTGATGATGCCGCCGACCGGCACAGTGCTCAGTTTGCCCACACCGTTCTCGCCGGTGCGAGGAATGGTGGGCGGGACCAGCGGAGGAACCTTGACGGCCGCACCGATCAGATCGGTCGTCGCGGGCCGAGGCCGCTTGCCGCTCAAGCCTAGTGCTTGCGCGATCGAATCCTTGTTCCGATCGAATTCCGCGACCTTACCGTCGTAGACCAGATAGTCCTTGCCACCCTTGCTCGCCCAGACAGCCGTGCTCGAATCGGCGACCTTGATCCGATCACTGAGCTCGAGGCTTCCGGAGATAACCGTGGTCTCCGCACCGGAGGAGGAGGCTGCCCCACCTGAGGCTGATAGTGGCACCCTGTCACACAACGTCCACTGGGACCTTTCGCCCTGTTCCGTGCCCGGCAAAGCTGCGGGCACACCCGGAATTCCGAGGATCGGGCCACGCGGTGCCGTGTTGAGCTTGCTGTCCTTGACCGACTTCGGGGTTTCACCGGTTCCCGAAATCAACCGTGCCGAAGCGAGATTCAAGGTCGGATACAGGGTGATCTTGTTCTTGTCGTCTTTGTCCCGCATTACGACATAGAGTGCGCCGCTGTCCTTGCCCATCACGATGTTCGCATCCCCGATGGAGCCCTGGGGACGAATGAACGCCATGATCGCCGCGCCCGCAACCACCAGCAACGCGAGAACCGCTCCGACCATGAACGATCGGAACTGCGAGCGCATCGGGTCGTGCAGCATCCGCACATCGCGGCGCACCAATGCGTGATCGAGTCGGCGCAGCAGGAAGCGGTACCCATTGACCTGGGCACGGGTGCTCAATTGGGCTGGCACTGACCAAATCCTTCGTCGAACCGGGAACTACGGGCACGTAGATTACTGGGTGTCAGCCGACGACAGCGCACCCCTCCTGATCGGAGGCGTGCGCTGTCGTGAGCGGCACCGACGTCCTCGCTAGGCGAAGGACTGGCCGACCTTGCTGTCCGCCGCGAGGGCGTTGTTCAGCGCATTCTCGACCGCAGTGGCAACGGCATCCAGCGTCGACAGGCACTTGTCGGCGTAGGCGTTGTCCCAGTGGGACTTCGCGGCAACAACCGCCTCCAGCGCGCCGTTCTCCGCGCCGCTGGCCGGGTTCGACCACGCCTGCTTCAGTCGCTCGCAGGCCTGGCCGAGGTCGCTGGAGGTATCGATGGCCGACGTGCCGTCACCGGCAACAGCGACCAGGTCCTTGTGAAACTGCCGAAGATCCGCCACGAGGGTGGTCATTCCAGCCTTGTCGTAAAGCATGGTGGGTTCCTTTCCAAGTATCCGAAAGTTGAAATGGCCAGCGTCGGCTAGCCGAGGTTCGTGAGGGCCTTCGCGAACTCGTCCTTGTTGGCGATGTCCGTGTGCGAGAACACGTCCGTGCCCTGGCCGACCTTGTCCTGGAATTCATCCATGGCCGCGTTCAGCTTCTGGGACTCGTCATCCCAAGCCACCGCGGCGGCGTTGAACGCGTCGGCCGCGTCACCCGCGAAGCTGCCCTTGGACGAGTCCACCCGGTCGGTGATCTTGCGGAGGATGTCCTTGATCGAGGCGACTACGTCCGCCATGTGGCTCTGGGCCGCCTTGGCCATTTCCGCATCATTTGCAACCATCGTCTGTACCTTGCCTTTTCTTGGGAATGGATAGGCGATGCGTTGCGCATCACCGGTTCGGGGTGACTAGCTGTGTGTGGGTCACAGGTGACTCACGACAGCCACCTCCCCCCAGGCAGCGAGTCGATCAAAGTCGAGATCGACTGCGCGATACGGTGATCACTGCCCGGTGTCAGCGTGGACCAGAGTTGCTGGTCCGGGGCGACCCCCGGTGCGGCCACGATGCGGCCCCGTGCGGTGTCGTAGACAGCGACGGCTCCGGGCGATCGGTCTGTGAGGCCATCGGCGTAGGCGTAGGCCACGATTTCGGCGTAGGCATGGGTGGCGGACAGGGCGAGGCCGTAGGTGGTGGCGTCGGTGTCGGGGACGCCCAGGCTGTAGACGGTGCTCGCGTAGTCCGCGGAAGTTGTTGCGGTGTCGAGGCGTTCGGCCAGGTCTGCCGATTCGGCGCTGAAGGCGGCCAGGTCGGCGGGCGGGCAGGGGCCGAGTGCGTCGAGGAGGGGGCGGGCGAGGGAGGCGCCGGAGCCGTCGGACCACAGGGGGTGGATGTCGAGCGTGTCGCCGCGGCGGATGGCGACGGCATGGTCTTCGGCGCGGCGGGTGACGCAGACTCGGATGGGGCCGTCGGCGGTGTGGACACGCATGGCCAGTTCACGGTCGGGCTGAGCCAGTACGAAAAGGGCTGTGGCGGTGTCGGTGTCGACATCACCGTGGGCGTCGATTATGCGGCGGGCGCGTAGGTCGGCGCGGGCTAGCTCCTGCGCCTGTTCCCATTCCTGGTACGAATCCTGCTGCGGGCCGATCGACAGCACCAGGGGTAGGGTCTGCACACCTAGGTGTCCAGCGAGTGCGATCACGCCGTCGTTGGTGAGGGTCGTCATGAGGCAGCCTCTTGACCGTACTCTGTTGCGCCGGAAGCACTTTCAGATCCAGTACTACTCGCGTTGAACGCGATGTCGACCGGAGCGCGCTGCGCGGCCGGGTCGATTCCGCCGAGCACGGCGGGCGCGACCTGCATACCGGAGGTGAGGCCCAGTTCGGCGTCGCCGGTGGGCGCACCCACGAGTCCGGCGCGCGGGATGTGCTCTTCGTCGTTGTCCTGCCCCGCGCTGCTCATGGCGGTGGGCGCCATCGACGTGCCGGCCTGCTGAACCGTAACCGGCTGTGTCACCACACGTTGCGTCGTCGTTTCCTTCGCCTCGACCGTTGTCGCGCGCACCTGGGTCAGCGGCATCGGCGGCAGGTTGAGCGAGTCGAGGGACAGCGTCGGCAGCGAGGTCGGCGCGATCGACGGCGTTTCCGGGGTCTCCACAGGTTCGGCCGGTTGCTCTGTAGGCGTCAGCCCTGCGGTCACCTGTGGCGGCGCCTGGTGTTCCCAGGGTTTGGCGAGCGATTCGGTGGCGGCCTCGTACGTCCGCATCACCCGGGCAGCCTCGGCTTTCGCCTTCTCGGCGTCGGTCTCGGTCGCCGCCAGTCCGCCCAGCAGCGGCAGGCCGGCGGCCAGACCGAGCTGCTGCATCAGCTGCTGGAGGTCTTTGAGCTTCTCGACCTCGTCGACGTCCGGCATGGTCAGTTTCGCGAGCTCGTATGCGGCGGCGTGTGATTCCGCCTGCGTCGCGTTACCGGCAGCGGCCGAAGCGGACGCACCGAGCCAGTCCCGCAACGCCTTGATGCGTTCGATGAACGGACCGGAGTTCTTGGATTCCCAAGCGCTGTCGAGGATTACGAGAATCCGCTCGTATTCGACGGCGGCAGCCGCGAAACCCGCGCTCAATCGCGTCCACGCGAGACCGGCCTCGGCGGCGGGTACCGCACCGGCACCCGTCACCAGGTCGCGCGCCAGCTGTTCGGGCGGCCGGGATTCCCAAACCGTCTCGGTGAAGCCGGGTTTCGTCGGTTCCAGCATCGGGGAAGGTCTCTCCGCTCAGCCGGCGAAGCCGAGGACGGACTGCTCCTCGACCTGCCCGAAGGTGTCGAACTGACTACGCAGCGTCGAAGCGAGATTGCGCAGTTCGGTGACGCCGTCGCCACCGGAGGCCACGAAGGACGCGGCCACCGCGTTGAGCGTCTGCGCGGCGCGCTGTGACACCTCGTCCGCTCCGGCGGGCGCGAAGTCGAGCTTGACCTGCTCGACGCCCAGTCCGTTGGCGATCCGGTCGGCGAGCGCGTCCAGCTGGGCCGCGGCGTCGCGCGCGGTCGAGGCGTCGAAGCGCAGACCGTCGAATGCGTTGGTGCTCATGCCAATCCTCCTGTTACCCCTGGCAATTCGGTCCCTACATCACAGTGATCTCAGAGTGTGAGCGCCTTGTCCGGCGGCTCCTCGATGGCTTCGATGGCGCCGACCACCGGCAGAACCACACCTTCGATGACACCGACCACCTCGTCGCCGTGCGCACCCGTGACCAGGCCCGAGCGGTCCGAGGTGGACTCTTCATCGGCCGCGCCGGCCCGACCCGCGGCACCAGCGCCCGAGGCCATCCCCGGCGAGGTGGTGGCGGTGGTACGACCGGTCGCCTCGGTGGCGGTCTTGGGAACTCCGGTGCCGGAGGTGACCTCACCCGTCGGAATCCGGCTGGTGCTCGGCGTGTTCGTCGGTGTCGTGGTGGTGGGCACGCCGCCGAACAGGGTGCTGAGCGGACTGCCGCCGCCACCGTCGGTCTTGCTGGTGTCCGGGCTGTCGGTCTTCGCAGCGTCGTCGGTCTTGGTGGTGGTGTCCGTGGGCGTGTTGGTCTTGGTGTTCGTATTGGTATTGGTGTTTGTGTTCGTATTGGTATTGCTGTTGCTCAGAGCCGAGCTGATATCGCTGGCGCCGGTGGAGACGACCGAAGCACCCTTCTCGACCAGCTTTTCCGCGACCGTCGGCGCGACGCTGGCCATGGGCTGCAGCGCGGTGCCCACCATGTTCACCAGATCCGCGATATTGGATGCGATCGGCGCGCCCGCGATCATGATCTTCGTTCCGGCCGCGGTGATCTCGGCGGTGCTGCCCGCCAGCTCGGCGCTGGTCTTGGCCGCGATGGCCGTGCCTTCCGTGATCGCGTCGGTCGCGGTCGCGATCAACCACGGGATGCCGGCGGGAGTCGCCAGCATCGCGATGCCCGCGGTCACCTCCGCGACGAATTTTGCGATGACAGCGCTGATTTCGGCATAGCCCTCAGCGACGATGGCCTCGGCGCTCAGCAGGATCCCGTGCTGCTGAGCCCCCTGCGCGGCCACCTCGACGCTGTTGGCCTCGACCGTCTTACTCTTGTCCTCCGCGGCATTGGCGGCATCGCCGGTCCAGGTGTTCATGACCGTGCTGGTCGCCGACTTGCTCTGCGACACAGCGGAAGTCAGCGCACTGATCAGCGAGGTCAGAATGGTCGCCGGATTGAAACTGCTGTTGCCCAGGCTCCCCGTCCCGAACGACTGCAGCAAACTGACGACCGGCTGGATCAGGCTCGTCAGGTCGATCGTCGGCAGCGTGGGCATCTGTATCCCCGACAGATCCGGCAGGCTGATCGACGAAAGTTGGGGCAGCTGATGCAATCCCAGATTGCTCAATACATCCGAGACCGGAGTATCGAGGTACTGACCGATCGGACTGCTGCGGAGCTCGTCCAGCACGGTCGGATTCGACGGGTTGGTCACAGCACCGTCGATAGGAAGCTCGCCGCCGAGGTGACTTCGTTGGTCCCGTAGGCCCCGACAGCCGCGTACGCCGTGGTCGCGGTGTCCGCGTGGACCGCCGCGATTTCCGCTGAGGACAACAGGTAATTACCTTGCGCGACAGCGAACGCCGCCAGGAACTCCTGCCCGATCAGCCCGAACACCGGCACCGCCTGCGCGAGCGCGGTAGCCACATCGGCACCGGCTGCCCCCGCGACCTGCGCAGCGATGCCCGCCTTCTGAGTGCCGTACGCCAAGATGGGCGCGAATTCCGCCGCCACATGATCGGCCATGAGTGTCCCTCCCACTACCTATGATCGTGCTCAGACTACAAGTGCGAAAATTCTTGTGCCAGACCGCAAGATGCAAACTCTGGCTCAAAGTTCTGTAAACAAACCGGCCTAGCCGGCCATCTCCTCGTTGAACCGGTTGACGACCTCGGCCCGCCGCTCGAACGCCTTCCGCGCCGCCTGCGCCGCAGTCGACACCACAGCCTGCTCGAACTCGGCCGGCGTCATCCGCGAAACAGCGCTGGTGAACCGCAGATCCTTGAGCGCCCCGTTCCCGTCGACCTCGGCCGTCACAGCCCCGTCCTCGGAAGTCTCCCGCCCCCGAACCGCAGCCATCTGATCCGCCAGGTCCTGAAACCTGTACAGCTGCCGCCGAACCTGCTCCTGCAGCTCATCCATAGACGAAACCACGCGCGCCCCCTCTCACACCGTCCTGAGCCAACTCTGCGGCTCAGTATCGTAGTCCTGCTCCTCGACAATCTCTTGTCGAGCAACGTCGGCCTCGGTGGGCAGCCCGGTCCGCGCGAGCCCGGCAGCCCCAAGCCCGGCCTCCTCCAACTGCTTCCGCAGCGCGAGGCCAGCCCGATTCGCAGCCTTCTGGCACAGCCGCAAGACCTCCCCAGCGAGCTGACCCGGATCCCGGTGCAGCTCAGCGGATTCGACCTTCACGGCCAATGGCAACCCCTGATTGGTCGCCCGCACCCGAATAGACCCGGACGTGCTGGCAACAACTAGCGAGGCCCAATCCCCCTCGCCAGCACCAGAACTGGTCGCCCCCGACTCAGTCATGCCGAACTCCCTCCCAGTTAGCTATGCGTATGAGTATCACAGGCCGCTTCGACAAGCCAACAGCATTTCGATGCGCGGATGCGTTCACCCGCGCTCGTCCTTGATGGTCTGCACCACGGCGGCGACATAGTTGTTGACTACCGAGATGAATCTGGTCTGATCGACCGCGAGTGCGCGCTGGGGGTTCTCGACCATGACGTAACGACCGTCATCTTCGATATCGCGGAAACGCACGATGTGGCTGGTGATTCCACGCGGACCGAACACCGATCGGCCCTGCACGATCCGGACCTCACCGGCCGTCGTGATGGACTGCGCCATAAATTCCCGCGTGCGGGAGACCGCGGTGTCCGGTGCGGCGGCGACGGACGAACGGCCGAAATCGTGGTCCAGATCTTGCTCGCGTGAGGCCAATCCGATGTCGCCGAGGCGGCCCCGCTCGACGGAAGGCATGGCACGAACGATTTCGTCGGCGAGCTGGATGGGATCACATTCGGTCACCGTGTAGCCGCCACGTTGGAAGTAGCTCGTGCCGGGCGACTGTTTGATCACATAGCCCTTTGGTCCCTTACGCGTAGCGCGGGCCCGAATCATCGAGCCGATACCGAAGCGGTCCCGTTCATCCCATCCGTAAGCGGTCAGGAACAGATCGGGGTTTGCCATGGCGTCGAAAACGAGCTCGAAATTACCGCCGACCTTGTGGCTCAGGCTTTCCCGAGCCTCCGACTGCTCGGCGTCGAATTCGTCCGCGGTCTGCGTGGCCGAGGTGAACAAGAATGGCTTCGGCGGCACTTGCCCCGTCCGATCCATCCAGAGGGCGTAGAACTCGGCCTCGGTGAATCGCCAGCTCGGCGTCATTTCTCCGCCACCGGGGTGACCGCGGCCGGAGCCTCACCGAGAACTTCTTCGAGATTGTCGAGGTTCGTGAGGAACTGCGGACGCTTGTGTTCCTTGCCCTGCCCCTGCGAACCCGCCGACATCGGCGAACCACCCATACCGCCGGTTGAGCCGCTGGAGGAGGCCGAGGACGTAGACGCCAGTCCTGCACGCGAAGTCGTGGTTTCCTCCGCGTCCGTCTCGGTCGTCGTTGTCTGGTTGGCGGAACGAGGAGCGATCTGAGTCTTCGGTGTCTGGGGCGACCCGGGGCTAGTGGGCGTGCCACCCGTGGGGCTGCCTCCGGTCGGGGTTCCGCCGGGTGTATCGGTGTTCGGAATCAAGCCCAGGTTCTGCAACTGCTGAGTGAGCTGATCCGTCGGATCGGTGGTCTTCGTCGTGGTCTGTGTTTGCGTCAGCGCCGTTTCGACCGCCGAGGCGAGCTTCTCGACGCCCTGCTCGGCGGCGGTGATGCCAGCCTGAAGCACCGTGCTGGCCTGCGTGATCAGCGTCTGGAGCGTCGTGTCAGTCGTTGTTGTCGGCGTGTCGGTCTTCTTGGGATCGGTGTCCTTCGGATCAGTGTTGGTCGGCTGTTGACCGTCCGGGTTGTCGATATTGGGTGTCTGGGTGGTCGGGGTCTGCGTGGTGGGAGTACCCGCCGGCTGCTTCGCATTCGGATCCGGCTGATCGGTGGGTGCCGGGCCCGGCGGCGTTATCGAGACCGCAGCCTTCGGGTCGGGGATGATGGGCACCGCACCGCTCGAGTCCCTGACGCCATTGCCGTACCACTCATCCCATGCCTGCCGCATCTCGTTCATCGCTTCATCGACGGAACTCTGCGAAATGGGCATCTCGACGGCCGATTCTCCCGCCGCGACAAGTTCGGTGGTCTGCGAAATACTCTTGTACGGCAAGAAATTCTGCAGCTTCTTCAGCCATCCCTCGGCAAAGGCGAGATTGACGCTCATCAAATCCATCGAATCGGTCAGAGTCTTCACATTGTCGAGGTAGTGCCCGATCCCGTCCCGCGCCTGCTTGGCAGCGTCGGAGGCCCAGATCTTGTCCCCGATCGAGTTGTCACCCTGGTAGCCCGTCAGATACTGGTCCTTGGCCGCGGAAAAAGTAGACGCCTGACTCTTGATGTAAGCGCTCGCGGTCTTCCAGTCCTGCGCATGCTGCGCGAGCACGCTGAGGATCGTGGAATCGTGAATATATTGCCAGTGATTATGGAAATCGTCCCAGCCGTATTGGCTGCCCGGTTCGGGAGTAATCTGCTTACCGTCCAACGCAATCCCCGCAGCCTTGGCAGCGGAGCTGAGCTGGCCCGCCTGGTCTGTGCTCTGGAGCTTGTTGGAGTAGTCGTCCTTCGACGTTCCGGACCACTCGTAGACGTTGCCCCTATTGGATTGCCCCCATCCCGGCAGGCTGACGGAGTCGACGTGCTGTGTCAGCGCGGCCAGCGGAGACGTCGCCAATCCGGGCTGCCCACTCGCGTGCATACCGGTGAATCTGTCGCGCACATTCTGGTCGAAGTTCACAGCTGACGTCTGATCAGCGTCCGCGTACGCCTTATTCGCCCCGACGAAGGCCTCACCCATACTGGTGAGAACTTCCACATGGTCCTTCGCGACCGTGCCGCCCAGACGCTGCGTAGCTGCATTGAGCTTGTCCGCGAGCATCCGCCCGGAGTCTCGCTGATTGAACGGTTGCAGGTTCGTCTCCGGCTGGACCAGAGCCAGAGCCGCGTTCACGACCGTCAACATGTCGGCGGCCTGCTGCGCCATCGTCTGGGCGGCTCCGGAGTCGAAGTACACACCCTTCTGGCCGTCGTTTCTGAGATTGGTGAAGGCGTCGCCATCGGCCACGAAACGTTCTCCCTCCCCGTCCAACAGCGTTGCGACCCAACACTGATACGGCTTCGACTACACCGCGTTGCGTTACCCAGCCCCCGGTGACGATACGGCCCGACCGTACCACCGGCGGGAGATTGTGGTCATCCGGTGGTGATCACGCGTACAGCGAGATTTTTCTCCTCCGGACTGACCTCGCGGAACTGGAAGTCACGAGCGATGATGTGGCTCACCAGCTCTGGGTCTGGCGGAAAGGCGTGCTTGCGTAGGTAGTGGGATACCGCGCCGGACCAAATCCAGACGCCGTCGGTGCGGAAAGTCAGGGGCACGTCACGGACGGAGGGGATGAATTCGTCGGCCTCGAAACTGCGCGGCCAGGACGATCGGGGCGGAGTCGAGGTAGGCGAGGAGCCGGTCACGCAGGTGTGAGGGCAGCGACGCCCTGACTGCGACCGGGCGACCGTTTTCGTCGCGGTGGTCATAGACGCGTGCGAGCCTTGGAAGCTCGTCGAATTCGGCACTCACCCTTGGAACCCTCCCACCCCGACACGTTTCAGACGATCCTAGCCGGGCAGTCGCAGGGCCGCTGGCCAGCGGACATAGCTGTCGAATAGCGGCGTATCCGGGCGGTGACTAGGCTGCGGGCGGTTGATGGACGCTTGATTACAGGGGGAGTTCATGGTTATTGCCATTGTCATCGGGGTGGTCATCGTCGTGGCGTGGGGTGCGCTGGCGATCAGTGGCACTGCGAAGAACCGTGAGGCGCATGCGGCGATGGCGGCCGCGATGGGTGGTGTGCCCAGCTGGCCCACTGAGGTCTGGCGCGAGCAACACGCGAAGGTCGGGCTGTGCCCCTACCCTTCGAAGGCGAAATACCAGGAGCCCATCCACGGTCAGGCCCTCGGGTTCCCGTTCACCACATTCTTGGTCGAGCACGAGACCATGTACCTCAATACGATCAAGACCTGGCGACACACCGCGGCCTTGCTCGAAGGCGTCGATCCCACGGTGGACCGGCTGGACCTCCTGTCGACCCAGGGTGAGTGGCTTCTCGAGTTCAATAAGAAATCGGTCGAACACCGCCGATTCTCCAGCGGTGACGCGGAATTCGATCGCTGGTACCTCGGTCTGACCCCCAATAACCCTGATCATGCCCGGCAGCTACTGACGCTCCCCGTCAAGAAGGCGGCGTACGCGATCGTCCAGATTGCCCCTACGGCGCGCATTCGCGTCAACGATGGAGTACTGATCTGCTGGATCCGCGGCACCATCCCCCGTGATTCTGCCGCTTACCTGGAAGTCATACGACTGATGACCGAGCTCGCCACAGCCGTCAACCAGGCTGCGGCGCAGCTCAATAGCGGTGGTCAATACCGCGGGTGACACGCTCGTGCACCATCGTTGGAAGAACGTTTGACGACAGGGGGAATCATGACGCAGCCAGGCCTGCAAACCGATGACACACAGCGCATTTCGGAAGCGGCTGTGCGGGCGGGTCTGGGGAGGCACGTTCAGACCTACGGCGCGGTCACGATGGACTGGCGCGGCATCGGACGACTCGGGATGATATTCGTCGGGCTGGTCGCGGTGACGGTGCTGGGGTTCGCCGTGCGAGTCGAGTTGTTGGAAGCAGCGATGTACTTCGCGCTGATCGTGGGGCTGGCGGCGCTGTTTTCGATTGTGCACGGGCTCTTCTACGGGCAGCGGAATTCCGGCAAATGGCTGGAGCTCTTCGAGCATGGGCTGATTTTCGTGTCCCGGGAACAACTGCGGGTGGTTCGGTACGACTCGACGAGCGTGATCCAAGACCTGGTCGACCATCGCCGGAACGGGATCACTACCCGGGTCACCTACGCCTATGAGATGCAGGACCTCGACGGCCGGCCTCTGCGTCTACGCGAGGGGATCGTCAACCCTCAGGAGTGGGGGCCGCGGATCCAGGAAGGTGTAGCCGTCCACCAGATGCCTACCGTCCTGGCGACTTTGGGATCAGGCCAAGCGGTGGAGTTCGGTTCGATCACCCTCAGCCCGGCTGGAGTGACCGGATACAGCACCCTGGTGCAGTGGGCCGAGATCACCGACGTTGACGTCGCCGAGGGTCGGCTCCGCATCAAAACCGCGGCCAAGCATCCCTCGATCGCCGTTCCGATCAGCTCGCTGACCAACTTCAACCTGCTGTATGCGCTGATCAAGCGCGGACGCGGGCTGTAGTCTCCCAGGTCTCCGTTGGAAGTTCGTTAGAAGTCGCCTAGTCCCGGTTTCTACCGTCGACAACGTACCCGGCCGAAGCACCGGATCGGGGTCGACGGAAAGGAACGGGCGATGGCGAATCGAATGATGGCACAGACAACGGCACTGCTGATGGGAGCCAGCGCCGTCGTACTGACCGTGGCGTCGGGAATGGCTGCCCCGCAGGCAACCGCCGCCCCTGCGAAGCAGGCCGACTCGCAGGTGCTCGACTGCACCAGCCGTACCCCGTCCGCCAAGCCGACCAGACTGGAACCCGGCTGCTCCTCGGCCCACCAGTACCTCACCGACGTCACCTGGCAGATCTGGGGATCCGATGTGGCGGTAGGCGAAGGCACCTACCACGTGAACAAGTGCGACCCGTCCTGTGCCGCGGGCACCTACGAAACCCTCCACGCCTGGGTCGTACTCTCGGACCCGAGTCAGGGCATGTTCACAAAGGCGACGATCGCCGACAGCAAGGGCCAGTGGACCACGACGATGCCGGTGAAATAGCGGCCGAACCGCTATCGGAACTGGCCGTCCGCAACGCCTTTCGTGAACGCATCCCATTCGCCTGCGGTGAATGTCAACCGCCTACCGCGGCTGTCCGTCAGACTCGCGGCACCGTCGGCGTCCACCTTGATATCGAGCTCCGCCCCGACCGCAGCTGAGCTCCCCGCGAGCACTACGTCGAGTACCTCGGGCCAGAGAGCACCCGGTACCGAGACGATCGGCCGGGACTCACTCGGACCGGTGTATTTGCTGTCGCGGATCAGAACCGTCTGCGCAGTGACGCATACCTCGACACATTGGCCCCCGTTGCTTCCGCTGTAGCTGGACTTACGCCATAGGCGACCTGCGACCGGGGCCATGCGCCGACTCCCTTATTTCCACTCGGCCGCCCGGCTCCGAATCAGTTCGGCGGATTCACTTTTCGACAGTGCCGCCGCGCGGAGCTGGTCGGCCAACATCTCGTACACTGCCACCCCATCGTAATCCTGCAGGTAGAGAGCGCCAGTCGGGTATTCGATGTAGCCGACTGTCTGCGCTTCGTCGAAGTACAGCAAGGTGAACTCGCCGACATTCCCGCCATGGGCGTAGGTCCTGGTCGGAAGAATCCGAATATCGATGTGGTCGTGCTCGATCAGGGTCAGCAGGTGGTCCAGTTGTTCGCGCATCACGCGCGGACCGCCAACCTCCCGGACCATAACTGCCTCCTCGATGACGGTACTCAAACCCATCGGGTCGGCGGTGTCCGCGACCCGCTGCCTCGCCATGCGGGCCCGGACGATCTGCGGAACGTCAACCGACGCCACCAGCGGACTGCCCGCGTGCAGCGCAGTCGCATAGCTCTCGGTTTGTAGTTGACCGGTGAAGGTCACCGTCTGATAGATGAACTGGCTCCGCGCGAGACCCTCGAGGCCGACAAACGTCTTGAACCAGTTGGGCAGCACCTCGGAAAACGGTGCCCACCAAGTCTTCTGGTCCGCGCGCCCGGCCAGCGATGCGAGCCGGTCGATCTGCGCCACATCGGCTCGGTACAACCTCAGTAGAGCGGTCACATCATCGGGCTGCTGCAGGTACTTCCCGGCCTCCATCGCAACGATCTTCGGCTGACTGCATCCGATCGCCTTCGATGCCTCACTCTGCTTCACCCGTGCCTGCTCCCGAGCGACCCGTAGCTCGTGCCCGATCAGAAACCGCAGCGCGGACGGGTCGGAACGCTCGTTCACCTGGTCCTCCTTGCAGCCTGCGACGAATCTCCCTGCCGACCAACATCATCGGCTCCAGCCCATTGAATCCGCTGATATATCAGCCTATTCTCAATGTGTGGCGTACGCCACACTAGCGTCAATCCATATCCCAGATTGCTTGCATGACAGCCCAAACCGTCGAAAGGACGGCCATGTTCGAGCAGTTGAAGGTCGGCACCTGGGCCTGCATCGACGACCAATGTCCCATTCGTCCCGTCGTACACACCGAGGACGAGACAGTCACTCTCGTATTCGGCGAGCCCGGTGGGTTGGAACTTTTCGTCAGCGCGATGGCCCTACAGACTTTGCTCCGAGTCGGAGGCCACGCACTCGACCAGCTGAGCGCTCAACCCCGGTCTGTTCTCCTCATGGACCCGAATCATGAAGGGGAAGACCATGACCAGTGAAGTAGTCTTCCTCATCCTGGGTACTGGAATCGGTCTCATCCTCGGATGGATCGCCCCGGCGATTCGCTCCGACCACCGCCCCGCAGGTACCTCAGTCGCGGAAATACGCGCCCGCATCGACCGAGAATCCCAGGGCTGCCACGACCTCGTCACCTGACTGTCGGGAGCGATCAACACTTCAAGATCAGGGAGTCGTGGCCGTGGCCGATACGGCAGTTCGCCACGGCCAGAGCTCCCTGATCCTGGTTGGAGATTCGAGCGAAGATCGGCATGGGCCTACGACTACATCTTGTCCCACGGTCGTGCCCTCTCGACCGCGCTTCCGCTCTCATCCCAGATCTGCACGGCTCGCAGTCGACCCATTTCATCGAACTGCCTTTCCTTGGCGAGTCGACCGTTCCGATGCCATTCCCTGTGCACGCCTTGGGGTGTACCGAAGTCCATCTCCCCCTGGGACTTCAGCTGACCGTCTGACCACCACGCGCGCTGGAGTCCATGGCTGATCCCATCCACGTAAAAGGCCTGGGCCACAAGTTGGTCACCGAGTGTCGTCACCACTTCGCCGGTGAAGGGCTCGCCCCGGTACTCGAGTCGCAGATCATCACCGGTGGAGATTTGGTGGTAGTCGTAGGTCCGATCGATCCGTTTCACGGCGCCCATGTCGCGGCCGCAGCTCTCGCAGCGGTCAATCTTGATCGGCGAGCCGGCGGAGATCGGCGAGCGTGGGCGCCTCCTGCTCCGGAATCGGATCGATCACACCGAATGTCCCAGGGGCATTGTCTGGTAGCGACCGGCAACGCCGAACCGCATCGAGCGCCGACAGACCAGCCATATGTGCATTGATGAGACGTGAGCGCCACAGTCCCCCCGCAACGAAGCCCGTGTGGCCGACCGCGGTGCGCGGGATGTACCCGGCGGCATCGTCACTCGTCGACGCCCACACGTACCCGACGATCGTGCCTTTCAGACTGACGGGCAGATAAATGACAGCCGAAGCGGTTTCCTCGGGGTATGTGGTTGTCGGAGAAGGCGCGATCGCGCTGAATCCCTCCGAGCGATCCTCCGGACTGCCACTTGGAAAGGTGCCGTCCTGGACCCATGGACCATCGCCCAACGGTTTATCGGGATTCAAGCGCAGCGCCAACTCCTGGATAGTCCGCGACTCACCTCGCTCCACGTCACCAGCGATCGCACCGAGTTGGGGGTCCCCAGGCCTTCCACGCCAATACTCGATCGCCTCCGCCGGGGTGAGCCCCATACCGTAGGTCTCTTCGAGCCGATTGTTCCAGTACACAGCGAATTTCACACGATCGACCGCGGATGCGAGGTTCCGGAAGAACCCCGCGGACTTCCCGTCCTGTGACCCCCACAGGTAGCCGATCAGGGTGTCGCCTACCGTGATCGGAAAGTAGAATACCGGAAGACGCGTCCAGGCGTCGTAGTTCGGCGCCATCGCGTCGTCCGCCGACACAAGAGGCGGGAGCGTGGCGGAGGCTCGGATCTCGCCGGACTGTGCGATGTCCGCGGCGTTGTCGGGCCCGAAACCCTCATTGAACTTTGGACTGCTGTCGACGATTCGGTCCGCAGGCGGAACAGCGTCGCGGGCACGTACATCCTCGGCCATCTGCCGGTCGATCTCGTGCAACTGGTCGACGGTGACACCCAGTCTCGCCGCGAGCTTCTTGTCGATCTCGCTGTCGTCGGTTTCATCCGGCGGGGTCACCCAATGCGGAAGCGTCATGGCGGATTCCTGAGTTCGTTCAGAAGTACGCGGAAATCGCAGCGTCGAACTTTGCGTCAGACACGTCGACATCGGTTGCGGGACGGTAGTTTTGCGCGCGCACGTGATCGAGGAACGCAGACGGAATTGCGAGGGAGTAGTTCGCGAGATAATGGATCGAGTCGATGCGCCAGATCCACTCTCCGTCAGAAAGCAGTGATGGACCGTTACGGATAGTCTGGGAAACATCGACCAGATCCGTGACATCCGCCGGTACGTCGAAGACCGGCGTGGCCGACCTCATATACGCGACTACCAGATCTCGTTCCCCAACCACCTGGTCGGTGTACGAATCTCGCAACGACGGAAGTCCTTCCCGCGCTTTTCGGTACATCTCCTGGTAGATACCAACGGGCTTCAGACCGATCACCACCACACTCCTGTGTGCATCAGCCGAGATGTTCCGAGGAAGGCGTGCCCAATCCATGGTGGAACCATTCGGGCATGTGCTCGGCCGTGCGCGGATACCACTCGTTCTCGAGGGCAAAATCGCTGCTCGCCGGACCTTTCTTACTGAATCGAGGAAGTTGGTCACGGTTGTAGTCGATAACAAACCGGCCGGGCGGATCCAGTACATATTCGAACTCGACCCAGGTGCCCAGACCAGGGGCGTACATACCGTCTCGCAAATCTTGGAACTTTCGCCATGCGGTAGGCGGGAAGGAGAAGCCCTGCACAGATCCATCCGGCATCTTCACCCCACTCTCACGCTCAGCGTACCGACCGAGAATCCGACCGCGAACAATCAAGCGCGTCCATCCCATCGGCAGGGTCTCGAGTATTTCCAATGTGATGTCCGACAGCTTCTCCTGTTGTTCCATCGGGTTCAACGGCTGGTTCGACATCAGGCAAGTCCTCCTCGGAAACCGATCATCAATGCACAGCCTACTGTGTATCGCCGTCGGCCTCACGCTGGCGTTCCAGTTCCAGGCCGAACGCCACCCGATCCTGCAACCACTGCGGAACATGCTGCTCCGCACGTGGATACACCTCCAGGTCGCGCGCGTACATCAGCGGATGCAAGTCAGGTGACCACTGTGGATCATCGTTATAGTTGAACGAGATATCTGGTTCTTCCCCACGATTCAGCACAAACCTCGCGGAGAGCCAAGCTCCACGATCAGGCTCGTACATCTCGTTCCGCAGCCGTACCAGCAGATCGGTCACCGCCGGCTGGCTCACCTCGCCCGCGGACCTGCCATTGGCATCCTGCGCGGACACCGCGACTTCGTACGACATCACATTCGCCCAGACCTGCAGGGTAAGGCGCGCCCAGCTCACTGGCGCCGCACGCTCCACTATCGCGCAGATCTCAGCGACCGTTGTACGGGGTGGCTGGTCCAAAGTTCGCCTCCTTGTTCGAGAACGCTCGTTCCTTGGTAACCACCGACTCCACCACGGGCTTACCGTTCAAACCAAGCTGCACGGTGCCGTCGGAATTGCGTGCGTAGGTAACCTCTTGCCAGCGCATGACAACCGAAGCCGGAACTCCGTCGGCTTCTCTGATCATCTTGACCTGATAATTTCGAATATCCTGATGATCCTGACTCGCGAATTCGACGAGCTGGTTCTCCTTTGCCCGCCACGATGCAGCATGAACCCATCCGTCTCGATCATTTCCGGAGTTCGATGCTGCCATCTGCGGATGCATGTTCAGATATTCACCAAGACCACCAAGCTCATTCGCGAGCAGGTGCCCGCCCGCCCACTTGATACGAGCCTTCGCTCGTTCAAGGAGGGTCAGCGTACGCCCGGGAGGGTTCTTCGGGAAGGCAGCTTCCCCTTCCTGGTTGGCACGCTTCTGCGCGCCTTTCTTGCTGTCGTCGTCGCGATGGTTCTTGTCCTGCCCCCGCGCTTCGACATCTCCAGTGAGTCGATCCGTCTGGCCATGCTCGTCGGTATGGAAGTTCAGTAATTTCTCATTGTTATGAAAATTTGGAACCTGATATTGAACGTCCGGTAGCAATGGGAAGCTCAGGTCGGGGTTGAATCCAGACCATTTTCCCTTGCCATCGACGGCCATATCACGTGCACCAGGAGTAGCCTCAACCCATTTGACGACACCATCACCGTCGGTGAAAAATGTTGTGCGAGTGCCATTTTGGTTGACCACAGGGTATTCCGTCCACGGGTGGAGCCCGCCGTCCCCGGCCAAGTCACCCAGCGGCTCAGGTATCGGATCCGGGCTCTCATCCGGCCGAAGTCTGTCAGGCTCCGTGTTGCCGTCCGGCACATTATCACGGTCACGGTGTGGCGCTCGGATCTCTTCGTGCACATCGAGCGGCCGCCGCGGCGCGTGCGGATTCTCGGGATCCGGGGGTCGGTGACTAGGGCGATTCCATTCCACGAATCGCTCGTTGTACTTCGGATCGCCCGAATCGATGATCACATCGTCTTCGAGGTCCGCGTACCTCGAAGAGGCCGAATCGCCGTCGAGCCCGTGTTCATCGTGCGGCGAATCAGACTGCTCATCGTGCGGCGAACCCGAATGCTCATCCGCTGTCTCATTGCCGAGAATGTCCCAGCCATCTCGGGTGTCCCCGCCTCTGGGCAGGTCCGCGTCGACAAGGGGATCCGGCTGGTGGACGGTGGGTTCGGGGGTTCTTCCGTCCGGCCCTTCCGGGTGGAAGGTCTTCCAAGTGCCTTCGTTGTGGACGACCGCTGGAGAATCCGGGTGAGCCCTCACACCGACCAGATCGGACGGGGCCCGGACCGGGACACCCAGTTCATGAGCGATGTGTTGGGCCCAGCCGATTTCGTTTCCGCTGTGGCAGGAGATGAGGCGGACCGGGGTCCCCGGTACATAGTCCGGGTTGTTGCGGATTGCTTCTACGACCTTTTGCGGGTCGATCTCGTGGCCGCCGTCGGCGGTGGGGCGGCCGAAGCGGTCGCCGTGGAGGATTACATCGTGTTCGCCCTCGTTACGGAGGTTTTGGAAGACTCGCTCTACTTCGGGGGAATCGCCTAGTGAGGTGCGGTCGGTTCCGTAACGGACGGGAGGATCCTCGGGGACCAGGTCTCGAGTGTTCGGAGCATGGGTAGCCTCGCTATCGCTGGGATGGGTGTTGGCATGCTCCGGCGAAGTTTCGTGAATGGCTGTGTGGCTGGGGGTTTCGACCAGATAGATGCGAGTGACGCCGAAGAGGTTGGCGTTGGGGTCGTGGACTACGCCTCGGACTTCGAACGTCGCGTTGCGGTCGAACAGGATCTCCTTCTCAGCCGGACGGGCCGAAAGCGGGCTGACTTCACGACCATTCGTCGAGTGCATGATGAATTCGACATTGCCGGTGAAGATTCGGTTGCGGTCGGTCGAGGTACTGGTGAATGAGGGCTCACGAACTGTGGCGCCCTTCACGTAGCGAGCGAGGTCCTCGGGTGAGAGGTTTGTGCCTCGCCATACCGTGCCTTCGAAGGTAGGAAGCTTATCGAGCGCCGAGGAGATATGGTCTGCGAGTTCCGCTTGATGGGGATCCAGGTCAGTGCCACTGCGAAGGCGCTTGTTCAGATCGGCGTAGACGCCCGCGTCGGGGTCGGTGTAGCGGTGCAATGCATCTTGCTCGTGTGGGGTGAGCTCCGATGGAGCACCGGCTCCCGGCAATTCGTGAGCGGGTTCCGAGTTCGGCTCGTCAGCTGACGAATGTTCCTTGGATGGCTCGGTATGATCGGCGACCTCTGAAGGGTGCTCAGTCGTGTGCGTCGGAACCGCGCCATGACTTTCAACGTCCGATGGGTGTGGCAGTAGGGCCTTGTAGTATTCATTCAGATACTTCGCGAACTCGAGGTTGTACTCGTTGAACAGTCGCATCGCAGTCACCGCTGTCGAGCGGTCGAGCATTCCGAGTTTGTCCATCAGCTCGCCGAGTCCGAGTCGTAGTCCGGGTAGTTCGGCGGTGCGAGTCGGATCGTTGTAGGCGGCAGCTATGTCGGCGATGCGCTCATGCATCTCGTTGAAGCGGTCGGCCAGATGCGGTGTGAGCGTCGAGGGTCGATCGGCAGGATCGGTCGGCACATGTTCGGGTCCGTTGTCTTCGGCATGCGGAGCCTCTTGCGGGTGCTCCGGCTCGACCGGATGCTGCGTCTCGTCGCCCAGCCGAAAGGGAACGTGGTCTTCGTCGGGTCCGTCCGTCGGAGGATGAACCGGATCCGCTTCGGGCTTGTCCGTCGTCGAGTTCGGATCGTGGGCATCCGTGACTTCGACGTGCGGCTCGTGGACGTAATCCGCCGGTACGAGGGTTCCTTTGACCAGGTAGTCGACGTACCCATCGTCGTATCTCGCGCCTTGCGGATCCTCGATGACATCTGTGATCAGGAAGCGGGATTCACGCTGGAGGATGAGTTCGTTCTCAGGTCCGGACAGTCCCTTGTCGCCGACCCACGCGCCCTTCGATCCAGCCGGAACCTCTAGTTCCATACGGACTTTGAGCCTGAATTCTTGAGGCGGGGTCGGTCCCAGACTGGTCGACATGTAGCCGTGGTCGTCCTGGACCGTGCCCTTCAGCAGTTTTGGATTACGACCGTTCAGTGGCCGACCGTCGGGTCCGATGAGACGGTCGAGACTCCTCATGCTGATACCGCGCGAAACCTCCACTCCCTCGGGAAGCGGACGATTCGTTGCTTGGTCGAGGTGAGCGACCTGAGATCGAAGGATGTCCATCGTCGGGTCACCACCGAAATACTCACGCATCGAAGGCAGCTTGCCGGAGTTACGCCACAGCTCCTGGAGCCGAGCGTGCGGATTGTCCTCGTTGAGGATGCTGTCGATCGCAGCGCGCAGGGGCGGATCGAGATTCGGATCGCGAGGATCGGGATGCTCCGCAAGCAATCGCTCGAGCACTTCGATCTTCGGCATAATCGGGCTGCCGCCGGTGAGCCGCATCAATTGCCCGTAGTGGACTTCGTCCTCACCGAGCTTGGTGAGCAACTTCACCGGGTCCGCCGCGCGCAAGAATTCATTGATCCAAGACTTCTTGGTGTATGCCTGCAGCTCACGTAGTTCAGGGCCGGACATCATGTCTCGGATAGGACCGAGTATCTCCTCGCCATAGTGGCGGGCAGCATCAGGTGTGTCGAAACGCCGGATCGAATCGTGGGCGGGACCACCGACCTCATGATCGGTCGGATGGGTGAATTCGTGGGTGATTGGTTCGTGCTGGGGCTCGGGGTGCTGCCCTTGATGCGCGGGTTCGGAGCGTGAATCCGGCTGGCCTATACGGGCTTCCGGGCGAGTATCGCGGACATTCGCCGGAGTGGTCTCAGGGGTTCGTTCGAGCGGATGTACCGGGTTGCCATGGGAGTCGTAGACGATGGCGTGGGTGGATTTGACGTTGGTGTGGTCCGGGGGGAAGGAGTGGGGGCCGCCGGGGACGGCGTTGTCGTGGACGACTAGTCGGCCGCCGTCGTTGGTGATGGTGTAGGCGTGGGCGCCGATGTCGTTGGCGTCTGTGGGGCCGTGGAATTCGTCGACGACCAGGGCGGTGGCGCCGTCGCCTAGTCGGTGGAGTTGGTCGGCGATCGAGCCCCGGGTTTCGTGGCGGTCGAGGTGGGCGCCTGCGGCGTTCTCGAGTTCGGCCGCGGTCATGCCGTGTTCGGCGATGTGAGCGTCTTCGGGGACGTGGACGTCGGGGTTGCCGGTTAGCTCGTGGACCTGGCGGAGGGCCTGGGGGCCGCAGTCGTTGACCTGGGAGTGCGTACGATCAGGGGCGACCGGGGTTGGGTCCTGGGTGCGGTGCTGGTTGACCAGATCGTCGTAGCCGTACGGGTGTTCGCCCTGATGGACATTGGGTTCGGGAGCGCGGAAGCCCGCCGGGTCGTGGGGCAGGGAGCCGATGTTGCGCTGCCACGCGTTGAGGTCGTCGCGGCCCGGGCGAGGGTATTCGGGCAGGGTGTGGGGGCTCTCGCCGTTGGCGATACGGGCGAAGTTGTGCAGGGACTCGGTCGGGACCGTGGCGCCCTTGTCCAGGTAGTTGTAGTAGCCCGTGTGGGTCGAGATGTCGCTGAGTGTGTGTATGCCGCCGGGGAATTGGGCGGCGATGCGGTTGGCGCCGAATGCCGAAATGGCGGGGTCCATTCCCAGGCCGTTGCCGAGACCCGGTGCCATGCGGCTGATTTCGCCGTGTGCGTTGGCGCCGATCCAGGTAACCGGATCGCGCGAGGAACTGGCGACGAAGATGTTGTGCGCGCCGATGCCGAAATCCGCGGCGTGCCCCACCGGTCCCGCACCGGGCGATCCCAGCAGCGTGATGGTGGAGATGTCGCCGGACAGGCGCCCGCCCGCGCCCGCGAAGGCCGTGGTGGTGGAGCCATAGCTGTGGCCGAACAGGTGCACGTCGGGTGTCGGCGAGCCACCGGGCAGGGCGGCGTCCGAGCGACGGGATTGACTGAACGCGGCCACATCTCGGGCGAGGAGTTGGCCTCCGCGTGAAGCCAGCCGCGCGTCGGTCATCTCGCGCAGGATCTTCGGGAATCCGCTCGGCGCGTCATAACCGATCCACGCGATCGACGCGACCTCGGCGGGATCCCTGTTCTCCGAAGTGGCCCGGTAGTGGTTGAAGGCGTTGTCCAGGTTCGTTCCCAGACTTCGCACCGTGGTCGTGATACCCGGAACGTGGAACGAAACGGTGGACGCGTGCTGGGTATCACCGAATGCGACTACCGCGCGACCCTCGCCGCCGAACGCCTCCGAGTCGTAGGAGAGCACCTGTACCGGCGGCTCGTGACCGGCATTCTTGTCCGCGAAGCTGCGAGCCAGATCGTCCGCGTGCTCGAGGGCTTCCACGGTGGACCGCAGGTTCTTCCACTGCCGGACGCTCTCCGGATCGGTGAACCGGGTGAGGAACTTGTCGACCCGCGGATTCTGTTCGCGTACCTGGTTGATGTCGCGCGCGATCGCCAGGCGGTTGGCTTCGTCGCGGATGTGCGGTGGGATGCCGTCGGCATTGCCGAGCTCGTGCGGGTGGACGCGCAGCATGGCGTCCTGTTGCTCCGGGGTGAGCGAGTGCCACCACTCGTGGTTCTCGGTCGCTCGGTCGTGCGCGGCCCCGACAGAGCTGTCCTGTTCGTGCGCAAGGTGTTCGGGCGTCGCCTCCGGGCCCAGGCGATCCAAGGCTTCACGAGCGTGCGCGTGCTCGGCCTCGGTGACCGGCGAATCCTTCGGCAGCACAGGATGTTCGGGGTCCCGCGGGAGCGCGGGCGTGGAATCGTGCGGCGGTGTCGTATGGGTGGCCGTCGGGTCGGGTGCCGGACCCGACGCCGGGTGATTCGGGCCGCGTTGGTCGTTGGGTCCCCGGTTGTGCTCTGTCGGAGACCCGGACGGATGATTCGACTGCCCATCGGGCCGCGGTTCCCTTCCGCCCAAAGGATTCTCGGGTCGCGCGCCGATTCTGGAAGCCGGACCGCTACCGGCCCCCACCAGATCCCTGCCGTCCGGCCGGCCGGCCGCCGGTTCCGCTGTCCGCGCGGACTGGCTCAGATCCGTGTGCTCGCCCACGCGAGTGGGAACGTCCTGCCCGGTGGCCCTGGTACTCATCGTAGTCAGCGCGGCACCGCCATCGCGTGCCGGGGCGGCCGTGGCTCTCGGTTCGGCAGCCTGCGGGGTCTGTGATCCGGGTGCGTCGGCACGCGCCGTATTCGAGGTGACCGGTGTTTCGGGTTTCAGCGCAGCTGGTGTTTCGGTGCGCAGTACACCGGGCGTCTCGGCGCGCGGCGCGCCCGCGGGGGTTACCTGACGCTGATCAGCCGAAGCCGGTGACTGCCCGGTGTTGGCGGCCTGCGGACCGTCCGCCGGACGCGCCTCGACAACCTGTGGGTTGTGCACCTGCGCTTGCGCATTCGGTGCGGCTTGCGGCCCGCCGGCCGGAGTTTCGTGCTGGTTCCCGTGATCGGTCAGTTGCGCTTTCGGCTCCACCGATTGGGGATGCTCGGCCGCCGGAGCACCATCTCGAGCTGCGTTCTCGGCGGGCAAAGGCGTCTGCTGAGGCTGCTCACCGATCGACGGCTTGCCGGTTTCGATCTCAGGCGTCTTGTGCTGCTCAGTGATGCCCGACGGAGCGCCGTCGGTCTTGGCTCCCGCAGTGGACAGCTTCGGCTCGCCGCCCTTCCAGGGCGACGGGACTTCGTGGGCGACACCGGGCAGCGTGCCTCCCGCGATACCCGCGGTGACCACACGGGGGTCGAATTCCCAGTTGTGCGTAACACCACCGCTGACGACCCAACCGCCCAGACCGGCCACACCACCGGCGACTCCACCGCCGAGGAAGTTGGCGGCCTTCTGCGTCACCATCTTCTGGGCAACGTCCTTCGACAGCGGGCTCAGCAGCATCTTCGGGACGTATTTGCCGACGGGAGCGGCGATCAGACCACCGACAGCACCACCTGCCGCTGACAACCCCAACTGCTTGTAATCGATACCGTTGCGGCGTCCGAATTCGTTCTGATAGGCCTGGATCGCACCGTCCTGCAATCCACCCAGCGCACCACCGATGAGTACCTGCTTCAGAATGAACTTCTTCAGCGCGATCTCACCGGCCTTCTCGGCTTCCTTGCCGAGGAAGTCGATCGCGCGCCGGGTAAGGATCCGCACGGTGATCCGGCCGACGCCGATGATCGCGCCCTCGGCCATCGGCGCGGTGGGCGGAAACGCCCACGCCGCTGCGATATCCGCGGCCAGCGTGATCAGCGTCGTGTAGAACATCAGCTTCGTGTATTCGAGCTGTGTCCCGGTGTTGTTCGCGGTTCCCGCAATCGTGTCGAACCAGTCCGCGAGCTTGTCGATCGATTGGTTGCCGGTCCGCATGTCCGACAGCTGAGCGATGATCTTGTCGCCGCCGTCACCCGTCGGATAGGCCTGGCGCACCGCCGCGATCGCGGCATCGATGTCGGCATCGATACTGCGAATATCCTTCGCGGCACCGGTCCAGTCGTCGGCAATCCCCCACATGAGGTCTTCATTGCCTTCGGGCCATTTCATGCCGACGAGCCAGCCGAGACCTCCCGCCGCGGGCGGCTTCCAGATCATCGCGGACCGCCTGCGACGAGAATCACTCGCGCAGCGGTGGCTTCAATCAGACACCCCCGTGACCCCACTATCGCCCCCGAATACGCGCTGATCTGTATTGCTGATTCGCTGTCCAGTAGCGCATTCGGCGCGCGGACAGTTCACGATCTCGCGACACGCTGCCACAGAACGCGCCGACGATCAACTGGGAAAGCGACCGCCGTTATCGATCGGCTAGGGTCGGCAACGGAATCGGGACAGCCGCCACCGAAGGAGTGTCACCGTGCGATCACTGTGGTTCATTCCGCACGGCATCGCCGTGGTCGGGCCGGAGGAGAGCACCGGATATCGGGGCGGGGTCTCCTCGACGCTGAAGCCCATCGGCAAGGCACAGGCCGCGGCCGTCATCGCGCACGGGCGCAGGCGTGCCTCGGAATTGGTCTCGCTGTTGGAGGGCGCGGGATTCACCGCCGACGGTGACGGCTCCGAAACCTGGAGCGCGAATGCCTTCGTCGGCGAGGGGTTCAACCGGGTCGACAAGGGATCCAACGGCCGCCTCCACGAGATCACCGCCGGATTCTCGGGCCCACCAGCGGAATTCGATGAGCTGGTGAGCCGTTTCGTCGCGATGCCCTCCGATGTCGTCGGCGAGGTCGAGAACCGCACCGCGACCCACCGCAGGACTTGCCGTGTTCGGCTGGCCGACGGTTCCGGACACAGCGGCATCATCACGCTCGTTCAGCCGAAGGATTCCCGACTGATCACCGCGGGATTGCAGGTGACCGGCGGGCCCTACTTCTACGGTTGGGCCAAGCGCCCGGCACTCTGGCGGATACCGTTCACGAACACCTCCGACCACTACCGGCACAGCGAGAAGAACCGGCAACGCGAGGCGGAACGCCTCGGGTTTTTCGATCGCCGTCCATGGCCTGTGCACGCGGCGGCTCCGGGCGGGATGTCCGCGGCCGAGGCATCGAGCCGAATCCGGATGTATCTGATCGGTGCCGGCGTGGATATCGGGGCCATGGGCTTCGCCCCGCAGCGCATCGACGGTGGCTGGGACGTCGTTCTGTCGGGCAGCCCGACGGCGACGCTGGATGCTCTGCGCATTACCGACGAGGGCTACGTAAGCTCCCGCGAACTCTGAGCTAACCACACCCCGGCCGACACCGACACCTCGAATGTGTAAGGTCGCACAGGTATCCGACCGGGGTGAAAGGCGCGGGACCGGTCGAGGAGGGGAGTCGGGACGTGAGCAGACCTCAGGGCGGGAATCCGGACGACGAATTCATGAAGTCGTTCATGGCTGGGTTCGCGGAGTCCAACGCGGAGCCGGACATCGGATTCAGCCTGGTTTCGCATCCCGGTCCCGAAGCTGTGGCCGATGAGCAGGAGATCATCGAGCGAGCGCGGGGATTGACGCATCGGATCGCACACGAACTCGCGGCCGCCGCACCGGAGAGTTGGGAGCGAGTCGACGCGACCTTCGCGTGGACCGTGACCGACAAGACCTGGAGCATCGTGTATTCGGCCGGGGAGCAGGCGGTTCAGGTCGAACCCGCGCAGTCGGTCCTGCAATTGGTGCAGGAGCAGCGCGACGTCGCGGCGGGGATGAGCGAAGGACCGTGGTGGCGGATCCGAATCAGCCTCAATAACGCGGGCCAGGTGCAGACCGACTACGACTACGGCGACGAGCCGTTTCCGGACAACCAACTATTTCCGGCCGAGGCGTATCTGGCCGATCTGCGCGAGTACCCACGCAACCGACTACCCGTTTGGCTGGCCGCGTACGTGAGCCACGGTGGACGCCTGATGCGCTCGCCGCGAGTCGCCGCGGAGCAGGCTCGGTCCGATCGCGCGAAGGAGATTCGCGGCCAGGCGACGACCGAGGTCTTCCCGCCGCTACCGCTGATGTGGTCGCACTGGACCACGCTCGCAGCGGTATTCGTCGCTCTCGACGCACCGAACGGCCCCCGGATGCTGCCGTCGCTCGCCTGGTTCGAGGGACCGAATCGCAGTGGGAGCACGCTGTACGTGCTGCCGGGAGATCGGGCGGTCATCTCGGGCGGTGTGCTCAACGCACCCGAACTCGATGCTGTCTACAACGACGGCGCTCTACTACCCAGCTTGTACGCGGGCGCACCGGATTGGGTGACCGACGCGGTGTTGAATCCGCGGGCGGCCACCGGGCAGCTGACCTTCTGCTACTGGTGGGAGGACGGACAGTGGTTCCGGGGGGAATCGCCGGACGGTCCCGGCATAGCTGGCGCCGTACCCGGTATCTGGACCACCGACTCGACCATCGACGTGATCCTGCAGGTCATGACGTCCGCCGGGAAGACGGTCACCGATGCCACCAGATCCGCTGTCGCGACGCTGGTTTCGGCGGCACAGGCGGGACTGGTGACCTACGAGACGGTGGCCGCGGTCTTCGATCCGGCCGAGCACGAAGTAGATTCGGCCCTCAACCAGTTCACGCTGGCGGGCCTTCGGACCTTTGTCACCGCGCCGCCGCTGAGCCGGATCGACGCCATCGAGCAGGTCAGCCGATTCATCCTGGCGCGCGGTACCGACACCAGCGGCTACCCCCTCGACCAGTTGACCGCCGAACGAATCGACAACGGCTGGATGGTTTTCGTGCCCACCCGACCGGGCGAGATCATGATCGGTCGCGCGATCTACTACATGGCCGACGACGGCGTGATCGAACCGTCCTCGTCCTCGGTGCCGCCGACGGTCTACATCGCGGGGTTCACTCAACGGTTTCAGGAACGGATGCGGCAGCGCGGCTGACGCGCTGACCGGCTGCTATGGGGAGGAGTAATACCTGATGACAGACAAACTCGACGTCGATCCCGAGCTATTGAAGAAGGCGTCGGCCAAAACGGACCTGGTCAACAGTCGGCTACGCGGGGTGGTGGACGGTCTCATGGCCAGCACCGGCGGCATGGGCGAACCTTGGGGAAACGACAGCTACGGCACGGAATTCGCTGGGACCGAGGACGGGTCCGGCTATCTGGCCGCCCGCAAGACGCTGAAGGGTCTCTCCGAGACCCTGGCCAAGAACGCCGAGAACAACTCCGATGGGCAGAACCAGTCCGGCAAGAAGCTCGACGGTACCGATCAAGGTAACGCCGACGCGTTCGGCAAGTAGCCATGGCCAATGAGAGCGTGAAGGCCGAATTGGCCTCGATGCTCGACGAGTTCCAGCAGCAGATGCGGATTCTCGGCGAGATGCAGCAGAAACGGGCGCAGCTCATGGCCACCGGGTACGCGCTGCAGAAGCGGGTCACGGTGGTGGTGAATGCCGATGGGACGGTTATCGAGACCCGCTTCGACGACGATCTCGAGGGCCTTTCGCTCCACGAGTTGAGCAAGGCCGTCACCGAAGCCGCGCAGGCCGCGGCCACCGAATTGGGCCGCAAGAGCGCCGAACTCACGAATCCGATTCAGGAACGGCGCGGACGGATGCCGAAGATGTCGGACCTCATCGAGGGCCTGCCGGACCTCACCGAGCGAATCCCCGAACCCATCCCAGCCTCCACCGCACCCCCGAATTCGCCGGAGCGACACCAGAACAGCGAATCGATCATGACCTTCACCGATGTCGAAGATCTGGATGACATAACCCCCGGCCGGATTCGCGCGGACGACTGGTGAGGCTATGGCGTTGCTTGTCTATTACCGGCAGGTGCGCGATGAGCCGGACGAGGCGGAGTACTGGTTCGGGCCGAGGCGGGAGGAGATGAGTCGGACCTTGATCATCGATAAGGTTCGGCGGACGGCCTGGACCGATGGGGTTGAGGACATGCTGTTTCGGGCGGCGGCGGGGCACATCTTGTATCGGGAAGGGCGCGAGAACCTATGGCCTACACACGGAATGAAGGCTTCATGAGTGGGCCTGAACCAGTGCCGGGGAGCGCGGGACAGGTGGGTGGAGCACGGGGCGTCGGACGGATCACCGGGGTCTTGCTGCTTGCGGCGGCGGTGTTGACGTTTGCGATGTTCTGGCTGCCTGTGATGTCTATTGGGCTGCATGGCAGTTGGGACATCTATGTCTGGAAGAGCAACGGGCATGGGATGCGGGCTACTGACTACTTCACTGCTGTGCCGTATGTGCTCATGGTGATGGGTGGCGTGGTGGTTGGGACGTTGCTTGCTGCGGGGGTGGGGGCTCGGCGGCGGGTGTTGTTTTGGGCGGCGGCGTTTGCGGGTGGGCTGATGGCGCAGATGGCGTCGGGTGATGTGGTGGGCTATGCGCGCCAGTTCGGGGATCATGTGTCACCGGGGTTCGGATTCTGGGTGATCATGCTGGTGATGTTGGTTGGCATCGCGGCTTTGGTCAGTGGGTTGCGGGATGCTGCGGTGGCGGGACGTGGGGCGGCGCAGGAGCTCGTTGGTGGGGCGGCGGATCGGGTGGGGGCCGTTCTCCTGCTGGTCGCGGCGGCGGTGAATCTCTGGAGTTCGTTCCCCGCGTTGGTGCGACGTTCCTCCCATGTCATATCCATATGGGAGGGCGATGACGGCTCTGTTCCGTTGCCCGCCGTGCATTTCTCAGTGGGATTGATCGCCGTCGTTGTCGTGGCCATCGCCTTACTGGCCGACGCGGGGGTGCGGAACGCGGCCGTGCGAGCGGCCAGTGGTGCCGCTGCCGCGTTGATCTTCGCGAATGCGATCAGCGGGCTGAGTATCGCGTTCGACCTGGGGGGACTGAACTTCTGGGAGTACGCGGGTGCCGGGTTCTGGTTGACGATGCTCACGCTGTTGCTGTCCTTCGCCGCGACCGTGGCGGGGCTGGTGGCGCAGTTGGCGCGGCCGCGGCTGATGGCTCAGCCGAGGCCGGGCTATACGCCGGGGTTCGTGCCGCCACCCGGCGCGAACCCATTCGCACCGACTCCCGGATCGAATCCTTTTGCGCCTGTGGCGCAGCCCGTACCCGGTTCGAATCCGTTCGCGCCCGCGACGCCTTCGCCGAACCCCTTCGCGCCCGCGTCACCCGCACCGAATCCCTTCGCGGCCGCCGCTCCAGCATCGGAGGTCGAAGCAACCACCAGGATTGCGCCGGAGCCGGCTGCTGTGCGACCGCCGCGAATGGCGAAGGTTTATGACGGCAAGGACGCTGACGGACGTCCGGTGGCGGATCGTCCTGCGGTGGAGGGAAATACGCGGACTGCGGTGTTGGCGTACTTGGAGTCTGCGCCGATTGTGCTGGCGGCCAGGAGTTTCGAGCAGGATGAGTTCGCGCCTGCGGATCGGGATGTGCCGCTGAACTTTCGGACGGATGGCGTGTGGGTTTGGGCGGGGGCGGTGGCTCATTATCTGCACAAGCACGGTCTGCCACCGGAGCTGGAACTCGTAGAGCACATTACGAGTCGTGGATTTCGAGTCGGCGAGGTCAGCAATGCCGCCCAGGACGCGGCCATTCGTGTGATTACCGGTAGCTGAGCGGGTCAGGACTGGATCGGGTTGCCGGACTCGTCCCACTTACGGGTCGCGATGGGGTCGCCCTCGTCGTCGAATTCCTGCTCGCTCGCGAGTTGGCCATTGTGGTGCCAGGTGCGCCAGATGCCTACCGGCGTGCCGTAATTGACTTGACCTTCGGACTTGAGGGGGCCGTCGGCCCACCATTCGCGATCGGGGCCGTGGGGGATGCCGTCGACGTAGAAGACCTGGAACAGGAGTTGGTCGCCGATGGTTTCGACTGCCTCGCCGGTGAAGGGCTCACCGCGAAACGTCAGGCGGAGATCGTCGTCGGTGGCGATCTCACGGCGACTCACGCGGTAGTCGATCCTGTTCATGTGTCCCTCTCGCCGGCGGTCTTCGCCCAAACCTATCGAATCGCCCGTCAGCGGTCGGCGAGGGCGGCGGCGTAGGTGTCGCGGAGGGCTTCCAGGCGGGGGCGAGTGAAGCGGCCGGGTTCGGTGTTGTAGGTGGTGCGGCCCTGCGCGGAGGTGAAGGCCGGGGCGGGGATTCGGTCGGCGGTGGGCGGGAGGAATTTCAAGGTCTCCTCGACCGCGGCCAGAGCGGTGGACAGGGTGTGGCGGGCGGCGCGCTCGGCGCGGGCATCGAGGCCCGCGGGCGTGGGCGGGACCTGACGGATGCAGACGTCGGAGTACCAGAGCCACACGCCGGGGTCGAGGAGTTCGGAGGGGTTGTCCAGGCCGAAGCGGACGGAGTCGGCCGGCGGGGGCAAGACCTCGGCGGGGAGGCGGAACTCGTAGGCGCGCGGCGTGCCGCACGACGGGCAGTCGCCGGTGTAGCGGCTGGCCAGGTCACCGTCGACGGTGATGACGGCGCTACGGAATTGGCAGCGGGTCTCGCCGCAGGTGGGGCAGGGTTGCAGGGTGAGGTAGAGACGGGCCTCGGCGTTGGTTCTGGCCAGCGGGAGGGTGTCGGGCATGGGGGCTCCTTCGGCCGGGTGGATGGTGTGGGAACGATCTTGCCAGGCGGGCGGCGGCACGTCTCGTTCATGTTGTGTTCACTGATCGGTTGTGGGACAGTCAGATCTTATGGCCGGGAGAGTGCAGGTACATCCGGAGGCGGTACGTGATGCGGCGGGCTTCGCCGCGGATATCCAGGCGCGATTGCAGTCCATGGCCAGTAATGCCCGCGCGGCGGTCTCGCCGGGCGCCTCAGGGTGGGGCGATGACGATTTCGGCGGCAAATTCGCTGACGGCGCCAAGGGATTCGTCACCAGCAGCGCGAACCTGGCCACCGGCACCGAGAACCTGGCGAACTCCTTCGACAATCTGCACGGCGGGCTGACCAAATCCGCCAATCAGCTCGACACCATGGAGCACGGCAATTTCGACACGTTCGCGTAGGTCGGCGAAATGACCGGGCACAACGGGGAAGTCGCGAAGGCCGGAATCGTCGAGGAACTCACCACGCAGCTGCGGGCGATCGCCGAGGCATCACGCCAGCGCACCCAGCTCACCGCCACCGGCACCGCGGCGGGTGGACGTGTGCGGGTCACCGTGAACGCGGACGGGGTGGTGATCGCGACGCGCTTCTCCTCCGATATCGGCGAACTGACCTACGACGAAATCGCGAAGGCGACGACGACCGCCGCGCAGAGCGCCGCGCTCGACGTGGCGCGGCAGGGGCGAGAACTGTTGCAGCCGTTGCGGGACAAGCGCGCACGCATGCCCAAACTGTCGGATCTGATCCAAGGCATGCCGGATCTCGAATCCCGGGCGCCGACCATCGAACCCGCCTCGCTCGCTCCCCCGCAGTCACGGGAACGACTGTCTCAGCTTCGCGAGGCCGCGCCCGACTTCGGCAATGCCGTCGGCTACGAGGCGTGGACCGAGAGGCAGGAGAATCGGGGAGCCACCGACTCGGGGTGGTGAATTACTCAGGGGTCCCGCGCAATTCGGGATAGTGGGTGCGCTGGTAGGGCGACAGCTCCGAGATCAGCAGCTGGCCTGCGCCCTGGCAGATCGGGCAGACTTGGGCCCCATAGCATTCGGGACACATCTCCCCGTCGGGCAGCCGACCCCGGCCACCGCATTCCGGGCAGAAGCCCAGGCCGCCGCACTCGTAGCAGAGGACGAAGCCGGGAGACAGGGTCTCGGGAGTGCGCACCGGGTCCGGCAGCCGGAACTCCTCCGGGTCGCGGAGCGCCAGCGCCGGGGTCCGGCCGCTGAACATCACCGCCGAAGTATGGTCGCCCACACGCACTTCGATGCCGATGCCGTCACGCTGACCGGTGACCACCACGGCGGGTTTCGGACCGGTGGAGTCCTGCGCCTCACCGACTTCCCAGCCCGCCGCGCCGAGGAGAGCGGCCGCGCGCCGGGCGATATCGGCGGCCGAGACGGTCGCGGGACGCTCGCCGCGGATCAGGCCCGAGTACTGGTAGCGCGGTGGCTCGCTCCATCCGACGATCGTCGGCTCGTCGAGAAACAGCAGGCGGAGGTTGGTTTCCGGGGCCAGGTCGGTGATGAGCTCGACCAGCTGCGCACGCAGGACCGCACCCAGCCGGTCCAGTTCTGCCCGCGCTCCCGAAATCTCGCCCATGCGGCCTCCTTCCCGCCGGACCCTATCACCGCCGGGTGTACCCGGGCCGGTCACCGGCAACTCATCTGGCGTTCGTGTTGAGTTCACCTGCTTCCTTGTGGCACAGTCGGTCTCGCCAAGATCAGAACCGACCGGCGTGAGGTGGCCTGTGGCGCTGGAGTTTCCATCGTGGCTCGAATGGCTGAGCTGGTTGGTGGGCTCCGAATGGCCGCATGGCAACGAAGACACCATGTGGCAGATGGCCCGTGACCTGGAATCGGTTGCGGGACAGGCCGACGACCTACTGCAGGACCTCGACCACCTGCTCGGTGCGCTCGACAAGGCCTATCCGGACGGCACCGGCGGCGAAGAGATCATCAAATGGCTAAAGCCGCTGCGCTACGGGGACGACTCCGGGCACGGCTCGGTCAAGGAATTCGGCGACAACTACCGCCAGCTGTCCACGGCCGCCGACGGATTCGGCGATCAACTGCAGTCGGCCAAGCTCAACTTCTATATCGCGGGCGGGTGGCTGCTGGGCGAGCTCGCCTGGGCCGCGGCCACCGGGCCGTTCGCGCCCGAATCGGAGGCCGCGGTATTCGCCTCGGCGCGCATCGCGTTCCGTGAGCTGGGCGAGGGGTTCGTCAGGCGGATCGAGAGCATGATCGAAGGCCGGATCACCAATGCGCTGCTGAAGCAGGTCCTGCCGAAGCTCATCTACGAGATCGGCCAGGGCGCGGTGACTTCCGTCATCCAGTCCACCGCGCAGGAACTGCTGGTCGAGTCCATCCAGAATCTGGACGGGCACGGGCACGGCTTCGACTGGGGCGCGATCGGGAAGAACGCACTGGTCGCCGGACTGTCCGGCGGTGCGGGCGGCGCGATCGGCTTCGGCGCGAACCACGCCCTGCCCACCGAAATGGGCGGCTGGAAGGGCGCGTTCAACGGCGCGCTCACCGGCGCGACCGCCGGGGTGGGCGGCGCCGGAGCGGGCTGGCTCGCCAATGGACTGGTCAACGGCGACTGGAGCTTCGACCCGCGCTCCATGACCGGCGGCGCGTTCGGCGGGGCGGGACCCAGCGGCCTGCACGGATACAACGGCGACACCAACCACAACGGCCCGATGCGGGGGCACGACACCGGCGACGGCAGCACGCATCTCCCCGGTGAAACCACCACCAAACCCGCCACATTCGACCAACCGGGCACCACCCCGGACGGGCACACCCCCGGAGCCGACGCCAACGGAAACGGGCACAATACGGCCGGGGACCCGAGTGTCGGACAGCACGGCACTCCCGCGGACCCGAACGCCAACGGACAACACGGCACCCCCGCCGACCCCAGCGCCAACGGACAGCACGGGAATCCGGGCGATTCGACCGGCGAGCGGAGCGACGACAACGGTCAGCAGGCCGGTGGCCCCCAGCTGCATGCGGCCAGTGCCCCGACGGCGGCCGGCCCGGCACCCGTCGACCATGCACACGACCAGCAGGCCGACCACGGTGGCGACTCCAACCGGTCCGACAACAACGGCTCGTTCACCTCCGACGGCAGGCGCGAGCGACTGGACGCGAACGCGCAGGACAACGGCGGCGCAACTGATTCCCCGTCGCAGCGTTCGGCCGACACCCAGTCGGTCGGCGACCACTCGGGCTCGCCATCCGGCGACGCGGCGCGGCCCGACGCGAGCGGCACTCCGGAGCATCGTGCCGGAGACGCGACGGCCGCGATGGATCCGGCTCGTACACATGACACCGGGGTGGATGCGCGCACACCGGAATCCGTCTCGGACCACACCTCGGATCCGTCCAGTGGTGCGAATTCCACGACCGCGACGAACTTCTCGAACGACGGAACCACCCGCGCCGACGGCGAACCCGCCAAGGGCGCGACGACCTCGTCCACGCACGGCGCACCCGGCGAGGCTCGCGCACCGGCGGGAGACCCGGCCAAATCGCCTGTCGCACCGCGCGATCCGCTCCGGACCCCGACGGACGGCAGCACCGCCAGGCCGGCCGACGGCACGGCGCCCAAGCCCACGGACGGCAGCTCGCCCAGGACCCCCGACACCCGCGCCGGGGTCGACCGCGCCACCCGGCCGGACGCCACGGTGCAGGCGACCCGCACCGGCGTCGAACCGACCGCACCGCGCGCCGAGCCGGTCTCCACCGGCGACCACGAGCAGCACGTGGACGCGCACGCGAGCGGACCGAACGATTTCCTGAACCTGTCCGGCGAGCCCACGCGCCCCGGCGATCACCACGAATCGCCCGGTGATCACGCGGATTCGCCCAACGCGCACCCCGACGGGGCGACCATCCTCCCGATTCCCGTCGACCCGCCCCAGCACGCGGACCGCACCCGACCCGCGGACTCACGCAGATACGACGTCGCCGCGGCGGGTCCGGTCGGCGATTTCCATGGAGATGCCCGCACCGAGGGCGATCTCACGCCCGATGTCGTGCACAAGCAGATTCAGGACAATCTGCGACTCATCGCCCCCGAAGGGGTGGCCTGGAATCCGGACGAGAACCACTTCGTCCTGTCGAACGGGCGCATCGTGCGGATCGAGGTCGGTGAGACCTCGAACGGGCATGTGGCCGAATTCGAGCCCAGCGCGGACGGTTACGACGTGCGGGTGTCGAACAAGGCTCGCAACGAGGACGTCGTGCGCGCGCTCGCACACGAAATGGCCGAGATACGCCTGTCGCAGGACGACGACATCCTGATCGATCCGCGGGACGATCGGCCCACCCGCATGTCCACGCACCTGGGCGGCCGCTTCGCCGAATTGCGCACGCTCACCGCCCATGTCGATCGAGCCGTCATGGATCCGGCCCGGGCCGCCGAGCTGCCCGGGCTGCGCCATGACCTGCACGATCTCATGGACCACCTCGGATTCCACGATCCGGCGCACGCACCGACCGTGGAACGCCTACTGGCCGCGCACGATCCGGACCTCGCACACCGGATAGCGCTCGAACAGGCGGGCGTCCTCTCCGATCGGCCGACCTTCAACCAGCACCTCACCGAGGACGAATTCCAGCACGCCGCGGAGAATCATCTCGCCCGGCTGCGTGAACTGATGACCGGCGAGCACGCCGGCGATCTGTTGCGCGCCGAGGAGCAGGGCTTGAACGGCCGTATGCGCGAGGAGCTTTCGCGGCGCCTATTCGAGCGGCTCTTCGAGGAGGAGGCCAGGCCCGCCCGGGGCCAGGTGCCCGGCCTGCTGAAGGCGCTCAATCCGATCAATGCGGCCATCAACCATCCGACCCTGCGCGGCCCGGAGCAGGCCGCTGCCATCCATCGGGCCATCGACGGCTTCCACGACGGCATGCCGCAGGCGGCGCGCGATGCCCTCGGCCCGGAACGCTTCGCGCAGATGCACGCCGCCGCTGATGCTTTCGCGACCGCGCCCGACCGCATCACCGCCACCATCGATCACGCGACCGGGCGGATGGACGTCGGCGGAGAGCACACCACCCTCACGGACTTCCTGCGCGGCATCGACCGCGCCAACCGCGCGGCGGCCGAGCACGGGCTCAATATCGAGTACACAGTCGTCCTGCACGATGCGGTCGACGGCCTGTCCACGGTCGAGGTGATGCCCCGCCCGCAGCCACAGCATCGGCTTCCGCTGGAGCAGTATCGGTTCGGCGAGCACAACGAGCCCATCGAGCGCCAGCCACGGCCCTCGGTTCCCGCGGCCGCGGCGGGTGGTCACACCATCGATGTCGGTGTCGGCCGCGGCGCATTCGCGGTCGAGATGACCCCGGCGGCCGACCGCGCCGGCGGCGGGCTGATCATCAAGACCGAACTCGCGGATGCCGCGATCGGCGCCCAGCGCCGCCGTGATCTGGGCCTGCTCGACGCCGGGCCGCTCATGGAACCCGGCACCGTCATGGTGTACGGCGACATGCTGGGCAATGGCCACCTGCTCGGCGGTGATATCGCGCGGGTCTTCATCAACAATGTCAGCGCCAAACTCCCGGATGCGGCGTATCACGCCATCGCCGGGCATCTTTCGGAGATCCTCGCGCCCGGCGGACGCGTCGAGATCCAGTGGGACATGAAACCCGACAAGGTCGGCGGCGATCCCGGTACTCGCTACCACATTCTGGGCACCAAGCTGTGGGAGGCGCTGGAAGGGGCGCACCGGGAAGGTGCGAACCCGTTCAAGCTCATCGAGGAAAAGGATTTCGAGCATCCCGGAAACCGGGACTACTACTACACAATCGACGCGGGCGGCAGCAACAAGTTGCCGCACGAGCGGATGGCCGAATACTCGCCGCCACAGCCCGAGCATCGCTGGACCATCTCCTACGAGCCGGACGCCCCCGGGACACACGAGCACGGGAACGCGAGCCCGATCGGCGACTTCCACGGCGATGCCCGCGAGGGCACGGAGCACCTCCAACCGGAATTCGTCCACGAGCAGATCCGGGAGAATCTGGGGCACATCGCCCCGGAGGACGTCGTGTGGAACCACGACGAACAGCACTTCCGGCTCCCCGACGGCCGCACCGTCGACGTCCGGATCGGCGCCACCAAAGACGGCAACGTGGCCGAATTCCATGCGCGGGCAGACGGTTCCGGCTACGAGGTGGTGCTCTCGGAACGCGCACGCGATGTGGACGTGCCACGCGCGCTCGCACACGAACTGGCCGAGATCCGGCTGGCACAGGACCCGCACATCCTCGTCGACCCGCACAATGATCGCCCCTCGACGATGACCAGCCACCTGGGCGGCCGGTTCGCCGAAATGCGGGTGCTCACCGAGCACATCGACCGCGCGAACGCCGATCCGGCGCACGCGCACGAACTTCCGCGTCTGCGCCGGGACCTGCGCGAGCTCGCCGACCACCTCGGCATGCACGATCCCACCCATGCCGACACCGTGCGCCGACTGCTGACCGAGCACGATGCTCAGCTCGCGCACCGCTACGAGCTCGAAGAGCAGGGCGGGCACGATGCCGGTCACGCGCACCCGAATATCCCTGAGGCATACCTACATCCGCAGACTGTGCACACGCACGATCATGAGGCGGCCCCGACCACCACGGACACCAAGCCGCTCGCGGACCTGAACGAGCATCCTGGTGGCATCGGGAAGATCGGCGAACTCATCGCCACCGTCGACGGCAGGCCCGTCGAGGAGCATGTCGACAAGATCGCGCGCGAGCGGGCCGCCAAGATCCGTGCCGCGGCCGATGAGTTCTCGCAGCAGCCGGGCGAGAAGCCGGTCAAGACACAGAAGCGAGTGGCCAAGGCTCAGGCCGACGGCACCTACGTGGGCCCGAAGTCGCACGGCAACGTCACCGCCGCGGTGGTCGACCTGCGGACCGGTATCGCCTACGAAGGGATCAACGGCAAGCAGAACGAGGTCGTCCCGAAGGACGAGCGCCATCCCACGCTGCAGGCCAATATCGACGCGATGAAGGCCGCCGGGCTGGCGCGTCCGGAGGGTGGCTACCCCAACTTGAGCCGCGACGGCAGACCCGAGAGCAAGACCTATCCCGGCTATCCCGAAGGGGTTCGGCCCTACCCGCACTTCGACCGGCCCTGGGGCCACGCCGAAGTCAAGGCCGCCAATGCGGCGCTGTGGGCGCGGGAGCGGGCGAACCTGGAACTCCGCAGGCAAGGGCGGCCCGAAATGCCCACCGGCCCGGAAGCCCTGGGCGAAATGTATTCCCAGACCTACAAACCGTTCGAGGGCGACGCACCGAAGGCCACCCCGTACTGCGCCAACTGCAACCACAGCATGGGCGAATGCCACAACTTCAGTGGCCGCTACGCCGACTTCCCCTCGGGACCCGAGAACCTTGTCGATGAATTCCGCCCATCGCGGTCCGCCCTGGATCCGCCCGGCGGACCGTCCGAACCGCGCGGGCTCCCGCCGACAGCGGAACCCGCTCACCCCGTTGAGGCTTCACCCACCGGGGAGCCGGTAGATCCCGCCGCGGCTTCACGTGCCGAGGAGCGGACGACCCCGATCGAGGCTCCGCACGCGGATCCGCCGGCCGAGCACGGCACGGCGAGTCCGGTCGGCGAATTCCGCGGTGACGCGCGCCCGGCCGGGATGGCGGATCTGACATTGGAATCCGTGGTCGGCAAGGTCGAGGGCAATCTGCGGCTCATCGAGCCCGAGGGCGTGGCGTGGAACCACGACACCGGTCGATTCGAGATGACGCACGACGGCCGCCCGATCGACATCACCGTGGGCGTCGGCCCGACCACCGACAATGCCGTCGCCGAATTCCGCGCGCGCACAGACGAATCCGGGCACATCACCGGGTACGACGTCAAGGTTTCCCCGCATGCCCGGGACGAGGATGTCGTTCGGGCCGTCGCGCACGAGCTGGCCGAGATCCGGCTGGCACAGGACGAGAACGTGGTCATCGATCCGGTCGACGATCGGCCGACGCGAATGACCTCACATCTGGGCGGCCGCTTCGCCGAACTCCGGGTGCTGGTCGAGCAGATCGGCGAAGGCGTCGCGGAGCGCGTCAAACCCAATGCCCTGGCGCCCCTGCGCCGCGATCTCAACGATTTGATGTACCACCTGGGACTGCACGATCCGGAGCACGCGCCCACCGTGGAACGGCTACTGGCACAGCATGATCCGGATCTGGCACGGCTGATCGACCAGGCGCGTATTCCGGATCCGGGCATCCTGCGACCGGGACCTGTCGATCACGACGCCGCTCCCACCGCGCACGATCTCGGCCGCATCCGGCAGTTGCACGAGCTGGCCGAACGGCTGCCGGAGGGCCACGACGAGACCCGTCGCGAAGCGCTGGCCCTGGTCGAGCAACTCGGATTGCGGGAGGGCACACCGGGCGCGGCCGAGCGCCGCGCGATCGTCGCCGAACACCTCGGCGAGCACGCGCGCAACCGGGTCGACAAGCTGCTCGCCGATGTCGGCCGCCGCGACACCGAATTGTCGGCCGTCGATCGGGAGCACGTCGAGACGGTCCGGCTCGAACGCCGGGCGGCGGACGCGCTCGACTTCCTGTCCATCCCGACCCACGGGGCCGTGATGAAGACCCACATCGAGTACCGACGCGAAATGGCGGGCTATCTCGAGCACCTGCGCGAAATGGCGGACCATCCCGCGCAGGCACACGAAACAGGCGGCCCCGCAACGGACTCCGGACCGATCCGGCTCGTGGGCGACCACCATACGGTCGAAGACGTCCGCACCGGCGAACGCTGGTTCCGGTGGCCGCCCGGCACGGAGGAATACCCCGCCCACACGCCGGTACCGGAGGTCGGGCTGCCCACCGATCCGGACCACCGGCTGCCGACCGATCCGGCGCAGCTGCACGAGGCCTGGCAGCACCTCTCCCCCGAGGAGAAGGACGCCTGGCACCACGCGGATCCGTTCATCGGAAACCGCGACGGCATACCGCATGCCGATCGCGACCGGTACAACCGGCAGACCCTCGAGATGCTGCGGCACCAGACCGAGCAGGACATGCTGCGGGCTCAGGCCGAACCGGAGACACCGCACACCCTGGCCGAGCGCAAGCTGATCAAGGACCGCCTGGACATCATTCGGGACATCCGGGAGAACTACCTCGACCTGAGGACCAAGGAAGGCATGCCCGAGGTCCACCTCGCCTATATCGACGAGAAGCTCCAGTACATCTATGCCCTGGGCGATCCCGATACCGCCGACCACGTGGTCGTCGAAATCGCGGGCGCGTTCCGGCGGCGCAGCGGTGTCGGCTACGCGCTCGAGACGCTGGCGCAGGTGCGGCAGGCCGCCCTGGCGATCGATCCGCACGCGGAGACGTCGGTGATTCTGTTCGGTGCCTACAACAACCCGAATTCGCTGATCCAGGCCATGCATTCCGAGCACGCCGAGGGCGGCGCGGCCAAGGTGCGGGAGTTCCACGACGGGCTGCGCGTCACCCATCAGGGACCGCCCGCGAACATCACCACCTTCGCGCACTCCTACGGCGCCGTCACCGCGGGGCACGCGGCCGGGCACGGACACGAACTGAACACCGACGCAATGGTTTTCATCGGCAGCTTCGGCACCGGCGTCACCAATGTCGGAGATCTGCGCCTGACCGGTGTCGATCCGGCCGAGACCGGCGATCATGTGTTCGCGACCCTGGCCGAGTACGACTCGCTGGTAATGATGCCGCCCACCCACGGTCCCGCACCGACCGATCCGGAGTTCGGCGCTAGGGTTTTCGAGTCCGGCACCACCCCCAGCCGGACGCGGCTCGGCTGGAACCCGGACGACCACGGGGGCAAGAACTACTTCAATTCCAACCATCAGCCATCCTGGGACAGCCTGGGACTGATCATCACCGGCAGGACCCACCTGCTGGGCTGAGTGGTCGGGCACCCGAGGCAATCGACACCCGGTTGAATCAACGAGAGGAGGACGGAATGCCGACAGTGACAACGCAGGCCGCCGCCCGCGCGCAGCTTGTGCGGCACTTCGAGGCGACGCTGCGGGCGCTACCCACGGAAATGGCACTGGCGCTGCGCCATCCGGACCTGCCCAAGGCGGTGTTCCACGACGGCGTCGCACTGTCCTGGGACGGCAACGATCCCGACGACGGGCCGAAATTCCTGGACATCCGGTACTGGGTGCTCGGCACCGCGCCCGAGGCGTCGGATCGGTACTTCGATCTGGTGCTGCGGGCGTGGAGCGAACAGGGCTGGTCGACGCGCATCGGGCGAGAGGTGATGCCGCGCAGCGGCTATGCGAATACACCTGACGGATACGGATTCGCCCTCACCCAAAGCGTGAACGGATACCTCAGCCTGGCCGGGACGACACCGCCGTTCGACCCGGAATCGGATGCAGGCGACCCCATGCCCGCCCGCATCGAGCACCCCTCCGCGCCGCCGCTCTGAGTAGCCCAACTCTCGGGGCTCCGCCGCCGGTCAGAGGTTGGTGAAGTCCGTGGAGTTGTCGACCTCGACCTGGCCGAAGGTGTTCGCCTGATTGCGCACCACGGCGGCCAGCTTGCGTAGCTCGTCCACGCCGAGTCCGCTCTGCGTCACAAAGGACGCGCCGACCGTGGTGAGCGTGTCGGCCGCGGCGAGTGACACCTTGTCGGAGCCCGCGGCGGGCACCGAGAGGGCCTGGGTGTCCGCACCCAGGGCGGCCTCCAGCCGATCGGCCATGGCATCCAGGTCAGCGGCGGCGGACAGCACCGTGTCCGCGTCGAAACGCACACCGCCCAAGTTGAATTCGCTCATCGTCCCTCCCTTTCCGCGCGAATCCTACCCGCTCGCGCCGACAAACATCGACCCGGTTCACTGGGCCGGACGCGGGCCGTTGGTGCCGACCGCGCCGACCACCGGGACACCGGTGTAGCCCAGCTCGCCGACGACCTCGTCGCCGTGCTCGGCGGTGACCATAGTGGTGCGCACTTCTTCATCGGCGTCACCGGCCTGCGCGGCCGCGCCGGCGCCCATGGGTGGCACCATGCCACCACCCATGCCGGACGCGCCGGTGGCCGGCATCGGCACGGGCGCGGGGACCGGCGGCGTGGTGGTCGCGCTCATGGTGCGGGGGCTGGCCTGGCCGAGCGGCGCCGAGGGCGTGCCCAGGCCACCCAGACCGCCCATCGGCGCGAGTCCGCCACCACCGAGTGCGCCCGAATCCGTCCGCGCGGCAACCGGTTCCGCATCAGGCGTCGGCTGCACGTCGAAGGTCTGGCTGATGGACTGGAGCTGCTGCAGCTGTTGCACGCCCGTGCTCGCGGCGCTGCTCAGCGGGGAGATCAGGCCCAGCAGCTGTGACACCTGCGAGAGCGAGTCCACGCCCTTCGGGGCGTCGGTGACCTTGACCTTCTGTCCGGCCGTGGTCATATTGGCGCTGTGCACCGTCATCTCGGTGCGGGTCTTGGCCACCACCGCGGTCGCCTCGGCCGCAGTCTCGCTGGCCAGGGACAGCAGGAACGCCTGTCCGGGCGGGGTGCCGATGAAGGGTGCCGCCACCGTGACACCGGTGACGAACTTGGTGATGATGGCCGACATCAGGGCCGCGCCGGTGGCCACCGAGGTCGCCGCGCCGGCCATGACCGTCTTCTGGTGCAGGTTCTGGCCTTCCAGCTCCAGCGCGTTGGTCTGGGCCGCGGTGCCCTTCTCGGCCGCGCCGGTCGCGCCGGAGCCCTGCCACGAATTCGAGCCGGCCAGCGACATGACCGATTGGGCGATCGACATCACCTGTTGCAGTGCGCTCGAGACGCCCGAGAGCATCTTCGACGCGTCCAGCCCCTGACCCAGCTGGCCGGTGCCGAACGCGGACGCCAGATCGGTGAGCGGCTTGGTGAGCGCGGTCAGATCCAGGGTCGGCAGCGGCGGCATATCCGGCAGCGGCGGCATGGCCGGCAGTTGCGGCAGCGCGGGCAGGCCCAGCGTCTGCAGGACGTCGCCGACCGGGCTGTCCAGCAGCGGTGCGAAGTTGGTGTCGCGCAAGGCATCCGCCACCGACTGGGCGCTCGCCGCAGCGGGCGTGGCCTGCACGGCGCCGGTCGAGCCCTGGTCGAAGGGCGTACTCACAGGTCCCGCGATAGGGAGAGAAAATCGACTCCGGCGGCGTCGTCGACGGCTTCGTAATCGGCCGCCGCCTGGTAGGCGGTGACCGCCGTCCCCGCGTGCACGGCGGCGAGTTCGGCGACCGACGTCAGGTGATTGCCCTGTGCGCCTGCGTAACTCAGCAAGAAGTCCTGACCGATCAGCCCGAACACCGGCACCAGCCCGGCGACCGTGGCGACCTGGTCGACCGCGGCGGCACCGGCGACGGCGCTCGCCATCGTGGCCGAGGCCTCTCCGTAGGCGCGAATCGCGTCCGGTGTGGCAACGAGGTGGCTCATGAGACCCCCATCAGGAAGATCATTTCGAATTGAACTATACAGAGCGGATATTCGCCCGGTATAGCGAAGAGTTCACGAACAGCCCAACGGTCCGGTGAACGCCAAGTATTCCGCAGGTTACCTGGCTCGTAGCGGATGATGTTGCCGCACCGTGAATTTGGTCATCGGCGGGTCGTCTTGTCCATGGTCTGTTCACCGGTGGCGTTCCAGCGTTGCCGGACCAGCACCCGGCCCTGGTCGTCGAGCACCACCCGCTCCTTGAGGTGGCCGTTCTCGTACCAGTACTGCCACTCCCCCACCGCGGAGCCCATGCGGGTCACGCCCTCGGACCGCTTGCTGCCGTCCGGCCACCACTCGTGCTGGGGTCCGTCCTCGACGCCGTCGTCGTAGGTGAACAACAGCACCAGTTGCCCGTTGTCCGCGTACTTCTCGACCTCGCCGGTGTAGGGCTCGTCCTCATAGCAGATGCGCCCGTAGTCGTCGAGCTCCACCTGATCGCGGCTGATTCGCATCGTCTACTCCGTCGCGGGGGTCATGACACGGCCGGTCGGCCTCTGATCGAACGGGACCACCCTAACCGGATGGGCGGGCGCGGACCGGATCGGCTCAGATCGGGCGCAGCCAGCTGTCGGGCTCCGTCTCGTACTCCTGTTCCTCGACATATTCCTGGCGGGTCACCTCCTCCATGGTCGGCAGGCCGGTCAGGGCCAGCAGTTCGGGCGCCAGACCGGCGGCCTTCAATTGGGCGCGGCGTTCGATCCCGGCGCGGGCCGCGGACTGGCGGCACAGGCGCAGGATCTCCGCGGCCAGCAGCTCCGGGTCCTCGCGCAGACGATCGCGTTCCACCGAAAGTGCCCGGGGCAGGCCCTGTTCCGTGGTGGTCACCACGATCGAGCCGGTCCGCGAGGACAGCGTGAACTCGGTCGGGAAGTCCGAGGATGCCACGGGCACGCTGTTTCCTTCACTCATCGGCGATCACCTGCACCACCTCGGTGATATGGGCATTCAGGGTGGTCACCAGGCGGCGGCGGTCGGCCGCGGCGGCCACCGGGGGATGCTCGCCGGTGACCACATAGCGACCGTCGTCCTCCAGGTCGCGCCACTCCAGGCGGTAGCGGGCGATGCCGCGCGGGCCGAAACGCGAACGGCCCTGCACCACATCGATGGTGCCCATGCTCGGCGCGGGTGCCGCCAGGAAGTCGGCGGCGCGGGTGACGACCGTTCCCTCCAGGGTTTCGTGCGCGGGCGACATGCCGAAGTCGTAGTCGGTGTCGTCGGTGTCCTCGGTCTCGGCGAGCACCAGATCACCGAAGTCGCGGCCCGCCGGGGTGTCCGGCAGCGCCGCCACCACCCGTTCGGCCAGCTCCTCGGCATAGAACTCCGAGAGCGTGAAACCGCTGCCGTGCCGGTAGGTTTCGCCCGGATGCTGCACCAGCAGGTAGCCGGCGTCGCCCGACCGGACGCCCAGCAGGCGGATGCGGGCGGACGCGGAGAGCAGCTCCCGGCCGTCCCAGCCCTCCACCTCGACGCGCACCTCCGGCATCAGCATCGCCTGCAGCACCGCGGCGTAGTCGGCCTCGCGGGTCAGCAGACTCTCCCGGGCGCGCGCCATGTTCGCCAGATGGTCGTCCCACCACTCGGTGCGGCTGGCGAAGGTCAGCGGGTACGGCAGGAACTCCTCCTCCAGGCCCTGCCACAGCGACAGGAACTCGAGATCGGTGAACTTCCAGGTCCGAAGCACGGATTCAGCCCTCGACCACCGGCTTGGCGACGATGGGCGCGGTGCCCATCGCCTCGTCCAGGTATTCGCTGGAGTCCAGGAACTCGGGACGCTTGTGCTCCTTGCCCTGGCCACCGTGCGCACCGCCACCGCCGTGACCCATGCCGCCCATGCCGCCACCGCCCATGCCGCCCGCGGCGGAACCGGAAGCCACACCCGCGCGGGCGGCTCCGGCGATGCTGCCGTCGATCGCTTCCTCCGCCACGGCCGCACGGGGGAACAGCCGGGCGTTGGCCACCTCAGCCAGCGGTTTGATCGGGGAGCCGCCCGGGCCGCCACCGCCGGGGGAACCGCCCCCCGGCGTCTTGAGATTGTCGAGCAGATTGGTCAGCGGGGAATCCTTCAGCGCGTCCTTCAGGTCCTGTGCCTTCTTCTGGTCGGTGGTCTGCGACCCCTGCGACGTCATCGACTGCAGCGCACTCTGCAGGCCCGAGAGCGCGGACTGACCCGTGTTCGACGAGGAGCTCGGATTCGACGAATTCGAGTTGGTGCCATCGGGATTCGAGCCGTTCGGTGACGTGCCGTTCGGGTTCTTACCCGTCGGGTCGGTCTTGCCGCCGTTGGGATCCTTGGCGTCCTTGCCGTTGGGATCCTTGGCATCCTTGCCGTTCGGGTCCTTGGCGTCCTTGTTCTTCGGATCGTCCTTGCCCGGATGAGCGCCCTTGGGATCGGTCTTGCCGCCCGGCTTCTTCGCGCTCGGGTCACCCGCGCCGCCCCCCGGACCGCTCGGCGAGACATTGCCGCGCGGGCCGCCGCTCTTGTTGTCGGGCCCGGGCCCGGTGTAGTCGTTGCGCGGGGATCCCGAGTTGTCGTTCTTCGGCGGAGCGGTCGGATCCACCAGGATCGGAATCGTGGTGCTGGAGTTGCCGATTCCCGGGATGTACCACGCGGTGAAGGCGGCCGTGCCGGTATTGATGATGTAGGTCTCGGTCGAGGTCCCGCGGTAGCTGTCGTCCCAGATCGTCGGCATGGCCGCCTTGGTCTGGTTCAGCCAGGTCGCGGTGTAGAGCAGGTTCTCGGACATGGCGTACAGATCCGTCGAGAAGGCCTTGGCCTGGGCCTCGAACTGCTGCGATGCCGCGACCGCGGCATCGGCGCCCTTGCCCGTCCAGTGGCCGTCGGACTCCAGGCGTTTGACGCAGCCGGAGAGGGTCTCGAAGGACGAGGAGATCACCTGCGCGATCCACTTCCACAGCGCGCTGCGGTCGGCGATCGGCGTCGGATGGATGCCCTGGCCCACATCGAAGAACCATTTGCCGTCATGATGGGACGGGTCCTCGGAACCGATGGCATCGGTGTAGCGGCCCGAGGTCGCCTTCCCGACCGCGGCCATGTCGCCCATTCCGTTCGCGTCCGAGGGTGTCGGGGAGGACGAGTCCGACCAGCTGTCCAGGGCCGTCGCGCCGTCGAGCGGGATGCCGTCGAACGTCACGTCGACATTCGCCTGGGTCTTGATGGCGTCGAAGTCCGACTTCGATTGGTCGTCGGTCATCCGGTAGGTCTTGCCCGCGGCCACGAAGGTGTCGCCCATGGAGTTCAGCATCGTGATGTAGTCGTCGATGATGCCGCCGACCCGCCCGCCCTCCTTGGCGAACCGGTCCTCCAGGTTCAGCGCCGACTGCAGGATGCTGTTGTCGCTGAAGCCCGTGTACTGGTTGAGAAGGTAGGTGTAGCCCTTGGCCGCGTTCAGCGAGGTGATGGCCTCGGCGGCGTACTTGGCGCCCGCCTCGGCCGAACCCGGATCCAGCTGCAGGCGGTCGTGTTTCGCGTGCGAGTCCGCGGAAAGATCGCGCCAAGGGTTGTAGAACTTGTCGCCGTCACCCATGTACCGCTCCTAACTCGACCAACGCATGAAAGATTACGGGCCGCCGACACATATTCCCCATTCGTCCGACCCGCTTCACTGCGAATGTCGTTGGCGGAAACGCCTTTCCAGGCCCGGCAGGTAGACCGACGCGGGCATGCTGGAGGTCGTCGCCTCCACCACGCCATCGTCGGCGACGTAGTAGAGGGCACGGTCGATGACCGGCTCCTCGGATTCGGTGGGGACATAGACCATCCAGCCGACCGGAAGTCGTTCCGCGCGCAGCCGATCGAGCGGATAGGCGGTGGTGTCGATGTCCTCGGTGCGGAGGTGGTGGCGCACGGCGTCCAGTGCCTCCGGCTCCGGCAGCGGTTCCGGGCCGATGCGCGACACCCCGGCCATGGCCAGCTGGTAGTGGGCGGCGTCCAGATCGCGCTCGCCGAACGCAGCCTCCAGCACGGCCTGGGTGACGTCGCGACGCTCGGCGGCGGCGACGAATTCGGCCACCGCGGAACGCTGTTCGTCGGTCGGGTCGGCGGCGACCAGATCGCTGATCACCCCGACGACGGTGGCGGCGGTCCAGATGCCGGGAACCGCGGGGGCGAGGTCGGCGGCGGCCGGTGACGCGCCGCGATACCAGCGGCCGCGCTCCCACCAGTAGCAGAAGGTCAGCATGCCGCCGCTGGCCCGGGTGTTCAGCACCGGGTTGGCGACCCACGCCGGGGCACCGGCGTACAGGTTCGGCAGCGGGGTCTGATTGTCGTAGGCGGCCACCAGTTCCGGGGCGTTCCAGACGCCGCCGGACAGCACGGCGCGACCGCCGGGCAGCAGGTAGAGGGACGCGCCCGAGCGGCGCGAGCCCTCGAACCAGCCGAAGGACGGGAGCACGCGCGGGCCCCATTCGGAGCCGACCGCCACGAACGCGGCGGCGATGGCGGCCCAACGCGCCCACAGCACCGGCAGATTCGGGAAGTCGTTCTCCGAAACCGTTGGGAAATAGCCGGATTCCCGATCCGCGCGCGCCGCGGCCGCGGCCTGGTGTGGTGTCCGGGACTGGCGGTCGTCGTGGCGCAGCAGGGCGGCCAGCCAGGTCGGCAGGCTGTCGCGGGGGAAGGCCACCAGATCGGCCAGATAGTCCTGGGGCGCGAGCATCTGGTCGGCCGGAAAGGGCTCGTCGCCGTAGTCGTGGTCGACGGTGAGCTCGCCCGCCGCGGTCACCCGCAGTTCCAGCCGCCACCACGGGTCGCCCAGTTCGGCGGCGAGCCTGCGGTGTTGGACCACCAGGTCCATGATCTCCGGGGTGGCGGGCAGCTGCGCGTGGCGCTGCTCGTCGTCGGAGTAGTCGATGCGCGCGCGGTGACCGCTCACGGTGAGCGAGAAGGCGGCGTGCACCCGCGTCCAGCCCTCCGGGCCCTGGTCGCGCAGCTGCTGGGCGAGGCGGTGCGCCAGGGCGCGGGCCCGCTGCGGGATATCCGGTTCGGCGGCGGTCATGCTGAAGCCGATATCGGGGGCGGGCTCGGCATCGGGTTCCTCGACGCCGATGACGGCGGCCAGACCGTCGAAGTCCGGGGCGTCCTCGCCCGGGGCGGATTCCGGTGTCGCAGCCGGGTTTCCGTTGTTCTCCTGCGAAATCGTCACGCGATCGTCTCCTGTGCCGCCACTAGCTCTCGGTCGCCGCATCGAATTCGGCGATCCGTCGGGACATCTCCGCGCGCCAGCGATCGGCATTACTGCCGTCCAGCTGGCCGACGAAGGATCGCTCGGCGGCGGCGATCATGGCGTCCGGGATATCGGGGTGGGAGCGGGCGATGGCCCACAGGGCCTCCTTGGTGGGGGCGTCGAGGCCGGTCGCGCTGCGCACGCCGAGTCCCTGCCGGGCAGCGGCCAGCGCGGACTCGAAACTGTGCCGCAACTGCTCCTCGCTCGGACGGCTACCGCGCACGTCCACCCTCCTCCGTCGAAAACCAAACGTCAGCATCACATATCGCGAATGTCCGTGCGGTTGCCGAAACCATAAAAATCGGCGAACTCACACGTTCGAGTGCTGGGTGGTCATCCGAAGATGCCCGCCCGGCGGTCCGGATCGGCGAGGACGTCACGGATCAGCAGGCCCAGATCGGCGTCCGCGGGCACACTGCGATAGCGCAGCTCACACTGTGCGGTTCCGGCCACGCCGACCAGCAGTCGGTTGTAGCCGTGCTGGGTGCGCTCCCAGTGCACGTCCGCGCCCAGGCGGTCCACCTCGAAGGCCTGATCACCGATGCGGAGCACCAGACCGGAGTTCCGGTCACGGTAGAACATCACGGCCAGACCTTCCACATGGTCGTATACGCCCGCCAGCGAGCCCGCGCCCACCGGTGCGGATTGCAGGGCGCCGGTACCCGGGTCCAGGGTCGCGAATTCCCCGAATCCGGAATGCGACCGGAGGTAGATGCCATGGCTGCCGTTGCCGGAGCCCGGTGCCGTGGCGCGCGGGAAGCGGCTGGTGTTCTTGCCTCGGCTGTTGCCCGCCGCACCCTGCTGGCCACCGGGCGCGCCGCCCATGGGGCCGCCCGGCATTCCACCGGACATGCCGTTCGCGCCGGATCCGTTGGCGGGTACGCCGTTCCACGGCGTGCCCGGGTCCGGGCCGGACGGTATGAAACCGTTGGGCGGCCGGCCGTTCGGGGCGGACGGGTGGCCGCCCGGTCCGTTCGGACCGCCGGGGGCGTGCGGGCCGTTTCCATTGGGGCCCTTCGGGGTGTGCGGCAAGCCTCCGGGCTGCTGCGGCCGGCCACCCGGATTCTGTGGTGTGCCAGCGGTATTCGAGGGGTCCTGGGACTGCGGCCAGCCCGGCTGACTCCACGGCGTGCCCGGGATCTGCGGCCAGCCCGAATTGTTCGCGGGCGTGCCGGGAAGCTGCGGCCGGCCGTTCTCACCGTTGGGCATGCCCGGGATCTGCGGCCAACCGCCCGGCGGGGTCATCGGCGGCGTCGGAATGTGCGGCGGGGTGGGCTGGGTGGGCCACTGCGGCATGCCGGGATCGGTCGGCGTGTGCGGGGCGCCGCCCGGAGGCATCGAACCGCCGGGACCCGAGCCCGGACCGCCCGGATAGCTCGGGCCGCCTGGGTAGTTCGGGCCACCGGGGTAGTTGGGGCCGCCCGGATAGCTCGGGCCCGCAGGCTGATTCGGGCCGCCGGACTGGTTCGGGTCGCCGTCGTCCTGCGGCATCGTCCACGGGGCCGCCTGCTGGGAGGGCTGCGGCGTGTACTGCGGGAACGTCGGGTTGAACGGGTGCACCGGGTGCGGCACGTGCGAGCGCCAGCCCGGGTTGTGCCATTCGTCGCGCGGCTGCGGCTCGGGCTCGTTCTGGTCCGGATCGCCGGAATCGCCCGGCGGCGGGCCACTTTCGGCCTCCGGCTCGGGGACGATCGGCGGAGCCTGCTCGGCCTCCGGCTTCACCAGCGGAACACGCTGCCCGGGCTCCTTGCCCTGCGGATCGCCCTCCGCCACCGGCTGTTCCTGCTGCGCCGAGGAATTCGGCTGCGGGGCAGGCTCGTTCGCCTGCACCGTTTCCTCGAGCAACGGCTGCCGACGATGCGGTTCCTCGACCGCAGACGCCGATTCGGCCTGCTCCTCGACCACCGGCTGCTGTTCGGGCTGCTCTTCAGCCACCGGCTGCAACTTGGGCTGCTCCTCGACCACCGGCTGCGGTTGAGCCTGTTCCACAACGGGTTGCGGTTGAACCTGTTCCTTGACCGGCGTGCGTTCGGGCAGGCCGGATTCGTGCAGGATCACCGGGGTTGCGGGCTTGTGCGGCTCGGGTTCGAGAGCGGCTCCGCCGTCGCCGGTTTCGGGGCCGCCGGGCTTGCGGGGACTCACGCCCGGGGTCGGGTCGTCGTCACCGGGTTCACGGTTCTCGGGCGGTGTGCCGTCGGGCTCGTCGTCACCGGGTTGCGGCGCAGCGGATTTCGGCGGCTCGGCCTTGGCGGGGAGAGGCTCCTGGCCGAGGGGGGTCTCGGTGTCGCCGATGGGATCGACATGGGGTTCGATCTCGTTGCCCGCCAGGCGGTAGTCCTTCGGGGTGTAGGGCAGTCGGCCGGTGTAGCTGGGGACTCCGTGCAGCATCGAGTGGCAGTTGGCGCAGGCCGCGGAGGGATCGCCGATGTTCCAGGTCTTGGTCTTGGTGAGCCAGCGCGGGCTGAAGCGAAGTTCGCCGAGGACCTCGCGGCCCAGGGGCGGCGGCGTGGAATCCTCGCCGTGCTGTGCGCGCCATCGGGCCTCGTGGGCACGCTGGCGCTCCCACAGCAGTTCGTTGACCGCCTTGACCTCCGCGTGCCGCAGGGGCGCGTCGAAGTGGGCACGGCCCTGGTTGATGATGTCGCCCTTGACCGGCTGCCCCTTGGCATCCCGGATCTGGTTGCCGTCCTCATCGGTGAGCTTGCCCTGCAGGATCTTGCCCTCGGACTCCATGACCGGGTGCTGCCAGTCACCGAGTGCACGGAAGTTCTCGCGCAGCAGGGGGTGCAGGTGCTCGTCGTCGATCACGTCGAACGGGAAGCCGTTGATGCCCTCGGTGATCAGGCCGGTCCGCAGGTCGATGGCGAGGGCGCTGACCGGACCTTCCAGCTGCTTGCCGCTGTACCGGTATTCCGCGTGGTGTTCGGCGCGGGACCGGGCGAGCTCCTCGATGTATTCGTGCACGGGCTTGCCGTCGATGGCACGGATCAGACCGTCCCGCAGCAGGACTCGGCTGCTGTGCGGATCGATCTCCTCCACGATCGCGCCGCGGGCCTGGTCGGCCAGATAGTCGGGATCGTCGATGTGCTGGGGCCGACCGGGATCGGAGATGTCATCGGTCAGGGTGACCGGATGTTCCATCGGCTCAGCGGCGGTCGGGGCCTGGTACGGCTCGCCCTCCGAGTGATCGCCGGAACCGTCGTCGTCCCCGTCGGCCAGACCGCCCGGGGCCTCGTCGTCACCCGGCGGCTTCGACCCGCCGCCTTCGTGATTCGCCGGCGGAGTCTGCTCGCTCTGCTCGGTCGGCGGCTTCTGTTCGTGCTCGGTCACGGGCTTTCCGTGCTCCGCACCCGAATTCTCGTGTGCCGCCGCGGCACCCAGCGCGGGGTCGTGCTTCGCGCCGCCCAGGGGCAGGGTGCGCGCGAGCGGCGGAGTTCCGCCGTCGGGAAGGGTGCGCTCGTGAGCCGGGATGCCACCGTCCGGGAGGGTCCGGGTGTGGGGTTCGGTCGGCTCGGGCTCGCCCGCGACCCAGCGGGCGAACTCGTCGGCGCGGTGGACGCGGGTGACGGCGTCGCGCAGGGCGTGGAAGACGTTGTGGGGGTCGACGTTCACCACGAGTGCCGCGCGCGGGTCGAGTCCGGCGAGGGTGGCCTCGTAGCGGGACGGGGTCAGGTCCGCCTCGAAGACCTCCAGGCCGGTGCGGCGGTGCAGGTCGGCGAGGGCCTCGGTGAGAGCGGCGTGAGCGACGGCGCGGGCCCGTTCGGCGGCCGCGGGCAGGGAGTCGCCCGCCGCCCTGGATTCCATCTCGAGACGGCGGAGTTCGGTCTCCCAGCGGCCCACCCGGTCGTGGGCCTCGTGGTAGCGGTCGGCGGCCTCGGCCAGCGCGAGGCGGGCGCGTTCGTCCACCGTCATGTCCGCGCGCAGCTTGGTGGCCAGCCCCTCGCGCGTCTCACGGACCCATTCGGGGGTGAGCTGATCATCGGTGTACGGCAGGCCGGACGCGGCCAGCTCACGGTTGGCCGCAGCGGTCTCGAGATCCCTTCGGGCCGTGTCGAGTTCGCGGAGGGCGCGGTCGCCGGGGGTCTCGCTCGCCGCGTGGTGGGCCGCGGCGTCGGTCTCGGCGTGCGCCAGGAACTCCTGCGCGGTCCGGTAGCGCTGCACCGCGTCCCGCAGCGGGGCGGTCTCCTCGGTCCACACCGAGTGCTCGCCCTCCGGCACCCGCAGCAACCCGTCGACCAGGGCGATCACCCGCTCCGGGGAGCGGCCGCCAGCGGCCGGGTTCTCGGCGATCTCCCGCTGCAGATCAGCGTAGGCGCCGTCGACCTCGCGGCGCCACACCTCGACCGGGGTCTCCCCCGGTCCGGCCGCCGCGCGGTCCACGGCGGTGCCCAGTTCGGCCTCGAGCTTCGCGACCCGGTCCGCGGCCTTCGTGTAATCCGTTGCGGCCGTGGACAAGTCCTCGATCCGCTGCTGCGCACCCGGCAGTTCGCCGCCCTCTTCGCGCGAGCGCGCCTCCAGGTAGTCGAGCGTGGCCGACAGGCGTCTCGGCGTGAGATCGGAGTGCTCGATGGCGCGGTTGTGCTCGAGGTAGACCCGGCCGATCGCGTATTCGCGGTGCGCGGCCTCCTGTTCCAGCGCGGTGCGGGCGGTCGCGAGCTCGGCGGCCACCTCGCGCGGGGACCGCTGCGGCGCTTCGGGTTCCGGCGGCACGGTCAGGCTGTTGTGCTCGGCGGCCAGGCGCTCCAACTCGTCGATATCGGCCGCGCGGCCCCGCACCTCCTCGCGCATGGTGTCGATGACCTTCGACATCTGCGACAGCGAAAGCCGCTCGTGCTTGTCGATCTTGCCGTCGCGGTAGGCCTCGAACACCTCGGCCAGGCGGGCCTTGCGGGCGTTCTGCAGCAGGTCGACGAACTGCTCCCGGGTGAGCGGCTCGTGCCCGGCGGGCATGCTGTCGCGATAGGCCGGGTAGCCCGCCTCGACATCGGAAGCCTTCCGCGCGGCGGTCAAAGCGTCGTGCATCTGCTCCGGCGACATCCGGTCGTGCAGCCCGGGCTGATGGATCTCGTAGAGCTTGACGGTGCGGTCGATACTGAACTTGTCCACCCCGAGCAGCCGCGACCACACGCCCGCCGCCTCCGAGGGATTGTCGGAACGCGGTGGCTCGCCGAGGGATTCGTGCAGCATCGCACGCAGACGCGCGGGCGCGTTCGGATCGTGGATCGGCAGCACGCCGTCGGCCAGGCGCGGATCCTGCGCCGGATCGAAGCGCATATTGTCGCGGAAGGGATCGAGTTCACCCAGCTCCCCGACATAGTCGGCGAGCGCCGCCAGCAGTTCGGGCCGCTCCTCGGAGCGCTTCAGCACCTCGTTGATCGCGTGCACCAACTTCTTGGGGTCGGTGCTCTTGGGATCGGCCTGGTAATCGGTGATCAGGCCGGACGCCTTGTTCTTCTCGAACTTCTCGGCGTACAGATCCTTGGGATCGACGCCGAGCCGGACGGCCAGCCGGTTGCGGGCGTCGAGCACGGCCTGCTCATTGCCCTCGCGCAGCACCTTGGCGTAATCGAGCAGATCCCCGATGCCCTGCTCGCGCCGCAGCTTTCGCAGCCAGCGGCGGACCGCGTTCACATCCGGATCGGTCAGCGCCTGCGCGATCCGTTCCGGCGTGAGCTCGCGGGGATCGCCCAGACCCACGCGGCTCGCGAGCTGGCCGAGCGGCTTCTCCATCGCGTGGAAGTTGTCGATGGCATCGGTCGTGCGGACGAAGTCCGCCATACCCTCGATCTGCGCGGCCCGCAGGGCATTGTCGTGGCGCAGCGCGTCGAGGGTGGCCGCGAGCTGTTCGGGAGTGAGCTCGCCGTACTCGATCGAGAGCCGATCGGCGATCGCATCGCGTTCCGCCCGAACGACATTCGGGTCGCGCGGAACGGCCTGCTCGGTGTTCTCGATCGCGTGCGGGCCCGCCCCTTCCAGCGGATGGGACACGATGCGCCACGGCTCGTCGCCGTCGCGCAGCATGAGCACGCCCAGTTTGCCTTCGGGAGTGTCGATCTCGTGGAATCGAGCCTGCGGGGTCACCAGCGAGTCCAGCTTGGCGTTGCCGTGTCCGTCCACGTCGATGCCGAGGTACTCGGGGCGCATCTCACCGGAGTTGAGGCGGGCGGCGAGCTCGGGATGCTCGGCCAGGGTCCGGATCAGCTGGACGTCGTGATCGCGGACACCGCGAATCACCAGGAGCCGCTTGGGATCCCCGGCGTGCTCCCCCGGCGCGAGACCGACGCCGCGGTCGACCATGCCGCCGTCGAGGGTATCCATCCAGGCGCGGACGTGACCGTCGGCGAAGTCCACGGCGCGGTCGACCATGGTCGAGTCGGCGTCGAGGAAGTGATCCACCGCGTCCGACAGCCGGTTCAACCGGTCCAGCTCGTCACGGGCCTGCATGCGCAGGTCGGCGAGGGTGTGGTCGAGGTGCTCGGGGGTGAGCCGGTCCAGGTCGACTCCCAGCATCTGCGCCCAATTGCCGCGCTCGTCACGCATCTGGTCGCGCTGCAGCGCATGCTCGAACAGCTGGCCCACGGGGCTGTGTTCGAGATCCGGGTCGGGATCCTCGAAATCGCGGCCGGGCTCACCGCCATTGGCGGCGCCCTGCCATTCCAGCGCAGTGGTCTCGGGAATCCCGGCCTTGCGTTCGAGCGCCCAGATCTCCTCCTGGGTCAGGTCCTGACCGCGGATCTCCTCGTGCAGGGCCGCGAGTCGCTGCTCGGCCAGCGCGGCCTGCTCGTTGTGGTGCATATCGCGCTGGTAGCGGCCCAGCGGATCCTTGTCGAGGAAACTGACCGGGCGGAACGGGACACGAGCGTCCTCGAGGTTGAACCGCTGCGCGGCATCCCGCAACGCCTCGATCGCACCGGCACGGCGCATGAGCTCGTAGGTTTGCTCGTCCACGAGTCGGCGCAGGGTCGCCGGTTCGGCGTCGGAGAGCCGGATGCCCTGCTCCCGTGCCAGTTTCACCAGATCGTCGAGTGCGCGGTCGCGGGCGACGATGGCCTCGGCCACCGGCTGCGGCAGCGCCGCACCCAGTTCGCGTTCGGTGATCGGCGGCAGTTCGGGCGGCAGCTCGGCGGGCGGCAGCACCTCTTCCGCGTGGGCGAACTCGGGGTGGCTCTCGAGGAACAGGCGCACGCTCTCGTCGTGCTCGGCCACCTCTTGCCAATGCCGGGCATTGTCGGTCTCGGTCAGCCACGGCTGGTACTCGCGACCGTCGCGGGTGTGCATGGGCAGCACTTCGGGCGAGATATCGGCAACCAGACGGCTGAAGCGGCGGACGAACGGCAGCTTCTCGCGATCCTTCCACAGCGTCGCGGCTTCCTTGACGATGCGGATCGGGTTGAACTTGTCCTTGGTGCCGATCAGCACCTCGTTGTGCGAGGCGTAGCCGACCTCGACCGCCCAGAATGCCTGGTACTTACTGTCATTGCCGGACCCCGAGGGGTACTTCGGGGAGTGGCCGAGGTAGTCGCCGGTCAGGCGGTCCCACAGCTTGCGCAATCGGCCGCGCGGGGCCTCCGGTTCGCGGACCGCGACCGGCGCGTTCGGCTTGGGCAGTGCCGGCCGCGCCACGACCTCGGCGACGCGGGTGCCGTCGGGGCCCTCGGCCAGTCGCACGAAGACGCGGTCGCCCTCGGCCTCCAGCACCAGGTGCGGGGCCTCGGCGGGGTCCGGGCGGTAATGGCTGACGGCCACCAGGTCCGCGACATCCGAGGCGCGGCGCAGGGTTTCGCGCATGAGATCGTCGAGGACGGCGACGCGGGTCGCGGGCTCGAGGTGGGCGGGGTCGACTCCGAGCAGGCGCGCCCAGTCGTCGCGCTGCTCGGCGAGCCGGGCGCGCTCCTCCGGCCGGGTGGCCTCGTCGTGCAGGTGCAGGACATGGGCCAGGGCCTCGACGGCGCCGGCGCGCAGGACGTTCCGGTACTGCATCTCACCGGCCACCCGCGGCAGGTCCGCCACATCGTCGTCCGACAGGCCGAGGCGCGAGATCAGTTCGGCGCGTAGTTCTTCCGGCGACATCAGGCGGGCCTCGCCCGCCGACCCGCGCTCCACCTGCGACCACGGCTCCAGCGGGAGATCGCGGACCGGGGTCGGGAGCGCCGGATCGCCCGCGGTCAGCTGCGGGTGCTCGCCCTCGTGCGGCTCGGTGCCCGCGAGCTCGTCGCGGGACATGGGCGTGGGCGGGCGATTGTGGTCCGGGTCGCCGAAATGGCCGTTGTCACGTGCGGTTTCGGCCAGTCGCTGCATGGCGCCGAGCGGATCACGCTGATGGGACAGCGCCTCCCGCAGACCGAGGGCGTCCGCCAGGCGGACCGCGTAGGCCCCCTCTTCCATGCCGCGCGGGCGACCGGTCGATTGCACCGGATGCTCGCTCAGGTGCTGCGCGACCGCGGCCAGGGCGGGTGAGGCCGCGACGGGATCGATCACCCGATCACCCTCGTGCACCGCGATCGGCATGGTCTGGGTCGTCGCCTCGTGCAGCGGCACGGGCGCGTTCTGCGTCGCCTCCTGCTGCACCGGCGCGGTCTCGGTCGTGCCCTCGTGTCCCTGGACCGGCGTGGTTTCGGTCTTCGCTTCCCGGACCGGGTCCGGCGTGGTCCGGGTTTGCTCCTCGCGCACCACGACCTGGGTGGTCCGCTCCTCCGGGGTGGAGGTGGCCTTGGGGTCGTTCTCGGCACGCGGGGTGCTGGGATCCTCGCCGCGCGACCAGGCTTCACGCGGATCGGGGCCGCGCGGGGCCGCCGGACGCGGCGTGGTCGGCTCCGACTTCGCGCCCGGCGCACCGGGTTTGGTGGGATCCGATGGCGGGACCGCGTTGTTGCCTCCGGTCGGCGGTTCTTCCTCGCCGCCGGTATCGGGGTCGCGCTGGAACGGGCCCTCGCCTCGGGACCAGGCCTCCCGCGGGTCGGGGCCGCGCGGGGTCGCGAGACGCGGCGTAGGCGCGGACGGGCCACCGCCGCCCGGGGGCCGGTTGGGTTCGGTGCCCGCGGCGACCGGGGTGCCGGGCTCGTCGGGGGGACGGACGGGTTGGACGGTGATGGTGCCGTCGTCGGCCACGCGGACGCGGCGGTAGTCGATCTCCGTGCCACGGGCGGCCATATCGTTGCGGATCTTGTCGCCGATGACCACGCCCGGGTCGTCGAGGGGGCTGACGACCAGGAGCTTCGCCGGATCGCCGACCAGGCCGACGCCCTTGCCCAGCACCGTGTCGGCCATGGACTCCAGGACCACGTCGGCGGCGCGGAAATGAAGCTGCGAGCGCAGATTCATCGCCTCTTCGGTCTGGTTGTGCAACCGGGTGAACTCGCTGCCCGCGATGGCGCGCAGGCGGCCCAGTTCGCCGCCGCGCTGAATGGCCGCGGGGCGTTCGACCTCCATGTACTCGGCCAGGCCGTTGCCCGCGCCCGGCGGGACATTGCGCTGCATCACCTCGGCGACACGCGCCTCCTCGGCCGTGAGGGCCTGGGCGACAGCGCTTTCCAGCTCCCGCGCCGACATGCCGGTCGGCTCGATGCCCAGGCCGCGGGCCAGATCGTCCAGCGAGGCGCGGGTCTGACCGGCCGCCTCCCAGGCGTGGGTGGCGCGCTCGGACAGATCCAGGATTTCCGCGCGGACCTGAGGATCCTCGATCACGAAGTGCTCGGCCGGACCGGCCGGAGGCCACTCCCCCGGGGCCAGGGTCTGTTGCTCCTGAACAGGATTCGACTCGGCTGCGGGATCCTTTCCGCCCGCGGGGTCGGGCGCACCGGCGGGGTCCTTCTCCTCCGTGCCGTTGGCCGGGCCGTGCCGGCCCGCATTCGGATCGCGCTCGAAGGGGCCCTCGCCGCGCGACCAGGCGGTCCGCGGGTCGGTCGGGGTGGGGCGGTGGGTGTCGGGATCGGTTGCGGGGCGGACGGTCTGGACGGTGATGGTGCCGTCGTCGTCGACATGGACGATGCGGTCCTCGACCGGAATGCCCCGCGCCGCCATGTCTTCGCGAATCTTCGGGCCGATCACGGCCCCGGGATCGTCGTGGTGGGTGACCACCACCAGCCTGGTCGGGTCGGAAGCCAGGCCGACACCCCGGCCCCTCCGGTCGGAGGTGATGTTGTCCAGGACGTCGTCGACGGCCATGAAGTGCGCCTGCTCGCGCAGGCGGAACGCCTCGTCGGAATGGGCGCGGTAGGCGTCGCGGTGCTCGCCGGTGGCACGGCGGATCTCGGTCAGCTCGGCCCGGCGGACATCGGAGGCCGCCACCTTGTCCCAGTACGAACCGTGGTTTCCGGCGCGAACGCCCTCGGCCTTCAGCATCTGCTGGATGGCGGCGATCTCGGCCTTGTCGGCATCGAAGATGTAGTTCGAGAGCTCGCCCGGCGGCATATCGGCCAGGCGGGTCTCCAGCTCGCGCAGGCGTTCGGCCCGTTGTTCCGAGGTCAGGGTCTCGTCGTTGCGCAGGGCGTGCATGCCCATCTCGCGCGCCTGGTCGCGCAGCGCCTGATGCACCGCCGCGGCCGCGCGGTCCTCCTCGACCGCATTGCCCATGAGCTCGGTGATACGGGCCTCGACGCGGGCGTCGACGGGCACGTGCTGCTCCGGGGGTCCGACCGGCTCCCAGGCCGCGGCCGGGTCCGAACCATGGTGTCCCCCAACCGAATCCCCGCCCGCCGGGTCGGTTCCGCCGGGATCCGGCTGCTGCGGATCCGACGGGTCGCCCGGACCGGACGGATCGGACTTCGCACCCGAGTTGCCCGAGTCGCCCGGGTCGTTCGGATCGGTCTTCGCACCCGAGCCACTCGGATCGCCGGGATCCGACTCGGGCGGCTTGCGGTACGCCGCGCGCGGGTCGGTGACGTTCTTACCGGGCTCGGGCACCGTGGATTTCGCGTAGGCCTCGCGCGGATCGGTGACCTGCGTGGCCGATTCGGGCTCGGGGGGCTTCGCGTAGGCCTCGCGCGGGTCCGGGACGCGGTCGGGCGGGGTGTGCTCCTTGATGAAGTCGTCGAAAGCGTCCGCGCGGTGGAAGTTCTCGGCGGCGGTGCGCAGGGCGGTGACGGCGTCGTGGCGGTCACCGTCGGGGTGCGGCGGGACGGCGGCGTCGAGGGCCTCGAAGGTGATCCGGGCGTTGTCGACGGAGGTCAGATCGGTGTGAGAGACCTGCAGACCGGTCTCGGACTCCAGCCGGGTGATGGCCGCGTCGAGGGCGGTGCGCGCGGAGTCCAGGGCGCGGGCCGCGGCGGCCCGCGGGGTGTCGGCGGCAATGGCCGCCTCCGCCGCGAGGTGGTCCACCTGGGCTTCCCAGCGGGAGACGCGATCCTGGGTGTCGAGATGGTGTTCGACGGCCTCGGCCAGCGTCAGGCGGGCGCGCTCCTGCGGCGTGAGCTGGCCGAAGGACTTGCCGCCCAACTGTTCCCGGGTCGCGTCCACCCAGTCGCGGGTGAGCTCCGGTTCGGTGACGGGCAGGCCCGCCATGGCATTGTCGCGGGCCGCCTCGGCGAGAGCCAGATCCTGTTGCGCATACCCGAGTTCGCGGGTGGCGCGCTGTTCGGGCGTCTCGGCCGCGCGGGCCGACTCGAGCGCGTCGTGTTCGGCCGCGCCGAGGAAATCGCGGGCGGTCTGGTAGCGGTGCACCGCGTCCCGGACCGGGATCTGCTCATCGGTCCACAGCGAGGCGGAATCGCGCGAAACATTGGACATGCGCTCGACCTGGCGGATGACCCGATCCAGATCGCCCGAGTTCCAGTTGCCGGACGCGCCGTCGACCGCGTCGACCAGTTCGGCACGCGCGGCATCGACTTCGCGCTGCCACACCTCGACCGGTGTCTCCGCCGGACCGGCATCGGCCTCGACCGCCGCGCGCAGCTGCGACTCCAGCTCCCGCACCCGGTCCTGGGCCTGGTTGAACTCGTGCGCGGCGCGCGCCAGATCATTGATCCGCGGCTCGAAATTGGGCAGCGTGCCGCCCTCGTCCGCATTGCGGGTCCGCAGGTATTCGGTGGTGCCGTGGATCCGCTCGGGCGTCAGATCGCTCTCCGACAGCGGCCGGTTGTCCTGCAACCACATTCGGCCCATGGCGTGCGCACGGTTGTCGCCGGCGATGAGCAGCTGGTGGCGGGCCTCGGCCAGATCCGCGGCGAGTTCCCGCGGCGTGCGCGGTGTCTCGGGGGTCCACGGGGTGGTGAGGTGGTTGTGCTCGTCGGCCAGTCGTTGCAGCGCGTCGATATCGGCCTCGCGGACGTTGATCTCCTCGCGCAGGCCGTCGATGATCCCGGACAGTTCGCTCGACTTGGGATGCTCGTGCTTCTCGATCTTGCCGTCGCGGTAGACCTCGTAGACCTCGGCGTAGCGGTCGTGCCGGATCTCCTTGACCACCTCGAACAGCTCGGCCTCGGACAGCGGGCGCTGTCCGGGCTCCATGCCCGCCACGTACTCGGCGTGCACCGCGTGCTTGTCGTCCTCGGTCAGCGTGCGCTTCTGGGGGTCGGCCTCTTCGCGCTCCAGCACCGAGCGCAGCACCTTGTCCATCTGCGCGGGCGAGAGCCGCTCGTGCAGGCCGGGCAACTCGTCGCGGTACAGCTTCATCAGGCGGTTGACGTCGTGAACGTCCACGCCGAGCAGCCGCGACCAGACGGCCTCCGCCCGTGACGGATTCTCGGCGACCAACGGCTCGCCGATGGAACCGCTCATCAGCTTCTTCAGCAGCGCGGGCGCGTTCTCGTCGTAGATCCGGACCACACCGTCCGCGGCGCGCGGATCGGCGCTCGGGTCGAAGCGCATCCCCTTGCGGAAGGGATCCAATTCGGCGATGGTGTGGGCGTATTCGGCCAGCGCGGCGAGCAGTTCGGGCCGATCGCCGGACCGTTCGAGGACATCGTTGATCGCACGGAGCACGGCCTTGGGCTTGGTGCTCTTGGGATCCGGCCCGTAGCCGACGATCTCCTTGTTCTCGTCCTTGACGTGCTTCTTCCCGTACAGGTCCTCCGGGTCGACGCCCAGGCGCTTGGCCAGGCGGTCCCGCGCCGCCAGCACGGCCTTGCCGTCGGTGCTGTCGCGCAGCGTCTTCGCGTAGTCGAGCAGATCCTCGAGCCGCTGGATACGTGCGGCCTTCTTCACGTCCGGATCGCCCATGGCCTCGGCCAGGCGCTCCGGCGTCAGATGCTCCGGATCCACGCCGATGGAGTGGGCGAGGTTGTTGAGCCGACGATCGAGCTCGTGGAAGTTCTCGATGGCATCGCCGCTGCGGATGAAATCCGCCATGCCCTCGATCTGCGCGGCGCGCAGGGCATTGTCGTGCCGCAGCGCCTCGATCGTGGCCTCGAGATGCTCGGGGCCCAGCTTCATGTGGTCGATCGAGAGTCGCGCGGCGACCTCGTTGCGTTCGCCGCGAACGACATCCGGATCGCGGGGCACGCTGCGCTGCGGTTCGGTCGCGACGGTCTCGGCCTCGTGGGCAACGGTCGCCGGATCGTGCGTGCCCTGCTCCGGCTGCACCACCCGCCACGGCTCGTTGTCCTCGCGCACCATGAGCACGGGGGTGCGTTCGCCGTCCACCTCCATCTCGTGGAAGCGCGCCTGCGGGGCCTCGGCCTCGCGGACTACGATGTGGCCGTCCGCGTCCAGGCCGATGACGCGGTAATCCAGCTGCAGCTCACCGCGATTGAGCAGTTCGCCCAGATCCGGGTGGGCGGCCAGCGCATCGGCCAGACGCGCCTCGTGGTCGTCGTCGCCGCGAATCACGACCAGGCGGTTCGGGTCGCCGGGGCGCTCGCCCGGGCGCAGGCCGACGCCGTCCTCGAGCATGGTGCCGCCGTGGGCGTCCAGCCAGGCGTGCGCGGTGCGATCGCCGAGCTGATCGGTCAGGTCGCGGGCCTCGGTGTCCAGGCGCAGGAAATGCTCTGCCGCCTCGGCGAATTCGTGCAGTCCGGCCGCATCGTCACGCACCTGCATGCGCAGATCGGCGATGGTGTGCGCGAGCCGGTTCGGATCGTTCGCGGTCGGAGTGAGCTCGTCGAGGCCGACCCCGAGCAGTTGCGCCCAATTCGAGCGCTCCTCGCGGATCTGATCGCGATTCAGGGCGTCCTCGAAGAGACGTCCCTCCTCGCTCTGCGCGAATTCCGGTTCGGGATCGTCGAAGTGGCGGGCCCACTCACCGCCATTGTTGACGCCGTGTGAATCCAGCGCGGTGACGCGGTTCTTGCGGGGCAGGTAGTACGGGTCCGGATCGTCGGGAGAGACGCCGTCGCGCGCGCGGCGGGCATCGGCGCGCTGCTGCTGGATGTCGCGCTCCCTGACCTCCCACAGCTCACGGACGTAGCGGCCCAGCGGATCCTTGTTGGTGAAGCTGACTTCCCGGAAGGGGACGAGCGCCGCCTCCTCGTTGTACCGCTCGGAGGCGTCCCGCAGGGCCTCGATGGCACCGGCGCGGCGCATGAGCTCGTAGGTCGCGTGATCGACCGCGCGGTGCAGGGTGGCCGGGTCGGCATCGGTGAGGTCGATGCCGTGGCGGTGGGCCAGCCGCACCAGGTCGGCGAGGGCGGCGTCGCGGGCGTCGATCGCACCGACCAGCGGCTGGGGCACGTCGTCGGCCAGCTGCCGTTCCGGCGGCGCCTGCAGTTCGGAGTTCGGATCCCGCTCGGGCGCAGGGGGAACCTCGTAATCGTCGGGGTGATTCTCCCGGTAGAGATCGATGCTCTCCTGGTGGTCGAGCCGCTCCTCCCAGCTCCGCTGATGATCGACCTCGGTGTGCCAGGGCTGGTATTCGCCGCCGTCGCGGGTCCGCATCGGGACGATGTCGGCGGACACGTCGGCGATCTTGCTCGTCAGATGCTCGAGCAGCGGCATCTGCTCACGCACCTTGAGAATGGTGGCCGCCTCCTTGGCGATGCGCGCCGGGTTGGCCTCCTCGACCTCGTGCACCTCGACGTGGGCGATGTCGTGGATGACGTCGCCGGCGAAGTTGATCAGCTCGCCCTGGCCCTTGCTGTCATTGCCGGAGCCGGAGGGATATTTCGGGTAGTCGCCCTTGAAGGGGCTGAACAGCCGTCGCAGGACGCGCTTGACGATGCCCGGCCTCTCGGGCTCGGGCGCGGGCTCCTTGGGCGGAGCGGGCAGGTCGGGGCGGTCGACGACCTCGACGTGGCGGTTGCCGTGCGCGTCCTCGGTGACCTTCACGTGCACCCGGTGACCGTCGGACTCCAGCACCAGGTGGTGACCGGCGGCCGGATCCTCGACATGGTGGGTGGCGGCCATCAGGTCCGCGACATCCGAAGCGCGGCGCAGGGTTTCGTCGCGCAGCTCGGCCAGGGTCCGCGCGGCGTGCTCGGGCAGGACGCGGTCGGGGTCCACGCCGAGCAGGCGGGCCCATTCGTCGCGGGCGTCCGCGAAACGCTGGCGCTCCTGCGGGTTGCCGGCACGGGCATGCCAGTCGACCGCGTCGCTGAGCGCCTCGATCGCACCGGCGCGCAACATGTTCCGGTACTGCATGTCGCCGACGACCCGGGACAGGTGCTCGGGGCTCAGGTCCTCGGGGCTCAGTCCCAGCTCGGTGGCGAGCTCTCGGCGCAGCTCGTTCAGGGTCAGGGCGCGCGGTTGATCGTGCGCCGCAGAACGATTCACCTCCGACCACGGCTCCAGCGGCCGCGGGTCCGGCCTCGGGCCCGGGGGCAACTCGGTGCGCTGGCGGGAGTCGAAGCGCTCCTGGTTCGAGATGGGGGCGTAGTCCTCGGCGCGCATGGGGCGCGAGGGAACGTCGCCCTCCGGGTCGCCGAAATGACCGCGGGCGCGGGCCTTCTCGGCGATGTCGCGGAAGGCCGAGAGCGGTTCGCGGCGGCCGCCCACGGTCTCGCGCACGCCGAGGGCCTCGCTCAGCTGGCGGCCGTACTCGCGCTCGGCGGGGGTGTGGGTGCGGGCGCCCACCGGGGGCTCGTTGCGCAGCAGGTAATCCGCGGCCGCCCGCAGGGCCGGAGAAGCGTCGACCGGATCCTGCGGCACCGGCGAACCCGGCCGCGCCAGCTCTTGCGTCGCGGCGTTCGGATCGTGAACGGGCAGCTCCTGGGTCGCCGCGTTCGGATCGTGGACCGCCAGCTCTTGCGTGGCCGCGTTCGGATCGTGAACCGGCTGCTCCCGGGTCGCCGCGTTCGGATCGTGAACCGGCTGCTCTTGCGTCGCCGCATTGGGATCGTGCACCGGCCGCGTCAGATCGACCGTGTCCGCATTGGGGTCGTGCTGCGTGGACCCGGGCTGCGGGATCTCCTGGGTCGCGGCATTCGGGTCGTGCACCGTCGAACCCTGGGGCGGCAGCTCCTGCGTCTCCGCGTTCGGGTCGTGGACCGGCCGCGTCAACTCCACCGTGGCCGCGTTGGGATCGTGCACCGTCGAACCCGGCTGCGGCAGCTCCCGCGTCGCCGCATTCGGATCGTGGGCCGACGAACCTGGTTGCGGGAGTTGCTGGGTCGTCGCGTTGGGGTCCGAGGCATTGGGGTCGGGTTGTTCGGGGCGGCCACCGGCCCGCTCCCAGGCGAGGTCGGCCTTGTGGGCGAAGATGTCGGCGCGGGCCTCGGCGTCGGCGACGTCGGCGTCGAGGTCGCGGCGGGCGGCGGTGCCGGGCTCGAAGTTCTCGGCCGCCTCGCGCAGGAATTCGGCGTTGCGGCGGTACTCGCCCGCGAGCCAGTCGGCGTTGACCGCCAGCTGGCGATCCAGCCATTCGCTGCGGGGCGGCGGGGTGCCCTCGTCGTCGGGGAGGCCCTGGCGCTGTGCGGGTTCGGCGGCGTGGGTGTCGTCCACGCCCGAGCGGGTGCCTTCGTGGGTCGTGCCTTCCAACCGCGCGGTGTGGGCGTCGATGAGCGCCTGGCTGAGCACCTTCGACTGTTCGGAGGCGGCCGCGCCATTGAGGACGTCGTCGGTGTACGCCTCGGCCAGCGCCTCTTCGGGATCCCAGTTGCCCTCGCGGTCGAAGGCCGTGCCGGGCTGGTCGTGAAACCATTCCTCGAAACCGTCGAGGGTGCCGCGGGTTTCGGCGTAGTGGCGCAGCATGGCGTCGAACGCCTGGTGCCGGGCGTCGAGGCCGCCCGAGAAGTCCAGGGCGTGCGCGAACTCGTGCACGATCGTCGAATACACCGGCCGCTGCGCCGATCCCGGGGCGAGATGCCCCGCGTCCTCGGCCTGCGCCACCCGCCGGGCGAGCTCGGCGGGATCGTCGGCGAAACGGCTGTTCAGGGTGATCCGGTCGGTCCGGATCCGACCGTTCTCGATGCGTCCGGGCGTGGTCTCGGCGAAGACACCCGACTCGTCGATGGGTCCGACGTGAACCTCGCCCACCGGGGTGCCCGGGACGGCATTGAACATATCGTCGACGGCGCGGGCGTACTCGCGCAGCGCCTCCACGTCGTAGTAATCGGCGAAGCCCTCGACCTCCCGGCCGAGGCGCTCGTCGTAGCTGGTGACCTTGACACCGTGATCGTCGCGGAGCTTGTCGGCGATGCGCGTGTGGTCCAGGGTCGACCAGGCGTCGTCGGGGTGCGGCGACCAGTCCGGGGCATGATCATGCCCCTCGGAATCCGGTGTCGCGTGGTCGTTCTCGTGCTGCGCACCGGAATCGTGCGCGACCGCATCCTCGACCGGTTGCGGCTGCTCGAACGGACCGCGGCGCTGGGCCGGGCCGTCGTGGCGTGGCTGTTCGGCGGGGGCCTCCTGGGCGCGCGGACCGGCCTCGACCGGGTCGGATCCGCGGCCGGCGAACCGGTCGGTCACGCGCTTCCACAGCGGACGGTGCGGCTCGGGATCGGTGGGGCGCAGCGGGGCCGAGCCGTCCAGCAGCATGTCGCGAATCCGGTTGGACAGCTTGACCGGATCCCGATCGCCCATGCCCTGGAAGCGATGCGCCAGCGCGTCCGAGGAACCGCCGCGCCCGGTGGGTCCGGGCACCCGCCAGCCGCCCTCGCCGTCACGTTCCAGCCACATGTTCAGGGTCGTGGTGCCGACCTTGAACTCGTGGAGGTCGTAGCGGTCCGGCGCGCGGTACCGGTAGTTGTCCGCGCCCAACGCGCCCAGCGACACCCGCCGGGTCATCAGGTCGTGGGCGACCTGCGCCGGATGCGGATAGCCCAGGGAACGACTGCGCTCGACGGCCCGGTGGCCCTCGGTGACGAAGTTGTCCGACAGCTTCAGCGCGTGCCGGTCCGCGCCGCGCGGCAGCTTGGCGCCCGGGCGGTGCGCGAGTTCGAAGGCGCCGTCGCCCAGGCCGCGGATCCACTCGTCGAATCCGACGTGCACCCGGCCGTCCTCGCGGTAGCTCAGGTAGTGGGCGAGCATCTCGCCCAACGCCTCGCTCGTCGACGGGCGGCGCATGGGCCCTTCGGCCGCACTGGCGTAGATCTCGCGCACCGACCCGTCGGGCGCGACTTCCCTGTACTCGATCCGGGTCCAGGTGTCCCACAGGGAATTACGCAGCCGCGGATGCGATTCGGCCAGCTCCTGCAGGGCCCGCATGTGCCCGCCCTCACCCGCGTACACGACCAGGCGGCGGGCGCTACCGGTGGTGTTGAGGGCCTCGACCACATGGTCGGTGAGGCGCTTCGAGCCGCGCTTCATCTCGCTGTCGGACGCCTGCCGGGACATGGCCCGATCTGCCTCGGCGCTGTGCCGGGGTTCGCCGGGCCCCGGTTGGTGCACGACATCGCCCGGATTGAACAGATCGTGCAGATTCGTTTGGCCCCAACGGGATTCGCCGGGCTCGCCGAAGGAGCGCACCACGTCCATGACGGCCTCGGCGCGCGACAGACCGACATCGTCGAGGTAGCGGCGCAGCGCGGTCAGTCCGGCCTCCCGCACGCTGGACGCCGAGGCGTGCGGTCGGGCGGCGGCCTCGGTCTGCGCGTCCCGGTAGGCGTGCTCGGCCGGACCGACCGGGATCGGGGTGCCCGCCTCGCGCATGGCGCGCAGCTGCTCGATCTCGTTCTCGTAGGCCTCGGCCCGATCGCGGATGGCCTCCGCGGTCTTGCGCGGCGGACGCGGCGGCCGCACCGGATCCTCACCGGTCGGGATGCCGTGGGCACGATCCCAGGCCGCGGCGTGCGCGGTCGCGGGATCGCGACCCTCCACCCGCGGGCCGTCCCCGGCCAGCCGGTACATGACCTCCTGCACGGCGGCGCGGTAGGCGGCGGCCTCCAGCATGCGGTCGGTGACCCGGTTCGAGTCCTTGAAGGCGTCGCGGACCTGGCTCAACGCCTCGTCGCGGGCCCGGCGGTAGACGCGCTCGAGCGGATCGGACGGCCGCGTGCGGGAACGGTCCCCGCCGCCCGCGGTGCGATTGTGTTCGTAGCCCAGGGCGAGCGCCTCGGCCTGCCGGGCCAGCATGCTGCGCACATAGTCGTCACGGGTCAGGGTCAGGCGCTCCAGCGGGCCCTCGGCCCGGGCGTACGCCTCCGCCTCGGAGGCCGCGCGCACCAGTTCCGCCGCGTGCTCGACCGGGGACGACTGACTGTGCAGCACAACGGTATTGGTGGCCGGGTCGTATCCGGCCAGCGGACCGCGATCGGAGCGGCCCTGCTCACCATTGCCGACTGCGGCGGCCGGATCGTCGGTCATGCGGATGTCGACGCCGTGCCGGTCCAGCGTCTCGAGCGCCCAGCGCGAGATATCGCTGCCGTGCTCGTGGCTCATGGCGGCCACCCTGGCGCGCCAGACCTCGTCGGCGGCCTCGTCGGCCCGATCATGCTGGGGGCCAGCAGATTCGGGCTGGTCCGGATGCGCGGGCGCGGACTCGTGGGCGGGCTCGGTGACGTGGCTCGGGGCGGGCGGTTCGCCGTAGTGCCGGGCGAGCGCCTCGGGGTGATCCTCGCCGGTGCCGCCGGTGAAGCGGTCGTCGGCCAGTAGCGCCTCGACGCCCGCCTCGTGGGCTATGCGGCGCGCCTGGTCCTGCGGCAGTTCGGGATTCGCGGCGCGCGCCTGCTCCACGGCTTCGTCGGCGGCGCGCTGATAGGTGTCGCGGACGCTGTCCATGTAGGGGGCGTCGGCGAGTTCGCTGAGCGGGCCGCGCGGCGGCTCGTAGTCGGCCTCGCGCAACTCGTGCGCGAATTCCGCTTCCCTGGCGAAGGATTCGGCCGCGCGCCGCAGCTGCTCGGGGCTGCCGGGTTCGGCGGCGGGGCCCGGGGATTCCAGGTGCGCGGCGGCGGTCACGACGGCCGCGGCCTGATCGAGCTCACCACGCTCGTGGGTGTCGATGGTCAGTTCGCGCCGGACCGGATCGTAGGAGTCGACGTGCGGTGCGCCCGCGCCGTCGACCATGCGGACCGAGATCCCGGCCTCGCGCAGGGTGTCGAGGGCGGCCCGGCCGGTATCGGTCCGTGCCAGTACTTCCGCGACCGAGACCAGCCGCGGGTCGGCGCCCTCGGCCAGGTAGCGCGAGTCCACGTAGTGCGAGTCGCCAACGACCGGGTAGACGAGCTCACGCACGGCGCGCTGCTCCGGGCGGACGCCCTCCGGATCCGGCGAATCCGGTTCGCGGCGTCGCGGTTCGGGACGGGTGGTGGTCTCCGAGGTCGTGGTCTTGCCGGCGTGATCGGCGGTCTGTTCGGAGTTGCCCGGCTCGCGCTGGGCGCCGCTGTCGTCGGATTCGGGGCCGCCGGGTTTGTGCGGGGCCGCGCCGGGGGCCGGATCGTCACCGCCGGGTTCACGGCCGGTGGCGCCCGAGCCGTCGGGCCCATCGCCGCTGTCCGGGTCACCGGGCTTCGGGGTCTCGGACGCGGCGTCGACGTGCGGGGCCTCGATGGGATCGCGGTGCGGCGCGACCGTGCCGCCCTCGGCCTCGAGGCGGTAGTCGCCCGGGACGAACAGGTTTCGGCCGCTGTAGCTGGGGACGTCGCGCAGCATCGAATGGCAGTTGGCGCACGCCGGGGCCTCGCCGCCGAGGGCGTTGCGCTTCGTGTCGGCGAGCCAGCGCGGGTCGAAACGCAGCTCCCCGAGCACATCCCGGCCCAGCGGCGGCGGATCGGAATCCTCGCCGTGGGTGTTGCGCCATTGCTCGTCGTGGGCGCGCTGGCGCGCCCACAGCAGCTCGTTGACGGCCTTGACCTCGGCGTGCCGCAGGGGTTCGTCGAAGTGGGCGCGGCCCTCGAAGACCACCGGCTGGGGTTCCGACTGGCCCTTGACCCTGCGGGTGGCCGGTTGGTCCTCGGCCGCCATCACCGGGTGTTTCCAGTCGCCGAGGGCACGGTGGTTCTCGCGCAGCAGCGGATGGAGGTGTTCCTCGTCGATCAGGTCGGTCCGGCTACCGTTCACGGCCTCGGTGATCTCACCGGTACGCAGGTCGATCGCGAGGGCGCTGCACGGCCCGTCGCCCTCGAGCCGGTTCGCCGCGTGAATCTTGGCGCGGGCGTTGGAGAGATCACCCACGTACTCGTGGACCGGCTTGCCGTCGATCGAATTGATCAGGCCGTCTTCGCCCTTGGTGACTCGGGTCGTGTCGTTCGGATCGATCTGCTCGAGCACCGCGCCCCGGGTCTTGTCCTCTTCGAATCCGGGGTCGTGGACGTGTTGCGCTGGACCGGGATCGGAGAGTTCATCCGTCAGGGTGACCGGATGCTCCACGGGCTCACCGGCCGTCGGGGCGCGGTACGGCTCACCCTCCGCGTGGTCGGTGTGGTCGGCTCGATGGCCCCCGCCGCCGTCGTGTTCGTCATCGCCCGGCTGATGGTGGTGCGATTCGGCGGGCTCCGGCTCCTTGCCGATGCGGTCGAGCTCCTCGGGGGCGACGGTCTCGTCGACCTTCGGCGGCTTGCCGGAATCCGTTGCGGCTTGCTCGTTCTCGGGGTGCGCATGGGGCGCGAACTTCGGATCGAGACCGTGGCGGGTGCGCATGCTGAGCGGATCCAGCGCCTTGCCGTCCGCCTTGAACATGATGGCGTGGATGCCCTTGGTCTCCACCGGGACGATGGGCGGGTGGCCGTGCTCGCGGCCCGCGGCCGGATCCTTGACCATGATCTCGCCGCCCTCGTTGACCAGCAGGTAGGCGTGCGCGCCCACACCGTGCTCGTCGGCGGGACCGGCGTAGTGGTCGACGACCAGGGCGGCGGAACCGGGGCCCAGCTCACGCAGGCGGTCCGCGATGGCGTCGTGGTCGGCGTAGGTGCGCAGCTTGCCGCCCGCCGCGGCCACCAGCTGCTTGGCGGTCATGCCTTCGGGGCCGATCTCGTGCTCGGGCACGATGATCGAATCATTGCCGGTCAGCTGTCGCGCCAGCTCCAGCGACATGGCGCCGCAGTTACCGGGCTGCTCCTCCTCGGGTGCGAGCTCCGCCGCATCATCGTGCGCGGCGGTCGCATCGGAGGGCTCGTCCAGCTTGCCCGGGTGCTCGGCCGCACCGTCGCCGCGTTCGGGCCGGCCCGCGCGGCTTTCCGCGGGCGGCTCGGTGTGATCGTCTCGGCCGCGGGATTGTTCGCCGGTGGTCTCGTGCGGGCGTCCGCCTTCCGGCGTGTGCCGGGTGGTGTGCTCAGCGGCGCGCGGGACCGGGTGGTCGCCGAGCGGGAGCGGGGCGACGAGGAGAGCGTCGTCGGGCGTGCCGGAGTCGTGGTGGTCGTCGGAGCGCGTGCCGTCGTGCTCGCGCTCGCCCGGTCGCGCCGAGCCGTCCCTGGCGGGGTGTTCACCCGCCGGGCGGGCGGTGTGCTCGTCGCGCGGACGTTCGGCGGGCGCGTGCTCCTCGGACGGATCCTGCCGCGGTGCGGATGATTCCGGTCGTTCGGCCGCTTCGGAGGGCTGATCCGCGCGGCTGCGCGACTCGGTTTCGGCGGGGCGGCTGTCGTCGCCGTTCGGGCGGCTGTCGTCGGCCGCCTGAGCGGAATCGTCAGTGCGCGAATCGGTCTCGCGCTCCGGCGCGGGTGTGTCCTCGGATTCGGGACGTGCGGCCGGCTCGGACTCGTCGGGACGCGAACCCGAGGGCTCATGATCCGTTGCGGCCGAGTGCTCCGGATCATCGTGAGCGACAGCCGGATCATCGTGAGCAACAGCCGGATCGTCATGGACGACAGCCGGATCATCGTGAGCGACAGCCGGATCGTCATGGACGACAATGGGGTCGTCCGGGTTGACGGCGGGATCGTGTAGCTCGTCGTCCGCGCGCGGAGTACCGGAGTCTGTGCCGTCGCGGGTTGCGCCCTCTCGTGAATCCGGCTGTTCCGCAGGGTGCTCGGCGGGAGCGGTCTCGTCGTGAGTGGGGGTGGGCTCGGGAGACACGCCCGCGCGGGGCTCGGATTCCACCGGGGCCTCGGGCTGGGACGGATCGGGTTCGCGCCCGGGTCCGGGGTGTTCGGTGTCCTCGATGGGAGCGGAATCACGCTCGGCCACAGGGTGATCGGCGTCGACGGGCGTCGTGCCGCGCTCCGGGGTGGTCGGCTCGTGGCCGGGCTCGGTGGAGTCCGGGTGGGCCGCGGTCGATTCCTCGCCGGGGCGGGCCTCGGGTGCGCCCGAGCGGGCGTCGGTGCCGGTCTGGGGGCGGGCGTCCGTACCCGTCTGGGGGCGCGTCGATTCCGGGCGGCCGTCGGGCCGAGCGCCCGCGGCATCACCGGCACGAGCCGGGGCGGGCCGGTCCCCGGAGCCACCGGCGCGCGACGTATCCGAGCGCGGAGCGTCGGAACGCGGTGTCTCGGAACGCGGTTCCGGTGCGGCACCGCCATGCTGGGGGGCCGCGGTGTGGGCGGCGGGTGCGGCGGAGGCCGTGACACCCGCGCGGTCGCCCCCCACGGCGGGCGACGCCGGGGCGGCCGTGTTGGAGGCGGCGGCGATCGGGGTGTCGGTCGGACCGGAGGCGGGCCCGGCACCGGACGCGTCGTGCGGGGCCGCCGCCGGGGCGCTCTGGGGCGCGAGGCCGTGGCTCGACCCGTTCGAATCGGACTGGGGCGCGGAGGCGGGCGTGTCGTGGGGGCCCGAATCCGCCTGCGCGCCCGCATCGGCGGGGCTGCCCGCGCGCGGGGCATCGCTCGCGCCGGTGTCCGACGGCGCGCCCGCGTCACCGGCGCGCGAGCCGGAATCCGAGGGCTGGGCACTGGAATCCGAGGCGGTGGAGGTGCTCGAGGATGCCTTGGGGTCGGCGGCCGGAGCCGGCGAAGAGGCGACCCGCGAGTCGGCGGGCGCCGAGGATTGCGCCGGGCCGGACGACGATTGGGTGGGGCCCGACGAGGTCTGGGCGGCGGGAGCGGCGGAGTTCTGGGTGGGGCCGGGGCCGTTGGGGGTGGAATCGGCGGTGGGGGCGGGGGTTTCGTGTTTGCCCGCCTGGACGCCGGAATCGACCGAGGTGCCGCTGGTTTCGAGGGTGCCCGCGTGCGGTGGGCTGCCGTGGGTGTCGCCGGAGGTGCTGTCTACGGGGGTGTGGGAGGTGGTGTCCTGCGGTGTGTGGGCCTGGCCGTGGTCACCGCCGGAGGTGGCCGACGGATCGTCGGTCGGCGCGCCGCGGTCGGACGCACGGCCTTCGCCGCCGCCGACGCCACCGGTGTCGCCGCCCTCGGGATGTGCGGTGCTGCCGTCGCCGGTGGGCCGGGCATTGGCGGTGGGATCGCTGCTGTCGCCTTCGAATCCGGCCGCGTGCGTATTGGGTCCGCCGGTGTCACTGGTGCGGCCGCCGTCGCCGCCACCTGTGTTGCCGGAATCGCCACCACCGGTGTTGCCGACATCGCCGCCACCCGTGTGGCCCGTATCGCCGCCGGTGTGGCCACCTGTGTCACCGGGATTGATGCCCGAACCGTCCGGGCGCGCACCGACATTCGCCAGATCGGAGGGCACGCCCGCCTTCCATGCGGAGACGCGCGGCTCCCAGAAGCTGTGGGAGGCCGTGTGATTCAGGCCGGACAGGCCGCCATTGGAGACACCGGCGGTGAGCATGCGCGGGTCGAAATTGGTGAAGGCGTTGCCCATGTTCTTCCAGGCGTCGCCCCAGCCGTGCTGATAGGCGTCGAGCCCGAACTGCGCGCCGGTCCCCGCCAGGAATCCCGCTCCCGCACCGGCCAATCCGGCACTGGTGCCGGTGATGGCCGCACTCAGGTAGTGGTTCATGGCCGAGCCCTCGAAGTGCTCGCCCAGTGCCTTGCCGACCTTGCCACCGGCGATACCGCCCGCGGCCGAACTCACCGCGGTGACGCCGATCTTGCCCCAGTCGAAACCGCTGCGGTGCCCGGCCGCGATCTGGTAACCCTCGATGCCCACTTCCTGGAGCACGCCCAGCCCGGCGTCCAGAACGAAGTGCCGCAGCATGAATTTCGCCAGCGACGAGCCGACCAGCTTGCCGACATACTCGGCGATGCGCTCGACCGCCTCCCTGCCGATGATGCGCACAGCGATGCGGGTGGCCGCCTGCGCCGCCGCCTCCGCGGCCGGGGCCGTGGGCGGGAAGATCCAGGCCGCGGCCATCTCGAACGCCAGCATGGCCAGCGACGAGTAGAACATCAACTTGGTCGACTCGATCTCGGTGCCGGTGTCGTGCACCGAATCACCCAGCTGATCGAAGAAACCCGCCAGATCCAGGATGGAGGTATTGCCGTCCTGTTTCCCGCCGACACCGGCCATCAGATCGAACTGCTTGGCCATTTGGTCACGGCCGTCACCGTCGACATACGCGGCCAGCGTGGCGGACTTGGCCGCGTCGATGCCCGAGACCTGGTTACGCAGGCCGTCGGCCGCGTTCTTCCAGTAGGTGGCCAGGTCCCACATCTGGTCTTCGTTGCCCTGGGGCCATTCGACCCCGACGATCCAGCCCAGCCATTCGAGTTCCGAGGGCAGTTCGAGAGCCATGTCCGGCTACCTCGCCCGGCGCGGTCGTATCACCATCCGGAATCGGTGGCCCCGCCCCGTCGCGGCTGTGCCGCATCGATATTCGCGTCGGTCTCGCGGTAACCGCCCAGGCGCTCCGGCGATTTCGGCGGCGCGGTGGACACCACCGGCGGGTCCGGAATCGCGAGTTCCTTGCTCAGGTCGGGCATGCCGGGCACCAGGTCGGCGAGGGTGGGCAGCCGCTTCCGGTTCTGTGAGACCGGGGCCATGATGTCGCGGCCGCGGCGGGCCACCTCGGCGGCGGCCTGCTGCGCGGCGTCGGTGACCGCCCGGGCGATCTCCGTGTAGTCGAGATCCTCTATGTCAGAAGAGAATTTGGTCTCGATCACGGTGCCGTCGGCGTTCACCGTGACCGTCACCCGCTTGCGGACCGTGACCGACGCGGTCAACGCCGCCCGCTCATGCTGCAGCTGGGTGATGAGGCGCATCTGCTCGCCGAAGCCGTCGAGGATCTCGGCCAGCTCGGCCTTCTGGCGTTCGTTGCTCATTGCGCGGCCTGCTGGAAGCCCTCGCGGTTGGCCTCTTCGGTCGCCTCCAGCTTGTCGGCCGAATCCTTCTGCGACTTCGAAAAATTCGCGAAGGTGCCGGCCATATTGGTCGCGCCCTCGAGAATGTTCTTCTTGCTGGCCAGGTAGCCCTGGTCGCCATTCGCGAACTGATTGCCGAGCGAATCATCGCCCCACGGCGTGCCGAGCGCGTCCGCCTGAGCGCCGAAGGTGTTCACCACCCCGTTGATGCCATCGCGGACATCGCCGGTGCGCTGCGACGCCGTGATCAGCAGATCATGGTAGGACTCCAGCCGACTGCCGCTCATGATGTTGACCTTGGCAGCCCCGGGCAACCAGACCGTGGACGGAATGTTAACGGACAGTGCCGATTCCGAGGGGCGCGACGGTCCTGGTTGCCGCGCCTCCTCATCGGATCACACGTACTCTTCTTGCTCCCCACGGGATTCCATGTGTTCCAGAATTTGACGGATCACACGGTCGAGGTGATCGATGAGCCGACGGTTGTCCACGCCGACCGCGGACTTCGCTTCCGGATCGAGATCGATCAGGTAGCGACCGTCCCCGGGCAGATCCCGCCACACCAGGGTGGAGACCGCGACACCTCGCGGTCCGTACTTGGAGCGGCCCTGCAGAATCTGCATGGCCCCGGTCTGATCGGCCGGGGTCGACAGGAAGCGCAGACTCCGGCTGTCGACGGATTCCTCGAAGGTGTCGAAGGCCGAAGCACGCGGCGCCTCATAGGGATCCGGGGGCACGGGCTCGGAGGCGATCGGGATCGCGGTCGACTGGCCCGGCTCCACCTCGGGGAGCTGCGCCACCAACAGGCGCGCCAGCTCCTCCGGCTCGCATTCGATCATCGTAACGCCGGCGCTGTGCATCGTCGTCTCGCCCGGCCGCTGGATCAGCACGCAGGCGCGGCGGCCTCGCCGCGCCCCGTGCACCACCAGGTGTTTCGCCGGATTGTCGATATCCGCGTCGTGCCAGCCGTGCAGACCCACGAAAACCTCTGGGTTGCAGACGGCTTCGAACACCGCACGAAACTCCGGGTCGAGTCGCTGGTCGAGTTCCTCCTGGGCCGCTAACAGCTCACGGTCGTAGACGTCCGGATCCATGGTCCGGCTCGTGTACACCAGCGGCGAGGGAATCGCGCCCTGCCGGTACAGGTTGCACAGGACCTTGAACTCGATGTCGGTGAACTCCCAGATCATGCCTCGACCACCGGGTTCCTTTCGATGACGCCCTCGAGCGTCTGCCCGAAGCCACGGATGAAGTCGACCTGCTCGGGCGCGGGATCCGCAGCGGCGGAAGGGATCCCGGTCGCAGTCGGCGTCGCCTCGTCCGACGGTGCGGCCACGACGCCCACCAGCGGCTGCAGGCCAGCATCCGGACTCGCACCGCCGCCGAACAGGTTGGTCAGCCCCGCCAATGGCGAATTGGTCACGGCCGCTGCGGGAATCGCGTTCACCAGACCCGAGTTCGGCGTGGTCGCCACACCCAGCGGCGTGGTGTCGCCCGGCAGCCCGGCGGTCGGCGTGGGCGTCTGCGGGGTGTCCCCCGACAGGCCCAGCAGCTGCGACAACTGCGTCACCTTCGAGGGGTCCTGCTCGATCGCGGTGAACGCGGTCGTCAGTTTGTCCTCGGGCACGCCCAGCGCGGTGGCCAATGTCGACAGATCCGTGGAATGCATCGAATCCAGCGCCTGCAGGATGGACGGCAGCTGCTGGGCCACCGTCGAGATGCCGGTACTCACACCGCTGACCAGCGAACTCAACACGCTGGTCAGCTGCGACATGTCCGAACCGCCGGAGCTGCTGCCGGTCGAGCTGTTCTGCGGCTGAGACTGATTCGGGTAGCTCTGATTGGAACCGTTCGGGTTGGAACCGTAGGGATTCGAGCCGTTCGGGTTCGTGCCGTTCGGATTGCTGCCGTTCGGGTCGGAACCGTTGGAGTTCGGATCCTTGACGTCCTTGAGCGGAGGAATCTTGGGGTTCGGGGTCGGAGTGCCACCACCGGCGTTCGGGGTACCACCACCGGCGTTCGGGGTACCACCACCGGCGTTCGGGGTGCCGCCACCAGAATTCGGGTTGGGGTTCGGATTCGGGTTGGGGTTCGGATTCGGATTGGGATTCGGGTTGGCGTTCGGATTCGGGTTCGGGTTCGGGTTGGGATCCGGCTTGGGCTTGTCGACCGGCACCGGAACGGGAACCGAAGGGGTCGACTGCACGGTGTGGTTCACGCCGTCGACGTAGTGGTCTTGGTAATGGCCGCGGTAACGGTCCAGCTCGCCCTGCTTGTCACAACTCCACGGCTGATGCGGACCCTCGTACGGCATGGCCGCCGCGGTCTGGATCATCCAGCGGTTGGTGTACCGCATGACCTGGGACGCGTTGTCCATGGTGTCGAGCAGCGGCTGAATGCTGTTGCAATAGCTCGTCACCGCGGCCTGCGCGGCGCTCGCGCCATCACTGCGCCACTTGCTCTGCAGCGCCTGGATCTTGTTGTCGAAGTCGGTGAGGCTCCCGTCGACCTTGGTCTTCAGCAGCTTGTAGAGCTCATAGGCGTTGTTGTACGGATCGGGCTTCATATCCTGCCTGAGGCTGTACAGCTGCTCCCAGCTCCTGGTGTCTTTGGGCTCCGGACGTACGGAGTAGGACTCCTTTCCGCCCTTGTAATTCTTCAGGCTGTCCGGGTAGCTGTCGTCGGCCGAATCGTCGTAACTGTCGGGCGACTTCTTGTTCGGGATGCCGATGTTCAGGTTGGTGGCGGTGTCCGGCGCCGAGGTGTGCAGGTATCGCAGGTTGTCCGCCGACATCTGGTCGGTGTTGACGTAGTTCCGCCCCGCCTGATTGAACGTGTCGATCATGTCCCGCAGGATGGCGATATGCGTCGTGAGCGCATCCGACATGTGCGTGCCGATCGCACCGAGATACGTGGCCAGCGTCTTGCCCGACTCCTGATCGCCGATCGGGCCGATGTCGGTGAGATGACCGTCGATGATCTGTTGGTAGTACAGCAGATCGCCCACCAGAGTCGACGCGGCCTGGGCTCCCTGCTCCGCCGCGCCCGGCTCGAATTCCAGGTGACCGGAATTCGCCTGGTCCTTCAGCGTCGGCCAGGCCGTCTGGTCCTTGTCCTTGTACTTGTCTTTGTTGTCAGGTGCCATCGCTAACTACTGTCGCTCCGCCCGTTGCCAGCTGAAGATGCCAGCACAGCCTACTGCTGTGAACTCCCGGTGGCGCACAAGGAAATTCGGGGCATGCGCGGCCGTCCCAGGGTAGCCAAGCGAGCACGGCTCGGCCATCTGAGAAGATCGATGATCATGCGGGTACTGGTGCAGCGTGTGACATCGGCTCAGGTGACCGTCGACGGCGAGGTGGTCGGACGGATCGATCCGGCCGCGCACGGCGCGCCCCACGGACTGGTGGCCTTGGTCGGCGTTACCCACACCGACACCGAGGACACGGCGAAAGCGCTGGCCGACAAATTGTTCCGATTGCGGATTCTGGACGGCGAACGCTCCGCCGCCGACCTGTCCGCGCCCATTCTGGTGATCAGCCAATTCACTCTCTACGCCGATACCGCCAAGGGCCGTCGCCCCTCGTGGAACGCCGCCGCCCCCGGGCCGGTCGCGGAACCGCTGGTGGACACGTTCGCCGCCACCCTGCGCACACTCGGGGCGACGGTCGCTACCGGACGGTTCGGGGCGCATATGCATGTCGAGCTCGTCAACGACGGTCCCGTCACCATCCTGCTCGAAAGCTGACCAGGGACAGCAATGCCCGCGGCTAGGGTGGCGGGCATGCTGCTGTGGATCAATGGGCCCTTCGGCGGAGGGAAGACGCACACCGCGTTCGAGTTGCATCGGCGGCTGCCCGGGAGTGTGGTGTGCGATCCCGAGGAGGTCGGGTTCGGGCTGCATCGGGTTATCCCCAAGGAGTTCCGGCCCGACTTCCAGGATCTACCGGCCTGGCGACAGGGCGTCTTCGAGACAGTCGATCTGGTGTTGAGCAAACACGGCGGGCCGGTGATCGCGCCGATGACGGTGGTCGAGCCGGTCTACTTCGCGGAAACAGTCGGGCGGCTGCGCGAAAAGGGCCACGACGTACGGCATTTCGCGCTCATGGCGCGTCCGGAGACGGTGGTGCGGCGGCTGCGGGAACGGGCGCTGGGCGGGCTGCGGCACGAGAGCTTCGCCATCGACCGGGTGGATCATTGCCTGAATGCCCTGGCTCGACCGGAATTCGCCGAACACATCCACACCGACGAGCTCTCGCTGCGTGAGGTCGCCGACCACATCGCTGCCGCCTCCGGCCTCACCCTGACCCCGAACACCGACGGTAGACTCCGCAGCGAGCTACGTCGGATCCTGGTGGGGGTCAGGCATATTCGACTGTTCTGAACCCCGCTGTCAACGGACCCACTTCGAGGTCAGGCCCGCGACGATGGAACCGTCGAGGTCCGAGAGGCTGTCGGCGACGAAAGCCCGGGCGAAGTCCGAAGTCTGCCAGCGGAAGACGATCGGGTAGGCGGTGAGGGCGGACAGGACCACCTCGGCGACCTGGTCGGCGGTTTGGGCGGTGCGGTAGGCGCCGCGGGTGCGGTTGATGTAGGCCTCCAGCGCGGGGGCGTAGGGACCGGCGGCGTCGATGGCGGCGGGAATGTCGATTTGCGCGTTGTTGACGAATTCCGTTGTCACCGCGCCGGGTTCGATGACGCTCACCCCGACGCCGACCGTGGCCGCCACCGGCTCCAGGCTCTGCATGAACCCCTCGACCGCGAATTTCGCCGCGCAGTACGCCTCGTTGAACGGCTGGCCGACCGCGCCGCCGACGCTCGTCACCGTCACCACGCGACCCTTCGACGCGCGCAGATGCGGCATGGCGGCCTTGGTCACCTCGACCACTCCGAAGTAGTTGACCTCCATGGCCCGGCGGATGTCCGCCATCGGCAGGTGCTCCAGGGTGCCCAGCACCGAGATGCCCGCGTTGTTGACCAGGGCGTCCAGCCGGCCGTAGTCGCCGACCACGCCCGCCAGGCACTCCGCGACGGAGACAGGGTCTGTGACATCCAGGCGCCGCACGTCGGCCCCGGTGTCCCGGACCCGCCCGGCCTTGTCCAGATTGCGCAGTGTCGCCACGGTCCGGTACCCCGCCCGCACCGCCGCGGCGGCGACCGCCAGCCCGATCCCGCTGGAGGTCCCGGTGATGAGAACAACCCTCTCGGCCATCACTTCATCGAACCAGAACCCGCCCCGGGTCCCCGCCGCCACGCCCGACGGATCAGGACGTGGGCGTGAGCAGCTTCAGGACCCGCTCCACCAGGGCCGTGTCGCAGTGCTCCACCACCTCGGTGATCAGGCCGTTCGCCATGGTGAACAGCAGGCAGTAGGTCTGGCGATAGGGCTCGCCGGCGAGGGTGGTGGCGTAGCCGCGGGCCTGGACCACCACTCGGTCGCCGTCGGCCAGGATCAGATCCGCCTCCATGCGGTAGGCGTCGGCGAACTGGCCCATCAGGGGACGCAGGAGACCTTGCACCACAGCGGTTTTCGGACCCCAGGTGCCCGACCAGGACCACGATCCGGGAAAGGTCCAGCGGCAATCGTCGGCCATCGCGTCGGTCAGGGCGCGACCGTTGCCCAGGGCCAGCTGCTCGAAGACGACCCGGATGAGTTCTCGGTTGTCCGTGGTGCTCATACGCTCGACGCTACGGGCGGTGCGGGCATGCGAACAGCGAGAATCCCGCATACCCGGTATGACCGACCCGCATGGGTCGGACGCCGGAAACACCCTGCGGCAGAGCCGCTTCGGCCAATTCGATTGCGGAAACCGTTGGCAGACTCCGCGGATCGATCGCGTGAAGGGAGCCATCGGGGGACATCGGCCGGCAGAGCGGGCCGGAAACGACCGCACCCGCCTCGGCCTGGGGCTGAAGCGGGTGCGGAAAGTGTTGTGCGGAGCCTACTCCGGGCGCAGGGTCAGGATGCGCGGGCCGTTCTCGGTGACCGCGACCGTGTGTTCCCAGTGGGCGGCTCGGGTGCCGTCGTCGGTGACGACGGTCCAGTTGTCGTCCAGCTCATGGGTTTCCGTGGTGCCGAGGGTGAGCATGGGCTCGATGGCGAGGACGGAGCCGACGCGGAGTTCGGGGCCCTTACCGGGCGCGCCCTCGTTGGGCAGGAACGGGTCCATGTGCATTTCGCGACCGATGGCGTGGCCGCCGTAACCGGAGACGATGCCGTACTTGCGATCGTGCAGCTTCTCGGCGGCGTAGGTGCCCTGCTCGATGGCGTGCGAGACGTCCGAGAGCCGGTTGCCCGGGAGCATGGCGGCGATGCCGGCCTCCATGGACAGCCGGGTCGCCTCGCTGAGCAGGCGGTCCGCCTCGATGATGGTGCCGACGCCGAAGGTCCACGCCGAATCGCCGTGCCAGCCCTCGAGGATGGCGCCGCAGTCGATGGACACCAGGTCGCCCTCGGCGAGGACCTCGTCCTTGGACGGGATGCCGTGTACCACCCGGTCGTTCACCGACGAGCAGATGGAGCCCGGGAAACCGTGGTAGCCCTTGAAGGACGGGATCGCCCCGGCCTCACGGATGACCTGCTCGGCCACCTCGTCCAGCTCCCAGGTGGAGACGCCGGGCGCGGCGGCGGCTCGCACCGCCACCAGCGCGCGGCCGACGACAGCGCCGGCCGCCGCCATGGCGTCCAGTTCACCGGCGGTGCGGAAGGGCACCACCCGCTTGCTCTTGCGTCCGAAGACCATTCAGCGGCCCAGGGCCTTCAGCGCCCGCTCGTTGACCTCGGCGACGTCGCCGATACCCTCGACCGAGACGACCTGGCCGTCGTAGTGCTCCAGCAGCGGCTCGGTCTCCTCGCGGTAGACACGCATGCGGTTGCGGATGACCTCTTCGGTGTCGTCGCCGCGGCCGCGGGCCAGCATGCGCTCGACCACCACGTCCTCGTCGACCACGAAGGAGATGACGGCGTCGAGCTCCTTGCCGGCCTCCTTGAGCATCTTCTCCAGCGCCTCGGCCTGATCCACGGTGCGCGGGTAGCCGTCCAGGATGAAGCCGTTGACGGCGTCCGGCTCGGCGATGCGCGCCTCGACCATGCGGTTGGTCACGTCCGACGGGACCAGGTTGCCGGCGTCCAGGTACTGCTGCGCCTCGCGGCCCAGCGGAGTCTGCTCCGCGATATTCGTGCGGAAGAGGTTCCCGGTGGAGATGTGCGGAACACCGAGCTTTTCCGACAACAGTTCGGCCTGGGTGCCTTTACCGGCACCGGGCGGTCCGAGCAGTACGAGTCTCACTTCAGGAACCCTTCGTAGTTTCGGTTCATCAACTGGCTCTCGATCTGTTTCACGGTATCGAGGCCGACGCTCACAATGATCAGCACGGAGGTACCACCGAACGGCAGGCTGGACACGCCGCCACCTCCGGAGCCGATGCCCAGCAGCAGGTTCGGTAGCACCGCAACAGCGCCGAGGTAGAGCGAGCCGGGCAGGGTGATCCGGCTCAGGACGAAGTTCAGGTAATCGGCGGTCG